>JBKOUJ010000086.1:0-3154 GCA_046723355.1 Actinomycetota bacterium | reverse complement strand
ACCGCTACCTCGACACCGGCGCGATGTACCGGGCGCTGACGTGGCTGGCGATGACGCGCGACATCCCGCTCGGCGAGGGCGCCAAGCTCGGTGCGCTTGCCGAGGACAACCCGGTCACGCTCGACACGGACGGGCGCGTCTGGATCGACGACACCGATGTCACGGCTGCGATCCGCAAGTCCCGGATCGACCGCGTCGTTCCGGTCGTCGCGCGCCACCCGCAGGTGCGGGAGGTGATGCGGGCACGGCAGCGCGAGCTTTCGAACGAGGGCGACGCGGTGATCGAGGGGCGCGACATCGGCACCGTGGTCTGCCCAGGCGCGGACGTGAAGGTCTACCTGAACGCGGAGCGGCAGATCCGCGCCGAACGGCGGCTGGCCGAACGGCCCGAGATCGGCGCCGACGCGCTCGCGACCGATCTCCGGCTGCGCGATCAGAGCGACGCCGAGCGCATGATGCCGGCGCAGGACGCGGTGCGGATCGACACGACCGAGCTCGACGTCGAGGACGTCGTCGGCCGCATCGAGCAGCTCGTTCGCGAGCGACAACCCGCGTAGGTGCGGGCAGGCGCGGATCTCGCGCAGCGCGTCATCGAGCTACTCACAGCGCCCGGGTTCCGAGACGTCAGGCTTGCCGGCTCCCGCGCGGAAGGGCGGGCGATCGCGTTGTCGGACTGGGACTTCCTCGTCGACGTCGACGACCTCGCCGCGGTTGCCGGTGACCTCCCAAGTCTCCTTGCGCCGCTGGAACCGCTGGCGCAGCAATGGGACCGGCTGAGCACGCACCGCTGCTGGATGCTGATGCTCGCGGGGCCGACGAAGATCGATTTGATTTTTCCGGACGTGCCTCACACGCCGGAGCCCCCGTGGGAGCCTGCGCCCGACAATCTCGACGCAATCGACGCGCATTTCTGGGACTGGATGCTCTGGCTCGCCGCGAAGGAGGCTCGAGGCAAGCTCGATTTGGTCGCAAGTGAGCTCGAGAAAGCGTTTGAGCACCTGCTGGCGCCGCTCGGCGCTAGACGCCCTCCGCCTTCGATCCCCACGGCGGTCGAGGACTACCGCGCGGGCCGCGAGCGCGCCGAAACCCGCTTCGCTGTCGCTGTCGACCGCCGGCTCGAAGCCGCCGTCGCACCGGCGCTCGCGAGAATGCGGTCGTGAGCGCAACAGAAGACGGGCTCCTAGGAACTGTCGCGATCGTCGGCTTCCCGAACGTCGGCAAGTCGACGCTGGTCAACCGCCTGACCGAGTCGCGCGCCGCGGTCGTGCACGAAACGCCGGGCGTGACTCGAGACCGCAAGGAGCTCATCGCCGAGTGGAATGGCAAGCGGTTCCTGCTGGTCGACACCGGGGGCGTCGACATCGCGGGCACCGACCCGATCACGCGGTCGATCGCGGAGCAGGCGAAGGCGGCAGTCGAGGAGGCGGACCTCGTCCTCTTCCTGACCGACGCACGGGCGGGGATCACGCCCGGCGACGAGGAGCTCGCGCAGATCCTGCGGGCGGCGCGAAAGCCGGTGATCGTCATCGCGAACAAGATCGACGACCCGGACCAGGACGCGCTGGCCTTCGAGTTCCACCGGCTCGGCCTCGGCGATCCGGTGCCGCTGTCGGCGATGCACGGGCACGGCACCGGCGACCTGCTCGACACCGTCGTCGCAAGGCTCCCGGGCCGAGGCCGCCCTGTCGTCTCCGAGGAGGCGATCCGCGTCGCGATCCTCGGCCGCCCCAACGTCGGCAAGTCGAGCCTTCTGAACGCGTTTCTCGGCGAGGAGCGCGTGATCGTCTCCGAACAGCCGGGCACGACGCGCGACGCGATCGACACTGTCATGCGTCACGGTGACCGCGAGCTCGTCTTCATCGACACCGCCGGCCTGCGCCGGAAGCGGCGGCAGCGGCAGGGGATCGAGTACTACTCCGAGCTACGCGCGCTCGCCGCCGCCGAGCGCGCCGACGTGGCGCTCGTTCTTATCGATGCCAGCGAGGGCGTCGTCGACCAGGACCTGACCGTTGCCGACGTGGCACGCAAGGCGCAGTGCTCGACGCTCGCCGTCCTCTCGAAGTGGGACGTCGCTGAGGTCGACATTGAAGACGCGCGGGCACGCCTCGCCGAGCGGCTCCGCCAGCGCCCGCCCGTCCTCACGGTCTCGGCGAAGACTGGCCGCGGCGTCGCGCGTCTGCTCGACCGGATCGAGCGCCAGTTCGACAAGCACGCGCACCGGATCTCGACCGCGGAACTGAACCGCTTCCTGGCCGAGCTGCGCGAAGTGCGCGAGGCGCCGGCGCGGAACAGCCGGCGGCTCAACCTCCTCTACGGGACGCAGGTGCATGCGCGGCCGCCGCGGTTCCGCTTCTTCGTGAACGACCCATCGCTCGTGACGCGGGACTACGGCTACTGGGTCGAGAACCAGCTCCGCGACCGGTTCGAGCTCGACGGCGTGCCGGTCTCGATTGATTTCGTCCGTCGAAGCTAGACTCCGCGCGCCTTCGAGGGCCGGCGCAGCTCGAACCGGTTCTCGCTGCGGCTGAGCAGCCGCGCGATGTTCGCCCGGTGGAGCACGAAGATCGCAACCGCGGCCCCGGCGGCGAAGGCGATCACCGGCCCCGAGGCGCCGAGGCCGATCGCGAAGAGCGGCAACGTCGCCGCCGCGACCATCGATGCGACCGAGGTGTAGCGGGTGGCCAGAAACGTGGCTATCCATACCGCGCCGGCTGCGAGCGTCGCGAGAGGCATCAACGCGAGGGCGACGCCGCCGGTGGTCGCCACGATCTTGCCGCCGCGCCTGAACCCGATGAACAGCGGTCGCCAATGGCCGAAGAGCGCGGCGACTCCTGCCAGCACGCCGACGAGCTCGCCGCCGAGCCAGGTCCCGAGCAGCGCCGCAGCGAACCCCTTGCCGATGTCGAGCACGGCGACGCCGAGAGCGATCTTGAAGCCGAGCGTCCGCCACACGTTTGCCGCACCCGTGCTCTGGCTGCCGACGGTCCGGATGTCGACACCGCTCAGTAGCCGCGGCAGCCAGTAGCCCCACGGGAGGCTGCCGAGCACGTAACCGGTCAGGATCAAGAGGACGTCCTTCATCAACCCAGCCACCGCGATTCTACGGAGTGGCCTTCGCCGTGGAAGACAACAGACCCTGCTCCTCCCACCAGGC
>JBKOUJ010000137.1:0-2852 GCA_046723355.1 Actinomycetota bacterium | reverse complement strand
AAACAGATCGAGTCGCTCGCGGACGGCGACGTGATCGTCAAGCTCTCCAACCAGTCCGGGCCGACCGCGCTCGACGCGCTCCGCGTGTACGGCGAGCACGTCCTGCCAAAGCTCCGTTCCTGACCTTGTCTAGCTCCTCGGGGACTAGCACCCTGGGGACTAATGCCGAGCGGTCTCTCCGACACCGAGTTCGCCGTCCTCGGACTGCTGACGTTCGGCGAGGGCTCCGGCTACGAGCTCGACAAACTGGCTCGTCGCAGCATCGGCTACTTCTGGCGCCCGGCGAAGAGCAAGATCTACGCGATCCTGCCGCGCCTCGTCGAGCGCGGGCTCGCCACGACGAAGCCGGTGGCTCAGAAGCGGCGCCCCGACAAGCAGCTCTACGCGCTCACGCCGGCCGGCGAGGAGGCGCTGCGGGGATGGCTCGACGTCGCTGGAGGCGATCTTTCCGAGTCCCGCGGCCTGTTGCTGAAACTGTTCTTCGGCGGTCATGCCCACTCCGAGACGCTGAGAACGCAGGTGCTCGAGCGAAAGCGACTCGCCGAGGCCAAGCTCGCAGAGCTCGAGGAGATCGAGCGCGGGATCGACCGTGACGAGGACTTCTTCCCGTACCTCACCCTGCTGCACGGCCTCGACGTGACGCGCGCGACGATCGCCTGGACGGAGCGCGTTCTGAAGCTCCTCGACCGCGAACGGGCGCGTGCGCGGGCCTAGCCTCGCCGCCCTCGCGCTCATCGGAGCGGTCGTCGCCTCGACCGCGACCGCGGCGCCGAGCCGGCCGCCCCGCGTGGTCGCGAAGGTTCGCACCGGCGGCGACCCGATCGGGCTCGCCGTCGGCGGCGGCTCGCTCTGGGTGGCCAATTACACAGGCGACCGCCTGGAGCGGATCGACATGACCCGAAACCGCATCTCGGCGCGAATCACGCTCGGCAACGCGCCGTACGCGGCCGCCTTCGGAGCCGGGTCCGTCTGGGTCAGCTCCTTCAACTCGGGCAACGTGGCCCGCGTCGACCCTGCGGCCAATCGGATCGTGGCGCGGGTCGACGCCGGGGTTGAGCAGGCCGGGCTCGCGGCGACCGGCAGCGACGTCTGGGTCGCGGTCTACGGCCGCGGCCAGGTCGTCCGGATCGACCCTGCCACCAACGCGATCACGGCCAGGATCGCCGTCGGCGGCAACCCAGAGGACGTCGTGCTCGCCGCCGGCGCGGCCTGGGTGCCGAACGAGAACGGCACCGTCTCGCGGATCGACCCGGCCACCAACGCGGTGACGGCGACGATCCGCGTCGGCGCCGACCCCGACAACGCCGTCTTCTGCCGCGGCCGCCTCTGGGTCTCGAGCCTACGCGGGCCGAGGCTGTACGTCATCGACCCTGGGAAGAACGCCGTCGCCGCACGCGTCCGGGTCGGGACGGGCAGCGTCGGGCTCGCGTGCTCGCGGGTGCTCTGGGTAGCGAACTACGACACGGGCCAGGTGCTCAAGATCGATCTCGCCCGCCGCCGCGTGCTCCGTCGTCTCAACGTCGGCGTTCAGCCGCGCGAGGTCGAGCTCGGCGCCGGAGCCGTCTGGGTCTCCAACCAAGGCTCCGGCACCGTCTCGCGGATCAGACCGTAGGGGTTACTCCTCGGCCTTGTAGAGCCCGACCAGGTGACCCTCCGGGTCGGTGAACATGGCGAAGGTGACCATCTCCATCTCGGTCACCGGCACGACGGTCTTGCCGCCCGCACCCTCGATCTTGTCCAGCGTCGCCTGCGGATCGGGAACGCCGACGTAGAACGTGGCGTGACCGGGCCCGCCCTGGGCCTGACCGATGCCGCCGCCGATGCCCGATTCGGACGCGTCCGTCATCCCGTAGTTCATCTCGGGCGCGGGCACGTTGAAGCTCCAGCCGAAGACGTCGCCGTAGAAGCTGCGCAGCTTCTCGCCGTCCTGCCCGACGACCTCGAACCAGCCGACGCGATTAGCCATCTCTCTCCCTCCTTGCGACCCCATGGTTGTCCCGCCTTACCTACCTGAGACGAACGGGGGCGGCTTTTTGCGACAACGAGGAGTCGACCGCCAACCCGAGGCGAGTCAAATCCGAGCCGGGCGTCTGGGCGTAGGTGACTTGTTGGAATCTCCTAGAAGCCAACCAGGAGGCAACGATGACCGATTCGAGCCTGTACGACCGGCTCGGTGGCGCATTCGCCATCGCAGCAGTGGTCGACCACTTCAGCGACGCGATCGTGCGTAACCCGATCGTCGGCCAGACATCGGAAAACCCCGCTCTCCGCGAGTGGCACACCAACAACCTCGCCAGACTGCCCGGGCTCAAGTTCATGCGCACCCTGTGGGTCTGCGACATCGCCGGTGGGCCCCAGCAATACGCGGGCACGGAACCGGGCAGTACTCCTCTCGGCCTGGAAGAAGCTCACCGCGAGCTGAAGATCTCGCCCGCCGAGTTCGATGAAGTGGCGGCTGAGCTCGCGCGGACGCTCGACTTCTTCAACGTGCCTGAGCAGGAAAAGGAAGAAGTTCTGGGTGCCTTTGCCGCGCACAAGGACGAGGTGACCGAGGGATACACCTCGTAGTGAAGGCGAACTGAGCGGCTAGCCGGCGTGTAGCGTCCGCGGGGTGGCGCGGTTCGTCGTCGACTGCGAGACGTTGCTCCGGATTGCTGCCGGCGAGGTCGAGGTCGCGCCCGAGCACCAGCTCGTCGCGCCGACGCTCGTCCGCTCGCAAGCGTTGTCGGCCCTGTACCAGGCGACCCGACGGGGCGAGATCTCCACCGCCGAGGGAATCGAGCGGGTGACCCGGATCAACTCGCTGAAGGTTCGTTTCCTCGGCGACAAGGTGTTCCAGCGGACCGCATGGA
>JBKOUJ010000104.1:0-20678 GCA_046723355.1 Actinomycetota bacterium | reverse complement strand
GGCCAACGTCCGCGCCGCGATCCCGGGCATCGAGGCCTACGCGGCCGACAACACGAAGACCGACTACATCGGTGCCCACCTGACCAAGCTGCAGCTCTCCTACGACGCCGGCATCAAGAACATCACCGTCAAGGTGAACTCAGCCGGCACCGGGTACTGCATCCAGAACACCAAGCCGACCGGCGTCAGCTACCACAAGAGCGGCCCCGGCGGCGACATCGTCCCGGGTACCTGCTAGTCGCCCGAGACCGTTCAAAGCGTGGAAAGGGCGCGGGAAACCGCGCCCTTTCTCTTGCCTGGACGCGTCAAGAGTTGGCCCTTTCCTGCCGATAGGAGAACCATGAACGAGCGGTTTCGGATTTACGCTGCCGTCGGACTGGCAGGCGTGCTCGTCCTCGCCGGCGGTTACGTCGTCCTTGGACGCGGCGCGTCTTCCTCGGCGGCCCGTGCCGTGCACACGATCAAGCCGTTGCACCCCCACACGAAGACGAAGGCGAAGGTCGCGCTCGCACCGCCGAAGCTCGCCGGCAAGGCCACTGCCAAGCGCCATCCGGCCGTCGTCGGAGGCGTGCCGACTCCGCTTGCAGACGCTTTGAAGCACCACTCGGTCGTCGTCGTCGCCCTCGTGTCGCCGGACTCTGCGGTCGACCGGCTCACGCTCGCCGAGGCCAAGGCAGGGGCGGCGCAAGCCCACGCGGGCTTCGCCTCGATCAGCGTCTCGCGTAACGCGCAGGTGCAGGCGCTCTCGGCGCTCGTCGGCGCGAGCGCCGATCCGCAGAACCGCTTGCTCGACGCGCCGGCTGTGCTCATCTTCCAGAAGCCGCGGACGCTCTACGTCAGGCTGAACGGCTACGTCGACGCCGACACGATCGAGCAGGCCGTCGTCAACGCGGCATCGGCACAGCCCGCCTCGTGAAGGCGAACGCCCACGCGGACCCGCAGGAGCTCTTCGTCCGGCATGCGAAGCGGGACGGCCGGTCGGTCGCCATGTTGAAGGCGATCGACTACGGCGACTCGTGCGTCGTCGAGGCGGAGGTCTTCGCGGTCGGCGCCCGCGCCTCGAAGCCGGTACAGCCGGGCCCCTACACCTTCGCCGACGCACACCAGGCGACGGCGTTCGTGACCGAAGCGGTCGAGGCGCTCATGTACCTCGGCTGCGACGTCCAGGCAAGTTAACTGGACCGCGCGCAGACCCTCGCCGCCTCCGGCGGCGGGGGCCTTCACGCACCGGGTCCCGCGCCGGATGCACTGAACAGGACGCAGCGGCGGTGCCGCGTCCGTGCGACGTTTTCAGCCGCTCGTCGCGTACAACGACCACCTCTCGGGCACGCCCTTCAGGGCGTGCTCGCCTCGGTCGTCGAACGCGATCCCTGAGCCGGCGACCAGGTCTCGCACGGTCCGCGTCACGAGCACCTCACCCGGCGACGCGGCCGACGAGACCCGGGCGCCGATGTTCACAGCGATCCCGGTCACATCGCCGTTGCGCCTCGTCACCTCGCCCGTATGCAGGCCGCAGCGAACATCGAGCCCCGCCCGGCGCATCGTGTCGCGGATGTCGCGGGCACACTTGATCGCCCGGGCAGGGCCGTCGAAGGTGGCCAGGATTCCATCGCCGGCCTGGTTGACGAGCTCGCCGCGATGCGCGACCACCGTTCGTCGCACCGTCTCCAGGAAGCGACCGAGCTCTTCCACCCAGCGGTGGTCGCCCAACTCACTCGCGCGCTCCGTCGAGCCCGCGACGTCGACGAAGAGGACGGTGGTCAGCACTCGGTCGAGGTCGTCGAACCCCACCTGCCTCGCCCCAGTTACGAATTCTTCGATCGCTCCCATCAGATCGGCCTCCGGCAGCGGCCAGTGATCGGGGCGGTCCCGCTCGAGTAGGCCGGCGTTCGGAAGATGCTCGGCGAGATAGCGGCCGTGCCCGGCACGCACGAAGGCGTCACCGCTGTTGACGACGACCAAGGCCGCCGCGGACACGAGCGGCAGGACGTTGCGAACGTCGAGATCGAGGATCGCGCGCATCTTTGCGATCGCTGTGCCGGGCGTCGCTGCAAAGCGCTCCACGCGCCCGTACCACTCTTCGATCCCGGGCCGCGACGCGACGGAGGGGCCGAGCGGCCCGGCCATCACGCCTGTCCCCCACGTTTCCTGGATGCCCTTCAGCAACACCCGCGCGGCCGACTCCGGCACCCCGGCCGGATAGTCGTCCGCACGCGAGAAGCGTGCGAAGCCGTTGATCAGGACGAGCGACTCGATGCGCTCCGGATAGGTCGCGGCCGCCATCAGAGCCATCTGAACGCCGTGCCCGTGCGCGAGTAGAGTCGCCCGCTCCGATCCCGCAGCGTTCATGACCGCGCGAACGTCGTCCATCCACTCTTCGGTCGCGACCGCCGGATCGACGACTCTGTCCGACAAACCCACCCCGCGCATGTCGAACCAGAGCACGCGCGCGTAGCGGTTCAGCGAGGCGATGAACTCCCGGATGAACGGCTGTTCCCAGACCGCCTCGAGATGACTGGCCCAGTCGAGCACGAGCACGATGTCGCGCTCGCCTGTCCCGATCGCCTGGTAGGCGAGATGGACGTCGCCGCTCTTTGCATAGAGCGTCCTCGGCGTCGTCATGCGCCGTTCGTATCACAGGCGCGGCGCGAAGACCTAGATAGTGACGCGCGCGAGCTCTTCGATCGAGGTCAGGCCCGCGGCGACCTTGGCGATGCCGTCGTCCCAGAGCGTCCTCATGCCCTCCTCCATCGCGGCTCGCTCCAGCTCCTCGCGGCTCGCCTTCTGCGCGGCGAGCGTCTCGAGCGTCTCGCTCATCGCCAGGAGCTGGAAGATCCCGATCCGGCCCTTGTAGCCGGTCTGGTTGCAGCGTGGGCAGCCGCGCTTGCGGTAGAAGATCATCCCGTCCGCCTGCGCCGCGATGTCCGGCGAGACGCGCGCCTTGATGAGCTCCTCGACCGACGGCGTATACATCTCGCAGCAGTGCGTGCAGAGCTTCCGCCCGAGGCGCTGGGCCAGGACGCCGGTCACCGCAGAGCCGGTGAGAAACGGCTCGACGCCCATCTCGTTGAGGCGCGTCAGCGCGCCCGGCGCGTCGTTCGTGTGCAGCGTCGAGAGCACGAAGTGGCCGGTGAGGGCGGCCTCGATCGAGATCTTGGCCGTCTCGGGATCGCGGATCTCGCCGACCATCACGACGTCCGGGTCGGAGCGCAGGATCGACCGCAGCGCCGCCGCAAAGGTGAGGCCGGCGCGGGTGTTGATCTGTACCTGGTTGATCCCGCCGAGCCGGTACTCAACTGGGTCCTCGACCGTGATGATGTTGATCTCCGGGTGATTGATCTCGGCGAGCGCCGCGTAGAGCGTCGTCGACTTACCCGAGCCGGTTGGCCCCGTCACGAGCAGCGCGCCGGTCGGGCGCTGGACGATGGCCTCGAGGCTCTTGCGCATCTCGTCGGATAGCCCCAGCTCCTCGAGGGTCGGAGGCCGCTTCGACTTGTCGAGGAGACGCATGACGACCGACTCGCCCTCGACGGTCGGCAGCGTCGCAACACGAATGTCGAGCATTCGCCCGGCGGCGGCCGCGTTCAGCGAGATGCGGCCGTCCTGCGGCTTCCGGCGCTCGGCGATGTCGAGCTTCGCGAGCACCTTCAGGCGCGTCGTCACCCCCGCCATCATCCGCTTGGGTATCCGCTGCACCTCGTGGAGGACGCCGTCGATCCGAAGCCGGACGAGGAGCGCGTCCTCTTGCGGCTCGAAGTGGACGTCCGAGGCCCCGTCCTCGGCGGCCTGGAAGATGATCGAGTTCACGAGCCGGACGAGCGGCGCCTCCGAGATCCCGTCCTCGGCCTCGAGGTCGTCGGCGTCCTCCTCTTCCTCGGCCTGGAGCAGCGCCTCTTCTTCCGCGAGCGCGGCGCGGGCGCCGAACGCCTCGGACTGGCGCGCCAGGCGGCGCAGTTCCGTGAGGATGTCGTCCCGCGACGCGACCGCAAGCTCGAGCTGGTGCCGACTCGCCAGCCGCAGCTCGTCGATCGCGTGTAGGTCTGACGGGTCGGCGATCGCCACGCGAAGCGTCTCGCCGTCGAGCGCGTACGGGATCGCGACCAGGCGCTCGAGCACGTGGAGCGGCACGAGGTCGCCCGCCGCCTTTTCGACGCCGGTCAGCGGCAGGTCGACGAGCGGCATGTGGTGGCGGGCCGCGAGCATCCGCGCAACGCCTTCGCTCGCCGCAAACCCCTCGTCGACGATTGCCTTCGACAGCGAGCCCGCCTGGCCGGCGCGCCCGCGGACGACGTTCAGCTTGTCTTCAGCGAGGAGGTTCGTCGCGGCGAGCAGGTCGGCAACGAGCTCGGCTACCGCATTGACGCTCGAGGCAGGCGCAAGCCCGCCGCCTTCGGCGACGTCATCGCCGGCGTTGCCGGCGACGCGGAGATTGGGCGGACGATCGGAGTCCATATCCCTCAAATGAGGTATCGGCCGGAGCGGCGCAAATGCTTAGCCGCATTTGTTCCGACTGAGTTAGCTCTTAATGGGTGAAGGTGGCCCAGTACTGGGCGAGGAGCCAGTGCCCGGCGAACAGCGCTACGACGCTGCCTAGGGCGAGGAACGGGCCGAAGGGGATGCCCATCTTGCGGGCGCTCGAGCCGTACCGCGCGAGCAGGTAGAAGCTCGGGACGAGCGCCGCGAGCATGCCGGCCATCATCGCCACGGCGACGGTCTTTCCGAGCGCTGCGCCCATCAGCAGCGCGAGCTTGACGTCGCCCATCCCCATTCCTCCCGGATACGCAAGCGCAGCCACGAAGAGGAAGAGCGCCGCGCCGAGCGCTGCTGTCGCCCACTCGGGGCTGGCCTGCAACGCCGTCTGCGCGACGAGCACGATCGCGGCAGCGGGCACGACGATCCGGTTCGGGATGATCCGGTGCGTCAGGTCAGTCGCGGTGACTGCGACGAGGACGATGCAGAAGAAGGCGGCGACCGCTGCACGCCCCGAGAGCCCGAAGCGCCATACGCAACCGGCGACGAGCAGCGCGGTCGCCAGCTCAACGGCGGGGTAAAGCACACCGATGCCTACGCCGCAGGAACGACAGCGCCCGCGCAGGACCGCGTAAGAGAGCAGCGGCACGTTGTCGTACCAGGCCAGCTCCGTCCCGCAACTCATGCAGGCCGAGCGGGGCTGGACGACCGAGCGCCGCAGCGGCACGCGAGCCGCGACGACGTTGACGAAGCTGCCGAGCGCGAGGGCAGGCCAGAACGCGAGCACACCGAGAGCGACTTCCACCTTCGCCTTATCGGCGGTGGACCGTTCGCGGTTTAGCTACTGAAGCCGGTCGGCGGGTTCGGGTGTCCGAACACCGGGCTGTTGCCGGGGTCACCGGACGGAACGAAGTCGATGTTCGGGAACGAGTTCGTCGTCACGTTGTTGCCGAAGATGAGCGTGCTCCCGACCACGGGCCCATCGGAGTAGGAGTTGTTCCCAAACTCGATCGCGTTCGTCCCGTAGAGCGCGCCCTGGATCTCCCCGTTGTTGATGATCTGGATGCTGTCCCCCGGATTGACCTGGCCGCCGCTGCCGTTCGCGACGACCGTGATCATCGCGCTGTTCGGGTCGTAGGTGCTGAAGTTGCAGTCCGTCTTCGCGCTCGTGATCGTCGCGCACAGCTTGCCGTTCAAATAGAACGTTCCCGACAGGTAGAGCGCCGACATGCCGCTGTACTGGACGGCAAAGGTCGAGCTGTTCGTGCCGGTCGAAATGGTGGCGCTGCCGTCGATGAAGATCGTGCCCGTCAAGTAGAGCTGCCCAGCTGCCGTGAGCGTCGGCGGTGTCCACTTGATTTCGCCGGTCGGCGTCGCGGCCGGGCCAACTCGGCAGTCGTAGGCCGTGGAGGGCGTCATGTTGAAAACCGGCGTCACGCTGTTGTCGAAGACCGAGTTGTTGTCGAACGTCGGAACCGGCCCCGTGCCGACGTCGCAATTCTTGGCCGGGCCGGGGATCGCGTTCTGGTACCACGTCGGATAGTCGGCGGTCGGCGGCGGGATGTAGCGCGGGGTGTGGTTGACGCCGACGACCCAGTTGCCGCCCGAGTCCTGGAGCTTGCTGTAGACCTTGAGCGCGTCCTGGTTGCCCGTGCAGGTGACCGGCGCACCGGTTCCGAACGAGCAAGTCCCGCCGACCTCCGTCTGGACTCGGGTGTTCATGCTCGTGTTGGCCCCGACGGCGGTATTGCCGCCCGCGAGGACCAGGTTCCCTCCCACCGTGAGCGACGTCTGCGACACAACCGCGTTGTTCCCGATGCAGAGGTTGCCGGCGACGTACATGCGCGACGAGCCGGTCACGTTGTTGTTCAGGTTCTGGTCGCAGGTGCTGCCGGTGTGTCCCGCGTAGATGTAGTTCCAAACGGGGTTGCCGAGGGGCTGCTTGACGTTCGGCGTCACGGTGACGGTCGCCTCTGAAACCGCACGGACCTTGCCGTTCCCGCTGTTCGGGTTCCTCGTCGTCCCGATTCCCGTCAGGTACCAGGACTGCAGCGAGCTGACGTAGGTGCCGCACCAGGCAGTCGAGCCGTCAGGCGACTGGCTCCATGTCGTCACGGAGGTGCGCTGAGCGGTCGAATCGGAGTACTTCGTGCTGTTCGTCGTGCACGCCGGCAGCGTCCGCTGGAGCATCGCGTTGTTCGTCGGCAGGTTCAGGACCGCGAGCGCGTTGCTGATGCCCGCTTCGGCGAGCGCGGCGGCACCCTGCCGCTGACGGCTCTGGTTTGCCTCGGCCTGATTCGAGGTCGAGTACGCGACGGCCGTCGTCCCGGCGATCAAGAGCACGGCGCTAACGCCGACCGCCATGACGAGCGCCAGCCCGCGCTCGGACCGCAATTGAAGACGCCACCGCATCAGACACACCATCGGCCGATGAGACGCGGGGCGCGTCCCCCGAACGGTTACGAAGAGCGGGTGCTGTTCCGCAGCACCAGGGCGTCCTGGAGCTCGAAGAGCTCGGTCGCCTTCCTGGACCGTACGTTGACGGGCAGGTCGAGGCTGAGCTTCGCGAGCAACGACGTCGTCGGGGCCGCGTAGGTGAAAACGCAGAGCGGACCATCGATGCAGGTCGGTGACGCCGGAGCGCCTGTGGTCGGGACCAGGTAGTCGGCCCACTTGACGCCGCCGCTCGCGCCGCACGCCGAGCCGGTGACCCGGTAGAGGGCATTGCGGTTCGTGGCCACATTTCGGGTGCACCAGGTGACGGAGCACGTGGTCTGGCCGCTGCCCGTCGAGCAGTAACTCGGCAGCGGGCTCGGAAGCGGCTGCGGCAGCGTCTTGCAGAACGAGGCGAGCGTCAACGTCACGGACGAGGTGGGGCCGCTTGCGTTGCCAGGCGTCGCCGTGCTCGCGCAGTGAACCTCGCGGCGCATCTTGTCGAGTGCGACCCGTGCCGTCTGCTGTGCACGAAAGCGGTTGTTCATGTCGGCCTCGGAGTTCGTTGCCGACACGAACAGCGTCCCGAGCGCGCCCATGACCACGCCGAGGATCGACAGGGTAGCCAGCATCTCCACGAGCGTGTACCCCCGCTCGCGGCGGAGCGCCCGCAGGAGGCGGCGCGGGCTCATCGCTCGCGGCGGCGGACCTCGGCGAGCGTCGTTCGGGCGACGGCCTCGCTCCGATATCCGACACCCCACGTGCGCTCGACCTGCCGGTCGACGGCGATCAACTTCACGAGGGCCTCGTCGCCGTGCGACCAACCGAAACCGGCGCCGGTGACGATCCACGCGTGCTGATAGAGCCAGTGCTGGACGTTGCTGGTGGTTCGCTGAGGGCGGGAGTCGATCCAACGCGCGAGCCGGTCTGCGCGCTGCGGGAGGGGGATCTCGTTAAGGGGCTCCTTCGGCGCGCCGGGAAGAGTGAACGCGGCGCGGCGGGCGCGGGCGAAAACGTGCTTGCGCGGCACGAGCTTGCGCTTGGGCTTCGCGGCCGCACGGCGGGCACGCTTCACCGCGCGCTTCGCGACCGCCTTCCGGACGACGGTCTTCTTGGGTGCAGCGGCCGGCTTCTTCGCCGCCACCGCTGCGCTCTTCTCGAGTACTACAGATGTCCCCGAGTACGGCGCCGTGTCCTCCGGCTGCCCGTCCTGCCCGTAGGTTCCGTGTCGCAGCGTCAGCTTGAGCATCGGCGCGCCGGTGTCCTGCACGCGGGTGCCCGGCGCGGGCTCCTGCGTCGCGACGACGTTGGTCGCGTAGCCCTGCACTCCGCCGGTCACGCGCCAGCCGAAGCCCGAGTCCTCGAGGATGCCCTTCGCGAAGACGAACGCCTGGCCGCGGAGGTCTGGGACGACGAGGGTGGGCCGCGGAGTCATGGCAGGGGCCTGCGTTTTTGGCGCCTTCGTCGCCAGCTGCCGGCCGGCCGCGTAGGTGAACGTTCCGGTCGCGAGCAGCCAGATCAGGCCGAGCACGACCATGCGTGGAACAACCGCAGCGAAGCGAGCCGCCATACTCTCTCTGCGTCGGCCGGCGAAGGCCCCCGGCTCTCCCCCTACCGGGGGATCCGCGCGAACCGGATCACGCCGCCGGACGCCGAATTGCCTCCGGCGACCTGCGCGAAGACCGGCGTGCTCGCGCTCGCGCCGGCGCCGAGCTCCGGTGTCGCGGCGTCCTGCCAGCGGAAGGCGGTGCCCGCGAAGCGCTCGAACCAGGGCTCGAGCTGCGGATACTGCGTGGCGGGATCGAGCTGGAGATGCAGGTGCGGTCCCGTCGCATCGCCGGTGTGGCCGACGAGACCCACCGACTGGCCGGCCGTCAAGACTGCGCCGGGTGTGACCTGGGGATCGAGATACGAGAGATGGCAGTACGTCCACTCCTGGCCGTCGCCCGCGCGGAGGGTGAGGCCGATGCCGCAACGTGGGTCAGGCTGGGCCCACGACCTGAGCACGACCGAGTCCGACAGCGCGTAAACCGGCGACCCCTCGGGCGCCGCGATATCCGCGGCCGGGTAGTCGTGATGGTGGTGCGAGACCGAGACGACGGACGGCCCGCCGCCGACCGGGAAAACGTAGCCGGAATCGTTCGAGACCGGTGAAGCGAACAGCGCGCCTGCGACCGGTGCACTCGCGGCGCTCTGAGCCTGCGTACGCGCCTTCATCAGCGCGGCCGTGGCCTGCGTAA
Source organism: Actinomycetota bacterium (assembly GCA_046723355.1). Taxonomy (GTDB): domain Bacteria; phylum Actinomycetota; class Thermoleophilia; order Gaiellales; family Gaiellaceae; genus 13-2-20CM-68-14. The sequence goes on along the minus strand of JBKOUJ010000104.1, from coordinate 11,535 downwards.
GCCGGGCGCGGAGCTGAGTGACGCGCAGCTCCGCGTCGTGCTCGCGGACGCCCACCTGCGTCGCCGCCTTTTGGAGCTCGAGCTGCCTCGAGAGCAATTGGACGCCCCCGGCGCGAGCCTGCGCGCGGCGCTCCCGCTTCGCCCAGCCCCGCTGCACCTTCAGCGCCGCGACCAGCTCGCGATTGGCCTTGGCGACCTCATCCCGAGCTTCGTCGAGCGAGACCTGGAGCCGGTCCAGCGTGAAGGTCTTGTCGGCACCCCCGGAGCCAAACGTGTGCGCGAGCTGCAAGACCTCGTCCACGTACCACTGCGCGTGGTTGTAGGAGAGCACCGCGCGCGGCAGATCCTGCGCTCCGCCGGACGCGGCCAGGTAGCGGGCAGCCGCGTAGATCGCATCCTGCGGGTTCCACGGATCGGCGACTCCGTCGCCGTTCGCGTCGACGCCCCAGCGCTCCCACGTGCTCGGCATGAACTGCATCCAGCCGACCGCCCCGGCCGAGCTTGGCCCCATGTTGCGCCCGAAGTTCGACTCGATCTTGTTGATCGAGGCCAGCACTTCCCACGGGATCCCGTAGGCGGACCCGGCCCCCTGCCAGAGCACGACGAGCTGGGGGAAGTTGAGCGCCTGCGGAACGGCCGGCGGCGCGGAGATCGGCTGCGGAATACCGATCTGGCCCGGCTGGTTCGGCACCGCCGCGCTCGGCAGGCTCGCCGGCGCCGACGGAAGCACCCGAAACGTGTCGGCGCTCGCCGTCCCCGCCACGCTCACGAGGGCGAGCGCAAAGCCCAGCAGGATGCGCTTCATCAGTCCGCGGGGGCGATCCGGAGGCTCGGCATCCGCGTCTCCGGCTCCTGCTCCTCGGAAGGCGCCGATTGAGGCAGCTCATCGGCACGCGTGATGCCGGCGGCCTCCCGCTTGAGCGAGTGCTCGAGCGCGACGATGAAGTCGTGCTGGTTCGTTGCGGCGCTCGCGGCCACCTCGCGGTCGATGTCGCCGGAGATGACGAGCGCGATCAGCGCCTGCTCGAAGCTCTGCATCTGGAAGAAAGCGCCCTCGGCGATCGCGTCCGCGATCTCCTCGGACTTGTTCTCGCGGATCAGGTCCGCAATGCGCGCGTTGTTGACCATCACCTCGACCGCCGCGACGCGGCCACCCTCCTTACGGGGCAACAGCCGCTGGCTGACGATGCCGCGCAGTACGCCCGCGAGGATCGAGCGGATCTGCGCCTGCTTGATCCCCGGGAAGAACTCGATCATCCGACCGAGAGTCTCGGCGGCGTCGATCGTGTGCATCGTCGAGAAGACGAGGTGGCCGGACTCGGCGGCCTTGAGCGCGGTCTCGGCCGTCTCGGCGTCGCGGAGCTCGCCGATCAGGATCACGTCGGGGTCCTGGCGCAGCGCGCGCCGGAGGGCCTGAAGGAACGACTCGGTGTCGATCCCGACCTCGCGCTGGTTGACGATGCAGCCGTAGTCCTCGTGGAGGATCTCGATCGGATCCTCGACCGTGACGATGTGCTGTCGGCGCGTCTTGTTGATGTAGTCGACGATCGCGGCGAGGGTGGTGGTCTTTCCGGAGCCGGTCGCGCCCGTCACGAGCACGAGGCCGCGATGCTCGTCGGCCATCGCCTGGACGCCGGGCGGCATCCGCAGGTCGGCGAAGCTCGGCACCTGCTTCGGGATGACGCGGAAGGCGAAGGAGATGGCCCCTCGCTGGCGGAAGACGTTGACGCGGAAGCGTGGGAGGTCCCCGGTGGTGTAGGCGATGTCGAGCTCACCCGTTTCGTAGAAGGCCTCTCGCTTCGCGGGCGTCAGCTCGGAGACGATCGCGAGTGCAGACTCGAGGTCGGCGTCCGTCAGCGGCGGGTGCCCGGCGAGCGGCGTCAGTTGGCCATCGCGCCGGAAGACGGGCAGCTGGCCCACCTTCAGGTGGACGTCGCTTGCGCCTTCGTCCACGGCGCGCCGCAGGACCGCGTTCAGCTCCACGGGGCTGCACATCGGCAGCCACGTCGGTTGCCTTTAGACGCCGAGTGCCTGCAACACCCGCAGCGGGGCGCCTCGGAGACCCCGGGTATCCGAGGCTGCCTGGTCGCCGCGCACGACCGCTTGGAACAGCCGCCACGAGAGGTTCGTGGTCGCGAGCCTGAACGCGAGGCGCGGGAAGCGCTCGAAGGCGAGCTTCGCGCGCCACGAGACGGTCTCGAGCGGCGCGAACGTGGCGGCGAAGCGCTCGGCGTACGGCTCGAGCGCTTCGCCGGCAAGGATCGTCTCCGCCGCGAGTCGGCCGCTCAGGAACGCCTCGTACATGCCGTCCCCGGAGAGCGGGTCGACAAGCCCGGCTGCATCGCCGACGAGCAGGACGCGTCCCTGAACCGGCCGCCGGGACGCGCCGCGCATCGGGAGCCGGTGCCCGCGCAGATCGCGCACCGCGGCCTCGTCGATCGCGAGCGCGCCGCAGAGCTCGCGCAGCCGCTCACGCAGCCGCGGCCCCTCGCTTTGCCAGCCGCCGACGCCCACGTTGACGTGGTCGCCCTTCGGAAAGACCCAGGCATAGCCGCCCGCAACCACGCCCAGCTCGACGACGGCGCGCCCGCCGAAGCGCTCGCGCGAGACCGGCCCATAGCTGACATTGCCCTCGAGCGCGACGCCGTGCTCGTGCGCCGGTAGCCCGAGCGAGCGGGCGGTGACGCCGTTCGCCCCGTCTGCCCCCACGACGACGTCGGCCGCGAGCCGCTCTCCGTCGAGCGACACCGTGCCGGCGGCATCTACCGACTGGACCTTGACGCCCTCGCGGAAGTCGGCGCCTGCCGCGGCCGCCTGCTCCGCGAGGAACGCGTCGAGCCGGAGCCGCTGCGTCATCAGGATCAGGGGCTTGGCGCCGTCTCCGCTCCACCGGTGGCGGTACCGGAACCCCAGCTCGAGGGTGTCGACCCTGTCCTCGACGACCGGCTCGACCGAGAATGGCAGCTCCCGCACCGCGCGCAGCGTCAGCCCGCCGCCGCACGGCTTGTCGCGCGGAAATCGTGCGCGGTCCAGTAGGCACACGCGCGCGCCCGCGCGCGCGAGGCGGTACGCCGTCGTCGACCCCGCCGGGCCGGCACCGACGACGATCGCATCGAACCGCTCCACCCGGACATGGTACGACCCCTTCTTGAAGGGGCGAGGGCCGCTCACTACAGTCGGTGGAGCGATCGAGGGAGAGAGATGACCGAGTTGGTGGATGTCGGCGATGTCGACGGCTTCGCACGACGCCTGAACGGGGCCTTGATCCGGCGAGACGATCCCGACTACGACGAGACGCGCGCCCTTTACAACGCGATGATCGACAAGCGTCCGGCGCTGATCGCCCGCTGCGCGGACGTCGACGACGTCGCTGCCGCGGTGAACTTCGGCCGCGAGCAAGGGCTCGACATCGCGATCCGGGGCGGCGGCCACAACGGCCCCGGTCTCGGGAGCGTCGACGACGGGCTCGTCATCGATCTCTCCAGGCTGAAGTCGATCCGGGTCCACCCCGACGCACGCACCGCGACGATCGGCGGCGGCTGCCTACTCGGTGAGGTCGACGCGGCCACGCACGACCATGGCATGGCAACGCCCGGCGGGATCATCTCGACCACCGGCGCCGCCGGGCTGATGCTAGGCGGCGGCATCGGCTACCTGACGCGCAAGTGCGGGCTCTCGATCGACAACATCCTCGGCGCCGAGGTCGTCCTCGCCGACGGCACCGTGGTAACGGCCGACGCGAGCGAGAACGCAGACCTGTACTGGGCGATCCGCGGCGGCGGCGGCAACTTCGGCGTGGTGACGCAGCTGACGCTGCGTCTGCACCCGATCTCGACGGTCGTCGCCGGGCCGATGTTCTGGTCACTTGACCACGGCGCCGACCTCCTTCGCTGGTACCGCGAGTTCATCGTCAATGCGCCCGAGGACCTGAGCGGCTTCTTCGCGTTCATGAGCGTCCCGCCGGCGCCGCCCTTCCCGGACGAGCTGCACCTGCAGAAGGTCGCAGCGGTCGCGTGGTGCTGGACCGGCTCCGAGGACGACGCCGCCGAGGCGCTCGCCGAGGCGCGAGCACAGCCGGGCCTGCTCCTCGACGGCGTCCAGCCGATGCCGCTCCCGGCGCTCCAGAGCGCCTTCGACGGCGTCTACCCGCCGGGCGACCAGTGGTACTGGCGTGCGGAGTTCGTCGAGGAGATCCCCGACGAGGCGATCGAGCGGCACGTCGTGTTCGCGGAGAAGCTGCCGACCTGGAAGTCGACGATGCACCTCTACCCCATCGACGGTGCCGCACATCGAGTCGGTCCGAGCGAGACACCGTGGGGCTTTCGCCATGCGAACTGGGGCATGGTGATCGTGGGAGTCGACCCCGACCCCGACAACGCGGAGGCGCTCAAGAATTGGGCCGTCCGGTACTGGGATTCCGTACACCCGTACGCCGCCGGCGGCTCGTACCTGAACATGGTCACGGAGGAGATCCCGGCACTCGTCCAGAAGAGCTACGGCGAAAACTACGAGCGCCTCGCACGCGTAAAGTCGAAGTACGATCCCGACAACCTCTTCCACGTAAACCAGAACATCCGCCCCGCAGGCCAAGGAGGGCCCACATGACGAGATTCCTGATCGTCCGGAAATTCGACGTCTCCGAGGACGACATGCCAGAGGTAGGCAAGCGCTCGCGCCGGACGATCGAGGAGAGCTACCCGGAGATCACGTGGGAGCACAGCCACGTCGTCGTCGACGGGGACGGCGCCGTGCTGACCTACTGTGTCTACGACGCGCCGGACGAGCCGATGCTGCGAGCCCATGCCGCGGACCTCGGCAACCACACGATCGAGGGAATCCACGAGATCGCGGGCGACGTCACCCCCGCTGACTTTCCTGGCTAGTCCGAGCTTCGGTCCCGGCTTCGTGGATCAGCACGCGCGCGTCCGGGATATGGACGGTCGCCGCGCGGGCGAGGGCAACGCGACGTCGTAGGTCGGCGAGCCGCTCGTCGCCGTCCGGCACGAGGTCGAGCGCCTCGCGGTAAAGAATCGCTGCCTGGTCCTTCGCCCATCCGTGCTCGGCTTGCTCGGCGGCGCGGATGAAGTAGCCCAACGCCCGCTCCGGCTCGCCCGCGTCGCGCCAATGGCGAGCGAGGGCGGCGGCGACCTCGCCGAGCTCGGCGGTCCTCTCTTCGAAGAACTCGGCGACCCGCGCGTGGCGCTTACGCCGCTCGGCGCGAGGCAGGAGCTCGTAGGCGACGTCCCGGATGAGCATGTGCTTGAAGCCGAACTGCTGCTCGCCCTCGATGATCGAGCTCGTCTCGCGCACGATCAGGTCGCGTCGCTCGAGCGCGCCGAGCAGCTCGGAGAGCCCGTCGGCGCCGATCTGCGACAGCGCGCCACGCCAGAACGTCTTGCCCACGACCGCGGCGTCGAGGAGGAGCGCACGCTCCGCGTCGGGGAGCGCGTCGAGGCGGGCGGCGAGAATGCCGCGGATCGTGGACGGGAGCGAGGCTCCGGCAGGAGACGACTCGGCCATCGTCGCGGCGAGCTGCTCGATGAAGAGCGGGTTGCCCTCGGCCGTCTCGGCCAGGCGCATGGCCGCGTCGGTGCGGATGGTGCCGAGCCGCAGGTTCGCCAGCTCGTGGGCTTCATCCGCGCTCAGCGGCGCGAGGGGCAACGCGGTGTAGGCGGTCAGGCCGCCGCCCCACGAGGGCCGCGAGTCGAGAAGCTCGGGGCGCGCGAGAGTGACGAGCATGACCGGCAGCCCGCGTAGCCGCGCCGCCAGCAGTTCGATCAGATCGAGCAGACCGCGGTCGGCCCAGTGAATGTCCTCGAAGACGAGCAGAGTGGGGCCGTCGCGCGCCACGCCTTCGATGAAGACGCGAACCGAGAAGAACAGCTCCTCGCGATCGTCGACAGACCCTTCGGGGTCGAGCCCGAGCAGGATGGCGAGGTGGCGCGCGACCGTCTCGTCGGGGACGCTTTCGCGCAGTTTCGCAAGGCCCACCTCGGCCGAATCGCTCTCGAAGATCCCGCAGAGAACTTTCACCTGGGTCGCGAAGGCGAAATAGGCGCTGCTCTCGCGGTACGGCAGGGAGCGTCCATGGACGGTGCGTCCGCCCACCTCCTCGACCGCGGCCGCGAACTCCTGGGCGAGCCGCGTCTTGCCGATGCCGGCCGGACCGAGGACGGTGACGAGGTGGGGAACCGTCTCGCCGGCGACCCGCTCCCAGATCCCGCGCAAAACCTCGAGCTCGCGGGTCCGCCCGACGAGATCGCCTGACAGGCGGCGCTCGCCCGCGGCATGCAACGGGCTCAGCGCGATCCAGGATTTGATCGGCTCGGCCTTGCCCTTGGCAATGACCGGCGGCGCCTCCTCGTATTCGATCGCGTCGCGCGTCGCGGCGTATGTCTCTCGGCCAACGAGCACGCCGTCGACCGGCGCCGCCGACTGGAGGCGTGAGGCCGTGTTGACGACATCGCCGGCGACCATCCCCTCGCCCAGCTCCGGCCTGGCGCCGAGGGCAACGAGCGCCTCGCCGGTGTTGACGGCGACCCGGACCTGTACGTCCAGCCCTTCGAGGCTCTGCACGCCGTCGCGGACCGCCAGCGCCGCCCGCACCGCACGCTCGGCGTCGTCCCCGTAGGTCGTCGGAGCCCCGAAGACGGCCATGACCGCGTCGCCGATGAACTTCTCGACCACGCCGCCGAATGACTCGAGCTCGCGGCGAACGAGGTCATGGTAGGGAGACAGGAAGGCCCGGACGTCCTCCGGGTCGAGCACCTCGGACCTCGCGGTAAAGCCGACGAGATCGACGAAGACGACCGAAACGAACCGCCGCTCGTCGCGGCCGGCCGGCCGCGCAGCTTCGAGCGGCTGCGCGCACGCGTTGCAGAAACGCGCGCCCTCAGGATTCTCCTGGCCGCAGTTCGAACAGATGAGCACGCCCTAAGCCTAGGGCGCGCGGCGGCAAAGGAGAATCCCGCGACGAACCCGCGGCTACACTCGTCGGCTCTGGGGGGTGTGCCCGAGTGGCCAAAGGGAACGGCCTCGACGATGGAAAGTCCGGCGGCTTCGGCGCCATGAGGACTTTCCATCGGTACCCCTCCGGCCAGCGTTAGTGACCGCGCCGGGCAGAGCCCGCCGAGGACGTGTCGGTACAATCCCGCATCCCTGGGGGTGTGCCCGAGTGGCCAAAGGGAACGGGCTGTAAACCCGTCGGCTCAGCCTACGGAGGTTCGAATCCTCCCGCCCCCACCTAGAAATGCTCGCAGCCGGCATCACGGCGATCGGCGCCGAGATACAGACGCTGACACTCGAAGAGCCGATCGCGCGAGGGCCCGGGGAAGTCGTCATCGACGTCGCCGCCGCCGGAGTTGGGAACTCGGACGAACTGGCAAGGATCGGAAGCTGGCGCATCGGCGGGCCTCCGCCGATGGCGCTAGGCGTGGAGGAGGCCGGGACCATTGGAGCCGTTGCGGAAGGAGGCGAACGGCGCAAAGGGTCGTCGTAGCCGCAGCAGATCTTGCGCTGAAGCCGCCTACCCTCGACGTTGCGGCCGCTGCGGCGTTTCCCGTGCCGGCGCTCACGGCAGCGCAAGCCATAGACGATGAGCTTGCCGTCGAGAGCAACGAATGGCTGTTGGTGAACGGCGCGAGCGGAGTCACCGGAAGCCTGCTCGTGCAACTCGGCGTCGCGAGAGGCGCAGCGGTGCTCGCAACCGCGAGCAAGCCGAACGCAGCACGCCTCGCCGGTTACGGCGCACGCGAGGTGCTCGACTACCACCGACGACGACTGGCCGGGCCTCGCTCGCGAGATCACCGGCGGTGCGGGCCCCACGAAGGCGGCAAATGCTGCTCGAGGGCGCGCGAGCACGGCGCAGCGCGCAGTTGCCGACGGAGGCCGGCCGGCAACGATCACGGGCGACCCACCCGACTCCGAACGCGGCGTGACGATCTCGAACGTCTATGTGCGCCCAGACGGCGAGCGGCTGGCGAGCCTCGCCGAGCTCTTTGCCGAAGGCGTGCTCACGCTGGACGTTGCAGGCACGCATCCGCTGGACGAGGCGGCAACGGCTCTCGCGGGCGCCGCTTCAGGACACATGCCGGGCGCGGTCGTGCTCTCCTTGGCGACCTGAGCGCACTGGCAGAGCGATCTCGCCCGACCCGTGTCGCCGGCATCGACCTTGCCGGCGGCGGCTGGGCCGTCGTCGTCTTGGAAGGCGATCGCGTCGTGGATGCGTTCCGGTGCGAGAGCTTCGCCGACGCGCTGCTCGTGGACGCCCAGTTCGTCGGCGTCGACATCCCGATCGGCATTCCTGTCGAAGGGACGCGGCCCGCAGACGCGACCGGCCGCCGTTTCGTAGGTCCCAGGGCGTCGAGCGTCTTCACAACGCCGATCCGACCCGTGTTGGAAGCGCCGACCTACGCCGAGGCCCGCCTGATCGCCAGAGATCTCACTGGAAAGTCGGTCTCGGCACAGACGTACGCGCTCGCGAGACGGATCCTCGAGGTCGACGAGTATGCGAGGGAAAACGAGCGCGTGATCGAGGTCCATCCGGAGGTCTCGTTCCGTGAGCTTGCCGGGCGCCCGCTCGAGTCGAAGCACCGCAAACAAGGTCTGGTGGAGCGGCGCGCGGTGCTAGTGGAAGCGGGGATCGAACTACCGGCGAGCGTCCCACGCATTGCCGAGCCCGATCTGCTGGACGCGACCGCAGCCGCCTGGAGCGCGAGGCGCTATGCGCGCGGCGACGCCGTTCCGCTCCCCTACGGACATAGGGAACGGATCGGCGCGATCTGGCGCTAGCGGCGGACGTGAAAGCGGTGCGTCTCGACCTCCGGGCGCAGATCGCCCCCGTTCTTTACCGGGAGGATGAGCTGGAAGCGCGCACCGTGCGGCTCCGCCTCCTCGTAGACGAGGTCGCCGTTGTGTGCGCGTGCGTACGAGTGTGCGATCGCCAGGCCCAGGCCGGCGCCGCCCACCCGTGCGCGGGTGCCGCGCGTGAACCGCTCGAATAGCTCGGGGACGAATTGAGGGGGAACGCCCTCGCCGCGGTCCTCCACGAACACACGCAGGTGACGGTCGCTATGGGCCGCGTTGACCTGGACGGGCGGGGAGCCGTAGCGGAGCGCATTTGCGACCAGGTTCCCGACGATCCGGTCGAGCGCGCCGGGATCCGCGGGGGCCTCCAGACCGGGGTCGACTCCGATCTCAACGTCCTCTTGCCGGTCCGCCGCGACCGAGGCGACGATCTCCTCGATCCGCTCGCGGAGGTTGATCTGCTCTGGATTGATCGCGATTGCGTCGGCGTCGAGGCGCGAGAGATCCAGGAGCTGCTCGACGAGCCGTGCCATCCGGTCGGCCTGCCGTTCGAGCGTCGCGCGGAGCTCGTGCCGCTGGCGATCATCGAGCTCGTCGCCCCGCCGGTTGAGTGTCGTGGCGAGGCCGAGGATCGTCGTCACCGGCGTTCGCAGCTCGTGCGAGGCGAGCGCGATGAAGTTGGTCTTGATCTCGTCGGCGCGCTCGAGCGAGAGCCGCGCCTCGTGCTCGTGCTGGAAGAGGCGCACGCGGTCGAGCGCGAGGCCGGTGAGCGCGCCGACCGTCTCGAGCATGCGTAGCTCCTCGCGCCCGAAGAACGGCGCGTACGGCGACGCCCAGACCGTGAGCGACCCGGCCGGGATCTCGACCTCGAAGATCTGCGCGTCGGCGGTCTCGGGCTCAGAGGCACCTTCCGGAAGGCCGTAGGAGCCCACCGACTGTCCCTCGTCGTTGCGGAGACACAGGGCCCGGGCACCAACGATCTCGGCCATCGGCGCGAGCACTCTGTCGGCGACCTCCTGCTGGCTGTGGCTGAGGGTGACGAGGTCCTGGATAGCGTCCTGGACACGCGCCTGGGAGGGCCGCCGCCAGATCAGCCGCACGATCGCCGGCGGCGCGAGCGCGAGCAGGAAGCCCAGCGCGCTCGCGATCGCGAGCACGTTGCTGATGAGCGAGGGAACGGAGTACGACCGACTCGTCGCCGCCGCGGCGAAGAGCGCGATCGTCAGCAGGGCAGCCGAGAGCGCGAGCAGGCGCATCCGCTTGCGTGCGACGCTCGGTTGCCCGCGGCCGGCCCGCCAGAGCCTCGTCGCCGCGACGCTCGACAGGACCGTCCAGTGGATCAGGAAGGCGACGAGGTACGCGATGAACCCGGCCGCGCGGGGCTCACCCTGCTCGGGAATGTGCGGCAGGGCGAAGGTCCAGACGATCATCGCCAGCGTCATCAGCCCGAGCGCGCGCTCCAACGCCGAGGTCGCGGTCCTGAAGACGGTTGTGAAGCGGTGCAGCAGGTATGGGAAGAGCAGCAGCAACGCGATGTCGAGCCGCTGCAAGAAGTTCTCCAGGAACCCGCTCGGGTGCTTGGGAACGATCTGCGGCTGGCCGAGCACCACGACGAGTCCGAGCGTCCCGAAGCCCAGCGCCGCCCACGCCGCGGCACGGTCGCGCTGGCGCCGCCACTGATTGATCGTGACCAACGCCAGCACGACGTAAGCCGCAAGGCTGACGTAGCGCAGAATCTCGACCGCTAACCGCAAAGTTCCCCCTGGGCCGTGGGCGCGCCAGACCAGACTGTACGCCGAGGCCCTCGAAATTGCACGTAGCCGCGCCGTTTCCTCCGAAAACCCCGCGGTTACAATGGCCGCGCCACGCCCTCTTAGCTCAGTTGGTAGAGCACCTCCATGGTAAGGAGGGGGTCGACGGTTCGAGTCCGTCAGAGGGCTTTAGGAAGATCCCTGCAAATCGACGGTTTTTATTTGCCTGGTTTGTAAACGGCCGTCACGCGCGGGCACGCGCGGGCATTCGCTGGTGTTCCCTCGAACGGTTAATCCAAGGGAAGACCTCCTTAGCGGCGGGCCGGTGGTTTGCTGGGCTCCTCACGCCATCGCCGGTGACCCCAGCTCCGCGTCGACCTCGCCTGCGAACGCCTGGTGGAACTTGCCCTGGTCGAGCAAGAGAAGACCGTCCTGCGGCGGCAGAATCGGCGGCCCGGTCTCGGGCGGCAGGTCGGCGATCAGCGTCTGCACCGACCGAGAGCGAGACGCATACGCAGTGGGCTGCTCGAGAGTTCGGCGCCGAGTCGCGCTGGGCCAAGACGGACGAAGGAACCTTGGTCGCCAAAGGCCTCGATCCTAGAGCTGTCCCTCGTCGAGCTCGAGGAGCGGCCTGCGCCCGATGGCGTGTTGCCCGCGCAGGCGGCGAGCGCCGGCGCGGGCGCGTATTTTTGAGTGAGACGCTCAGAAATGAGCCCGGACGACGTGAGGTGGCATGCTGCGGGTGGTTCCTGGAAGGAAGCGCATGAGGCAGGCCCCAACGCTTCTCCCGCCGCATATCCAGCCGGATCGCGATCCGCTCACGACGATCGCAGTCTCAGCTGCACCGGTCGTGCTCGAGGGCCGCTATCGGCTGCTGATGCGAGCGCTCTGGGAGCTTCGACACTCGCGGAGAACGCGCTGGGGACTCGGTCTCGGGTCGGCTGCCTTCATGCTCCTCCTCGCCTTCCTGGCTGTCCGT
>JBKOUJ010000028.1:0-26017 GCA_046723355.1 Actinomycetota bacterium | reverse complement strand
GTAACGACTTTCCGATTCCTTCCCTAAACTAATTCGCTTCGTGCCTCGCAACCGCTCAGCAAGGCTGGCGGTCTTGGGGGCGGGTGCACCGCGCTCGAGGCCGGTTTCGTACTCGTCACGTCAGGCCAGCGCCGTCAGGCGCCGGATCGTGGCAGGTGTGCTCGTGCTGCTCTCGATCGGGCTGATCACGATCTACTTCCGCGAGTCGTCAGGCGGCGGCCTACACCAGGTGCAGAGCGCCGGTGCGACGGTGCTGCGCCCCTTCGAGGTCGCGGCCGACCGCGTCTCGCGCCCGTTCCGCGACGCCTACGGCTACTTCGCCGACCTCGTCAACGCCAAGTCCGAGAACAACCGGCTTCGCAGCGAGGTCGACCAGCTTCGCCAGCAAGCGACCCAGAACGCCGCGGCGGCGAGCGAGAACGCCGTCCTCCGCAAGAAGCTCCACTTCGTCACCGGCCGGAGCTACCCGCGCAACTACGGCTACGTCGGCGCGGACATCGTCGCGCAGCCGTCCTCGGCACTCGAGCAGCAGGTCGTGATCGGCGCGGGCTCGGCCTCCGGCGTCCAGCTGAACGACCCGGTCGTGACCGACGCCGGTCTGGTCGGAACCGTGGTCAGGGTCGCGAAGCACGAGTCGCTGGTCGGGCTCCTGACCGACGACACGACCTGGGTCTCCGCGATCGATGTCCAGACCCGCGCGAGCGGGATCGTCAAGGCCGGCAGCAGCTTCGAGCACGTCAGCAAGGACCAGCGCGTGAACCTAGGCGACGAGCTCGTCACCGCCGGCTGGAGGTCGGGCACGCTCAGCTCGATCTACCCGCCCAACATCCCGGTCGGACGGGTCACCTCGGTCGGCCAGAACGATGTCGCGCTCTACAAGAGCGTTCAGCTCCAGCCCTTTGCGGATTTCAAGACGCTGAGCTCCGTGCTCGTGCTGATCCCGAAGAACCGCCGATGATCGCCGACGCCGCCAAGGCCGCCGCGGTCCTCTTCGTCGCAGCGATCGTCCAGGTCACGCTGCTCTCGCAGATCGACGTCTTCCACGGCGCGCCCGACATCGTGCTCGTCACGCTGGTCTCGATCGCGCTCCTGCGCGGGACGATCTTCGGCGCAATCGCGGGGTTCGCCGTCGGGTTCGTCGTCGACACCGCGACCCTGCAGACGCTCGGCGTGACCTCGCTGCTGCTGACGATCGCCGGCTACTGGATCGGCCGCTACGGCGAGACGACGGGTCGCGACCGGACCCACGCACCGTTCGTCTCCGTCGCGGTCGTGACGTTCCTCTACTCGCTCGGCGCGCTGATCCTCCATTACATGCTGGGGGACAACGTCTCGGCCTCCCGCGTGCTGCTCGATGCGTTTCCGTTCGAGCTGATCTTCAACCTGATCCTGACGCTGCCGGTGTACGCCCTCTGCCGGCGGCTCTTCCGCCGCGCGCCGACGGGGCTCGAAGAGGTGCAGTTGATTGGCTAGTACCGAGATCCGGCCCGGCCGGGCCAGGCGCGCCTCGTCGAACGGCGACGGCTCTCGCCCGTTCTTGCCGCCCACACCCGGGATCGCCGAGCCGTTCCGGCTGACGCCGCAGCTGGCACTCCGGATCGCGATCCTCGGCGGTCTCGCGATCGCGGTCTTCGGCGTCCTCTTCTTCCGGCTCTGGGCGCTGCAGGTGCTCTCCGGCCCGCAGTACCTGCACGCGGCCCTGAACAACCAGCTCCGCTCGATCCCGCTCGAGGCCCCGCGCGGGCCGATCATAGACCGCGACGGGAAGACGATCGTCGACAACCGCGCCGCCACCGCCGTTCAGCTGCTGACCGCCGACCTGCCGAAGACGTGGTCGGCAAGGCTCAACGAGCTCCGCCGTCTCTCGAAGATCATCAACGTGCCCGTGTCCGAGATGGTCGCCGAGCTCAAGAAGCGCGGCAGCGACCCCGGCATCCCGGTCACCGTCCAGGAGTCGATCCACCGGGCGCAGTACCTCTACCTGAAGGAGCGTGAGCGCGTCTTCCCGGGTGTCGAGCTCGTTCCGACCTATCTGCGCGGCTACCCGTACCAGTCCCTGGCGGCACAGGTCCTCGGCAATGTGGGGCCGATCTCGCCGGCGCAGTACGAGCTCTACCGCCGCAAGGGCTACAACCTGAGCGACCACGTCGGCCAGGGCGGCGTCGAGGCGCGCTACGACCCGTACCTGCGCGGCAGGGACGGGCTGACCCAGTGGCGCGTCGACGCCCTGGGCCGGCCGATCGGCCAGAAGATGACCGAGCAGGCGGCGGTCCCGGGCGAGGCGGTCCGTTTGACGCTCGACATGAACCTGCAGCGGGCGGCCGAGCGCGGCATCCGCGCGGGCATCGCCGCCGCCCACGCCTCCGACTGCGTCGGCTGCTGGGCGGCGAACGGGGGCGCAATCGTGGCGCTCGACCCCCGTGACGGCTCGATCCTCGCGCTCGCCTCGAACCCGACCTTCCAGCCTGGCATCTTCAACGCCCGCGACCCGAAGAAGCTCGCGCCGCTGCTGAACGCCCGCGTCGCGCGTGAGGACAACTACCCCGCGGTCGACCGCGCGATCGCCGGGCTCTATCCCGCCGGCTCGACCTTCAAGCCGGTGACGGCCCTCGCGGCGCTCGAGGAGCGGCTTGTGACCCCATTCACGCCGCTCGCGTGCACCGGCGTCTACCACGTCTATGACAAGCAGAACAACGTGATCCCGGGCGGCACGTTCAAGAACTGGGACCCGTTCGTCAGCCAGCAGATGACGCTGCCGACGGCGCTCGGTGCTTCCTGCGACACGTACTTCTACGAGCTCGGCTACCGCTTCTACAAGCTGCCGGCGGCGCGTCGCCATCCGTTCCAGGAGTGGGCCGCCCGCTTCGGTTTCGGACGAGACACCGGCGTCGACCTTCCCGGCGAGCTGCCCGGCCTCCTGCCGACCCCGGAATGGCGTAAGGCGGCCTACACGGCGAAGACCGACCCGCGGGAGTGGCGCGTCGACAGCCTCTGGAAGCCGGGTGACTCCATCCAGCTGGCGATCGGTCAGAAGGACCTGCTCGTGACGCCGCTGCAGATGGCGCGCTTCTACGCACTGATCGCGAGCGGCGGCCGGCTCGTCCAGCCGCACATCGCCTCCGACGTCGAGGAGGTCAGCACGTCGCAGGCGCCCGGCCGTGTCCTTCACAGCTTCACGCCGCCGCCCGCGTCGACGGTGCGGATCGACCCGCTCTACCTCGACTCGGTCCGCCAGGGTCTCTACCAGGCGACCCACGCCTCCTACGGCACGTCGACTTCGATCTTCGGAACCTTCCCGGTCCCGATCTCCGGCAAGACGGGCACCGCCGAGAAGAACGTCAGCATCCCCGGGTTCACCGGAAAGATGGACCAGTCCTGGTGGTGCGGTTACGGACCTTCCGACGCCCCGACGATCGTCGTCTGTGCCGTGATCGAGAACGGCGGCCACGGCGGCACGGCCGCGGCGCCGGCCGCGCTCAAGGTCTTCGAGTCGTACTTCAAAGCTCACCCAACGGTCGTCGCGGTGCCGGTGAAGAGTGATTGAGGCCGTCGACACCCGGGCGCGCGGATTGCGCAGCCGGCGTGACGAGAAGGTCGAGGTTGCGTCGATCGTCCGCCGGCTCGACTGGATCCTGCTGGCCGCGACCGGTGCGCTCGTCGCCTACGGCCTGTGGGCGATCGCCGGAATCACCCGAGACGACGTGGCCGGCAACTCCGATTACTACGTCGTCCGGCAGGGCGTCTACGCGGGGCTCGGGGCGCTGGTGCTCGTCGCCGCGGTCTTCGTCGACCCGGAGCACTACCGGCGGCACCGAAAAGCGATCTACGGCGGAACGCTTGGGCTGATGGTGATCGTGCTGTTGGCGGGTGCGGTCACCCGCGGGTCGAAGCGCTGGCTGGATCTCGGGTTCTTCAAGTTCCAGCCCTCGGAGTTCGGGAAGCTGCTGTTCGTCCTCTTCCTCGCAGGGCTGCTGGCCGACCGGGCCAAGCGGATCGGCGATCGCCGCACGGTGCTGGCCGCGATCGGCTTCGCGGCCGGGCCGATTCTGCTCGTCTTCCTCCAGCCCGACTTCGGCACCGCGATGGTCTACGCGGCGGCGCTCGCGGGCGTTCTCTTCCTCGCGGGCACACGCTGGGTGCACCTCGCGGCGCTCGGGGTCGCGGCGGTGGTAGCGGCCTTGCTCGTGCTCTGGATCTTGCCCGCCTCGGGCCACCCGGTCCTCAAGCACTACCAGCAGCAGCGTCTGACGGGCTGGACGAACCCGAACAGCGATCCGAGTGCGGCTACCTACAACGTCCAGCAGTCGATCAACGCGGTCGGCGCGGGCGGCGCGACCGGACGCGGGGTCAAGGGCGCGACGCAGACCAACCTCAACTTCCTGCCCGAGCATGCGACCGATTTCGTTTTTGCCTCCGTCGCCGAGCAGCGCGGCTTCCTGGGCGTCTCGGTCCTGCTGCTCCTGTACCTGCTCGTCGTCTGGCGCGGCCTGCGGGTGATCTCGGTGGCCAGGGATGCCTTCAGCGCCATCGTCGCCGGCGGAATCATCGTCGCGCTGCTCTTCCAGATCTTCATCAATGTCGGCATGACGATCGGGATCGCACCGATCACCGGCATCCCGCTCCCGTTCGTCTCGGTCGGCGGCTCCGCGATGATCGCGAACCTGCTCGCGATCGGCGTTTTGGAGGCCATCTACGTTCGCGGCGTCTCGGCGAGACGGCGCCGTCTGTAGGAGGGTTTGGCGTAAGGCCGCCCGTCAACGCCGTGCGATGCTCGTTCGCTGACGAGGACGCAGGGAGCATCAATAGCCAAAGCTATTGGCGCGACTGCGTAACCAGGGCGGATGCCGGTGCGAGCAGCGTGCGCCGGCGACACAGACTGCTTTGCGCCAAACCCTCCTATCCGTCCGGTCCCGGTCCTACCCTTCGCGCATGAACCCCGGAGGTGGACGCATGGCCGCCAACGAAGCCGAAGAGCTGCTGATGATCGAAGAAGCGGACGCCTGGTTCGAGTACCTGGAAGCAACTCGCTCCCAGTCCGAGGTGCGCTACCAGGAGGTCGAGCCGTGGGCCTGGGCCCGCCTCTCGCAGCGGCTCCGCGCGGTCCGCGCGCGCATGGCGAAGCTGCGGCCGGCCGAAGCGGCGTGAAACTAGGACAACCAGGGCCGCTGCTACGCTGCTCGTAATGGTTTTGCATTCGCAGCGCGCGCTCCGCCGACGACCGGGCGATGCCAGCGCGCGCGCAACAGAAGGAGATTTCATTTGCTGCAGTTCTTCCGGCGCCGGAAGCGCCAGAAAGACGCGCCCCCTGAGGGCGCGACCCAACCCGAGCCCGTAACAACAGAGACGCCCGCCCCGACCGCGGCGGGCGAGCAACCGAAGCCCAAGCGCCGACGCGGAAGCCGCGGCGGCCGGGGTCGCAAGAAAAGGACAGACGGCGCGACTGCCGCGGTCGAGGCCAAGACTGAGCCGGCCCGCAAGGAGGCCGGCCCGGAGCGAAAGTCGGCCCAGCGCTCCCGCCGCAGCGGACAGCAACAACAGCGCCGCCGCACGCCGCCGCGCCGCGCGCCGCTGCCGGCCGCGAAGCGCGAGCTGCTCGTCTCCGTCGACGTCGGCGAACAGCGCGTCGCCGTCCTCGAGGACGACAAGGTCGCCGAGGTCTACCTCGAGCGGCCCGAGCGCCGCTCGATCGCCGGCAACGTCTACAAGGGCGTCGTCGACAACGTCCTACCGGGCATGGAGGCCGCCTTCGTCGAGATCGGCCTGGAGAAGAACGGCTTCCTCTACGTCGACGAGATCGTCGTCCCCGAGCTCGAGGGCCGACGGCACGGCAAGAAGATCCAGGACCTGATCAGCCGCGGCGAGGAGGTGCTCGTCCAGGCGGTCAAGGACCCGATGAAGTCAAAGGGCGCCCGCCTGACAACCGAGGTCTCGCTACCCGGCCGCTTCGTCGTCTACGTCCCGAGCGGCGAAGGCCTCGGCGTCTCGCGTCGGCTGGAGGACGATGAGCGGATCCGGCTTCGCGACATCGTCAAGGCCCTCGACGTGAAGAAGGGCGGCGTGATCGTGCGCACGGCCGCCGAGGGCGCATCCGCGGAGGACATCGAGCGCGACCTCGTCTTTCTCCAGCGCCTCTGGAAGGAGATCGAGACGCGCGCGAAGTCGGCCAAGGCACCGGCGCTCCTCTACCAGGAGGCCGAGCTGCCGCTCCGCGTCGTCCGCGACCTGTTCACCGACGACTTCGAGCGGCTGCTCGTCGACGACGAGAAGACGCAGAAGCGGATCGTCGGCTACCTCAAGAAGACCTCGCCGCACATGGCCGAGCGCGTTTCCCGCTTCCGCGAGAAGAGGCCGCTGATGGAGGCCTGCGGCGTCGACGCCGAGATCCGTTCGACGCTCTCGCGGCGCGTCGACCTGCCCTCAGGCGGCTACCTCGTCTTCGATTACGCCGAGGCATTCACCGTCATCGACGTCAACACGGGGCGCTTCGTCGGCTCCCGCGGCAAGGGCTCCGGCGCGCGCCTGGAAGACACGATCACCAAGAACAACCTCGAGGCGGTGAAGGAGGTCGTTCGCCAGCTCAGGCTTCGCGACATCGGCGGGATCATCGTCATCGACTTCATCGACATGGCGAACCCGAAGAACCGAACCACGGTCGAAGAGGCGCTGAAGACCGAGCTCGAGCGGGACCGGACGAAGACGTACGTCGTCGAAATCTCGCCGCTCGGGTTGGTCGAGATGACGCGCCAGAACGTCACGGACGGCCCGCGGGAGATCCTGACCCGCAAGTGCCCGCTCTGCGAGGGCGACGGGGTCGTCGTCTCCGACGCATCGGTCGCGATCGACGTCGAGCGAAAGCTCCGCGCGCTGGCCGCCGGCTCGCGCCACAAGGCATTCAAGGTCGCCGTCAACGACCACGTCGCGAGCATCCTCGTGGGATCGGGCGCAGCCCGCCTGATGGACATCGAGGCCCACACGAGGCGCCGTTTCGTCCTCGAGCCGCGTGGCGGCGTCCCGCACGACTTCTTCGAGGTGCTCGGACAGGGCACGCTCGAGAAGCTGCAGGGTGAGACGCCCGTCGCCGAAGGGACCGAGCTTCAGGTGAAGCTTGTCGAGGTCGGCAGGCACGACGTCCGCGCGGGGATGGGCTCGCGCGACGGCTACACGATCTGCGTCGGCAAAGCCGCCAAGATGGTCGGCAAGAACGTCAAGGTGCGCATCGAGCGCTTCGTCGACGGAACCGCCTACGCGTCGCTCGTCTCGAAGGCGCAGGCCGAGTCGGAGCCCATCACCGCGGAGGGCCAGGCGGAGAAGCCGACTCGGAAGCCGCCGACCCGCAAGACGGCGAAGGCGGAGCCGACGGAGGAGAAGCCCGCCGAGGAGCAGCCGGAGCGCGAGCCGGTTGCCGAGGAGGCTGCGGCAGACGAGCCCAAGCCGAAGAAGAAGACGAGGCGCGGCTCGCGAGGCGGCCGCGGCCGGAAGAAGAAGACGACGCCTACGCCCGAGGCCGCCGCTGCGCAGGACGGC
The DNA here is from genome assembly GCA_046723355.1 of Actinomycetota bacterium. GTDB lineage: Bacteria > Actinomycetota > Thermoleophilia > Gaiellales > Gaiellaceae > 13-2-20CM-68-14. Next base: position 18,493 of record JBKOUJ010000028.1, on the reverse strand, counting down.
GGGGCTCAAGACGGCGCAGCCGCGACTGCCAAGATCCACGTTCCCGAGCCAACGCTCGGCGAGCCCGCGCCCGAGCCGGAGCCGGAGCCGGTTTCCGCGAATGGCGACTCGCAGCCCGAGGCCGAGGAGCAGCCGAAGCCGAAGAAGAAGACCAGGCGCGGCTCCCGCGGCGGACGCAACCGGAAGAAGAAATCGCCGGCGACAGCGAGCGCGAACGGCGGCGATCAGGCCCCGGCCGCTGAGGAGCCCGAAGCCGAGCCGGCGTCCGACGAGTACGTGCCGATGTCCGAGTGGATCGACGAGGTCGAGAGCCGCTAGGAGGTTCGGCGTAGAGCCGCTCGCCGGCGGCTCAGATTGTTTTCCGCCGAGCCCTCCTACACGCTTCGGGCGAAAGGCTCCCGCCGGGGCCGCAGGAACAACGCATAGATCAGGAGGCCGCAGCCGATCATCGCGGCCCAGGCTGCCGACAGCGACGGGTGGAGCACCTCCGGGATGTCCCAGTTCGTCCAGCCTCGTTTCACGATCTGCTCTGTCCAGAGGTCCTGGGCCTGGTTCGTCAGCCCGTAGACGAGCAGCAGTGCCAAGTAGATAGCGGTGACCGTCCGCAGAACCGGACGGCGGATCGAGCCGACGAGCCGCGACAGCAGCAGTGCGGTCGCTGCGAGCAGGAAGCCGTCCAACCCGTGGTGGTGCCCGTGATGGACCGCGGCGTGAACGTAGCCCGCGCCCGGTTCGGGCCGGGCCGCTCCGGTCAGGAAAAACCAACCGAGCACGGGCACTCCGTCGAGGAAGAAGCCGAGCTCGGCCGCGATGTACGGCGCGGCGAAGAAGAGCGAGATGCCGCCGACGATCAGCCGGGCGATGTCGCCGCGCCTGGTCGCACGGGGGAACTCCCGCCGCCCCGAGCGGCTCGCCCAGACGGTCAGGACGAAGGTGATCGCAACGCCAAGGACGGCGGGAAGATTGGCCCACTTCGGATCGAGGTGGCTCTCGGTCTGCACGCCGGGCAATGCGACGGTCGAGCAGAGGACAAGAGCCGCGATCCCGGCGAGCTCGGCTCGGCGGTTCCCGAGGCGGTCGACCACGATCGGCAGGACCCCGATCGCGGCCAGGGCGCCCGAGAAGCTGAGGAAGACGAACGCGCGGCCGGCTCCGCCTACGAAGCCCGTGTTGTGAACCTTCCACGTCTCGCTCGGCTGCAGTCGCCAGTACGTCTCGACGACCGCCGCCGCAGCCAGGACGAACAGCGCCCAAACCACGTAAACATCTCGAAGCCCGGCGCTTTGCGGCCGAGCGGGGATCACGGCTAGACTGCCTCCCCGCGGGCGGAACGCCCGCGTTTCTATGGCTGACTACGCGATCATCTCACTCGGCGGGAAGCAATACCGCGTCCGCGCGGGCGATCGACTGCTCGTGGACCGCGTCGCCACAGCCGAGGGCAAGACGTTTCATCCCGACGTCCTCCTCACCGGAGGAAACGGCAAGCCCAACCTGTCTCCGCGCGTGCAGGTCACCGCGAAAGTGGTCGGCTCCTCGCTCGGCAAGAAGATCCGGATCGGCAAGTACAAGCCGAAGAAGGGCTACCGTCGGCATTCAGGTTTCCGCGCCAAGCTCTCCGAGATTGAGATCCAGTCGATCGGCGGGGCGGCGACGCGAGAGGCCGCGCCGAAGAAGGAGGAGCGCGCAGAGGCGCCGGCGAAGCTGCCGCGCGGCTACGCGGAGATGACGGTCGCCGACATCAACGAGAAGTCACCTCGCTGGTCGGCAGAGCAGGTCGAGGCGGCACTCGAGTACGAGCGTGCGCACGCGGCCCGCAAGGGCGCAATCACGGCGCTCGAAGCAAAACGAGAGAAGGAAAGCTAAATGGCTCACAAGAAAGGTCTTGGCTCCTCCCGGAACGGCCGCGACTCGAACGCGCAGCGCCTCGGCGTCAAGCTTTTCGATGGCCAGACGGTGAAGGCCGGCATGATCATCGTCCGCCAGCGCGGCACGCGCTTCCGCCCGGGCCCCGGCACTGGGATCGGCAAGGACGACACGATCTTCGCCAAGCGCGACGGCAAACTTGCCTTCCGCCAATCGGGCGACCGGCGAACCGTCACAATCACCGACTAAGTCGGCCGTGTTCAACGACCGCGCCCGCATTCACGTGCAGGCGGGGCGCGGGGGCGACGGCGCGCTGAGCTTCCGACGCGAGAAGTACGTCCCGAAGGGAGGCCCCGACGGCGGCGACGGCGGTCGCGGCGGCGACGTGGTCCTCCTTGCGGACCCGGACCTGCGGGACCTCTCGCGCTTTCGCCGTCAGCGCTGGTTCGAGGGCGGCCGCGGCGGCCGCGGAGGCGGCTCCGGAAAGCACGGCGCCGACGGTAAGAGCATCGAGTTGCCGGTACCGGTCGGGACGCAGGTCGTCGACTCAGACGGCAACCTCGTCGTCGACCTGGCGCACGCCGGCGCGCGGGCGGTGCTCGCGCGAGGCGGCCTCGGCGGCCGAGGCAACCGCCGCTTTGCCACGCCGACCCGCCAGACGCCGCGGTTCGCCGAGGTCGGCACGCCGGGCGAGGAGGCCGACTACGAGCTGCGTCTGAAGCTTCTCGCCGACGCCGCGCTCGTCGGGCTGCCGAACGCCGGCAAGTCCTCGCTGCTCAGCCGGATCTCCAACGCGAAACCGAAGATCGCCGAGTACCCGTTCACGACGCTCGAGCCCGTCCTCGGCACGGTCGATGCGCCGGACGGCCGGCAGCTCGTTGTCGCCGACGTGCCGGGCCTGATCGAGGGCGCGAGCGAGGGTGTCGGCCTCGGCCATGAATTCCTCGCGCACCTGGAGCGGGCGCGGTTGCTCGTTCACGTGATCGACGCCGCCGCGGGCGATCCCGCCGAGCAGTTCCGCACGATCGATCGCGAGGTCGGCGAGTACGGCGCCGGCCTCGAGTCGCGGCCGCAGGTGGTCGTCCTCAACAAGCTCGACCTACTGCCTGAACCGCCGGCAGTCGAGCTCGACGATGAGCGCATCCGGCGCGTCTTCGCCGTCTCCTGCGCGACCGGCGCCGGTATCGAGGCGTTCCGTCGGGCCATGTTCGAGCTCGTTCCGGAGTCAGAAGAGCGACCGGCCGACGACGGTCTCGCCGATTTTCTCGTGTACCGGCCGGCGGCAGGCTCGCGCCCGTTCAAGATCCTGCGCACAGACCGGGGCTTCCGCGTCACCGGGCGCGCTCCGGACGGCGAGCAGCTGGACGCTGCGCTTCGCGCGGCCGGAGCCAAGACCGGCGACGAGGTCGAGGTTGGCGGCGAGGTCCTCGAGCTCCAATGATTGGGATCCTCGGCGGCACCTTCGATCCTCCACACAACGGCCACCTTGCACTCGCCGAGGCGGCGCTCAGCGGGCTCGGCATCGACGAGCTCGTCGTCATGCTCGTCGCCAGGCCGGCGCATCGGGGTTGCGCCGAGGACGCGGACACTCGCGAGGATCTGGTCCGCGCGGCGTTCGCGGCTCTCCCGAGAAACCGAATCGTCCGCGATGAGAACCCGTACACGGTCGACGCCGTCCGCGACGGCCGCTTCGGGGACGCCGTCTTCGTCGTCGGCGCCGACGAAGGGGAAGCCTTTCCGCGCTGGAAGGACCCGGACGAGATCCTGCGATGGGTGAAGCTCGCCGTCGGCACGCGCTCCGGCTACCCGCCGCCCGACCTCGAGCGCTACGGCGACCGCGTCGTTTCGTTCTCCCTCGCCTCGCCGAACATCTCCTCGAGCGACGTCCGCGCGCGGATCCAGCGCGGCGAGCCGATCGACGACCTCGTGCCGTCCGGCGTCGCGCCTCTAATCCGGGAGCGTGGGCTTTACCGAAAGCGCGGCTAGACTGAGTGTGCTGCGGAAAGGACCTGATCAGACACTGACGCCTCTCGAACAAGCACGCCGAATCGCCGGCCTTGCCCAGGAGAAGCTGGCGGAGGACGTGGTCATCCTCGACATGCGGCCCGTGTGTAGCTACACCGACTTCTTCGTCATCTGCACCGGCCGCAACCCGCGCCAGACGAAGGCGATCTGGGACGAGGTGCACGAACGCCTCAAGCGCGATGAACGGCTGCTGCCCCAGCACGTCGAGGGCGGCGCCGAGGGGACCTGGATCGTCGGCGACTACCTCGACACGGTGCTGCACATCTTCACCCCCGAGGCGCGGGACTACTACCGCCTCGAGGAACTGTGGGGCGACGTTCCTTCAGTGTCCCTCGAGGCCGCGTCCGCTACCGCCTAGGGCAGGGACTGTCCCCGCAGGGGAGTGTCCCATCAACCGTTACAGACAACGCAACGTTGTTGGGACAGACCCCGTTCGGGGTCAGTCCCTTCGTCGACTTCGACGCTAAACTGGCTGCCAGAAGGGGCCGTAGCTCAGCTGGGAGAGCGTCGCGCTGGCAGCGCGAAGGTCACGGGTTCGAGCCCCGTCGGCTCCATCTCGCTAAGGAATCTGGCTGGGGCCTGCGCGGCGCCGAAGCCTCCGGAAGAGGCCGCGGCGCTCCCACCGAGTGGGATGTATCGCTTCCGCGAGCCGGTCGTCTTCGGCCGCTGCGACCACACCTCGGTTCAGCGCCAGCTGCTCCGCGACGCTGCGCTCGATGAGCTCGGGCTGGTAGTCGATTCGCGCTGCGGTCTGATTCATGGTCTCGCTCCTTTCGGTCTCGAGCGCCGGATGCGCTCACGAAGCCATTCAAACGAAGCGCCCTAAGCGAGACCTGAAAGCCCGGTGAGAATCAGCTAAGAGTCGCGCCCACCACTGCGACCGGAAGGTTGGAAGGTCGAGCTCGTCTGGCTGCCGCTCTCGGCGCTGCTCTCGGCCGCGGCGCTCTACCGCGCCCACGCCCGGAGGCGGGGCATGCTCGACGGGCCCCCGCCCGGCGGTCACCGGCAGCGGCGGCCGCGGACGCGCGCGGAGATCCGCGCCGGGTACCGGACGAGGATCGGAGTCGCGGTCGGCGTGATCGGGCTCGTGCTCGTCTCGCTGCCGTTCGTCGCCGCGGTCGCTGGCGTCGGCGGCAGCACCGTCCGCTACAGCTACCAGCGCTTCACGAAGGAGATCACCGGGCAGTTCCTCGAGACACCGCGTGGCCACGTCGCCCTGTTCGCATGGAGCGACCCGCAGGAGGTCTTTCCGCACGACGCTCTCCGCATCCATGCCGCCAACGTGGGCGGCTTCGTCGTGCGGGCCGCCGCGGTCGACAGCCCGGCCGCCTACCAGCTCTACGACCTCGACCGAGGCGGCGCCGTGCCGCTCGCCGTCGTCCGGCGCGGTCCGACGCAGCTGACGCTGGCCCCCCGGCGTGCGCTTCGCCCAGGACGCTACGAGCTCCTCGCCGCGAAGGAGGGGATGTTCGGCGGGCGCGATTACGACTACCTGCGAGTCGTGAAGCCGGGAGGGCCGGTGACTGCGATCGCGTCGCGTTCGGCCCGGACGTCGCGGCCCGTCGCCTCGGCGCTGCTGCCGCTCGGCGCCGCGCTGGTCGCGCTCCTCTTCGCTGTCCTCCTCGGCTCGTCGTTCGCACGGCGGCCGGCCGGGCAGAAGGCGCTCTGGGGCGCCGGCTTCGCCTGCTTCGGCGTCGCCGCCGCCTGTGAGGCGGCGGCGCAGCGGGCGGGCTGGTCCGAGGGGCTGTTCAAGGCCTACTACGCTGCCGGCGGCGTCCTGACGGTGGCGCTGCTGGGCGCCGGCTCGGCGTGGCTGCTCCTGCGGCCCCGCGCGCGCGACATGCTGCTCGGCGGGCTGCTCGTGGCCGCGGTTGCCGGCGTCGTCGCGGTCGCGCTGGCGCCGGTCGACCACGCGGCGCTCGCCTCGGCTTCGGGGCTGCGCCCGCCGTCGAACTCGGTGTTGCGGGGCCATGCCTTCCTGTGGGCGATCGCGCTCAACTCATTCGGGACGCTCTTTCTCGTCGGCGGCTCCCTGCTCGCGATCGCGCGGCGTCAGCGGGTGCGGACGAACGTCTGGATTGGTGCCGGTGCGCTGGTCGTCGCCCTCTCGACCGGCATGTCCCGCGCCGGCACCTACTCGCTCGTGTACGCGGGGGAGTTGATCGGGATCAGCATGATGTTCTTCGGGTTCCGCTTCGCCGCGGCGCCGCCGCCGAAGCCCGAGCCCGCACCCGCTCGGCGCTACTTGATCCCGGCCGGCTCGGCGACCCAGTCGCGGGTGACGTAGAGCCAGAAGGCGAGCCCGGCGTAGGGCTTGTAGCGCCGGAAGCGTCGCTCGATCGTCTTGTCGCTCGCCTTGCGGCCGCGCAGCTTCGCGTACTTGGGGCGCGACCAGGAGTCGAGGATTAGACGTGAGTAGCGGCCGAGCAGCATGAGCATCTGCGCCGTCGCGTACGGGCCGACGCCGGGCAGGGCGAGCAGCCGCGCCTCGACCTCGGCGTCGGGCAGCTCTGGATCGAGCAGCGCCTCGAGGTCGAGCCTCTGCTCGGCAACGTCGCCGGCGATCGTGCGCAGGTAGGGACCACGGTAGCCCGCGCGGACGATGTCGGTGTAGAAGCGCTCGTCCTGCTCGGCCATCGCCTCCGGGGTCGGGAAGGCGTGACGGCCGCCTGGCGCGGCGGCGCCGAGGTTGGTGACCAGCGCCGTGACCATCTTCGTGGTCGCCGACCAGACGGTGTTCGTGGTGCAGATCGTCTTGATCACGTCTTCGAAGACGGTCGGGCTTCGGACCATGCGACCGGCTCCGGCTCTTGCCCATGCGAGGTCAGCGTCCGTGGAGACGAGCTCGTAGAACGTCGACAGGTCCTCGTCGAGGGCAAGCACGTGGCGTGCGCGGTCGAGCAGCTTCTCGGCGAGCCGCTGCGACGGCGCACGGCCCAGCACGGTGATCCGGGCGTGGCCCTTGCGACCGGCACGAATGTCGATCGTGCGCGCGGTACGCCCGTCCGCGAGCAGCGTCACCTCGAGTGCGGGTACCTCCTCGTCGATCCGCATCGGCGGCAGCTCGACGAAGCCGTGGGACAGCAACGTGCGCCCGAGGTCGACAGGCTCGCCGCCGGCGCCGACAAGCTTGAGCTCCGCGGACCACGTTCCTGCCACGTTCGGTCCCAACGTCCCCGCCCTAAGGCGTGTTCCCCGCCAGAATCGTCTGGAGCGTCGACGAGTCGATGTTCCCGCCCGAGACGACGCACACGATCTTGCCGCCCCCGGCGCGGCCCGACAGCGCGGCCGCGACGGCTGCCGCGCCGGCTCCCTCGGCGACGACTCGGGCTCGCTCGACGAGCAGCCTGATCGCGCCGGCGACCTCGGCCAGGCCCACAGCGATCGACCCGTCGAGGAGCTCTCGGGCCAGCGCGAACATTTCGGGGAAGACGGTGGGCGCGCCGATCCCGTCGACGAAGCTGGTCACGTGCTGGACCTCGACGGGCTCGCCGGCTGCGAGCGACGCCTGGAGCGGCGCAGCCGTCTCCGCCTCGCAGGCGTAGAGCCTGCATGCGGGGACGAGCTCCCGGAGGGCGGAAGCGATCCCGCAGGAGAGGCCGCCGCCGCCGTATGGGATCAGCACTGCGTCGACGTCCGGCAGGTCTTCGACGATCTCGATCCCGATCGTGCCATTTCCGGCGATGACGTCGGGATCGCTGAACGGGTGGACGAAGACTCCCTCCATCCCGCGGTAGGCCCGAGTGCGGAAGACCTCGATCCAGGTCGGAACGGGCACCTCGACGAACTCCGCGCCGAGCCGCCGGATGGCGTCGAGCTTCGTCTTCGGAGCCGTCTCGGGCACGACGACGGTGCACCGCACGCGCCGTCTCCGCGCGTGCCAGGCGACCGCCTGCGCCATGTTCCCGGCGCTGGCCGTCCAGACGCCGCCGGACAGCTCGCCCGCGTCGACGAGCTCGAGGGCGTTCCCGGCGCCGCGCAGCTTGAAGGATCCGATCGGCTGCAGGTTCTCGAGCTTGAGGAAGATCTCCGCCGGCCCGTCGATCTCGAGGCGGACGAGCGGCGTCCTGACGACCGTGTCGGCGATCCGTTGCCGGGCCGCCTCGATCTCCGCGAGCGCCGCCGGCTCGTACGCGTTCGCTTCGCCCACCCGCGGTAGTTTCGCGCGATGGCGATTCTCGGCGTCGACGTCGGCGGCACGTTCACCGACGCGGTCCTGCTTACGGACGAGGGCGAGCTGCGGACGGCCAAGGTCCCGACGGCCGGGAACCAGGCCGAGTCGGTACTCGCCGCGGCGGCGGACGTCGGCACGGTCGACGTCGAGCGGTTCGCGCACGGGACGACGGTCGCGACGAACGCGCTGCTCGAGCGGAAGGGCGCGCGCACGGCGTTCGTCGCGACCGAGGGGTTCGAGCACCTCCTGCATCTGCGGCGCCAGAACCGGGCCGACCTCTACCGGCTCTGCGTCGACCATCCGAAGCCGCTCGTGCCGCTCGAGCGCTGCTTCGGCGTCCGGGAGCGGATGGGGCCCGAGGGCGCGATCGAGCCGCTCGAGCTCGACTCGCTTCCTGGGCTTGACGCCGAAGCCGTGGCCGTGTGCCTGCTCTTCTCCTTTCGCGAGCCGGAGCACGAGCGGGCCGTCGCCGAGGAGCTCCGGCGCCGGCTGCCCGGGGCCCGGATTGTCGCCTCGCACGAGATCTCGCCGGAGTTCCGAGAATACGAGCGCGCCTCGACAACCGCGATCGACGCCTACCTTGGGCCGGCCGTCGCGAGCTACCTCGGCGCGCTCGGCGACCGAGTCGTGGAGGCGGGCCTTCCGGAGCCACTCGTGATGCGGTCGTCGGGCGGCGTCGCCTCCGTCGACGAGGCAGCGGCGCATCCGGCGATCGCGCTCCTGTCGGGCCCGGCGGCAGGCACCGTCGGCGCGGCGCTGTTCGCAAGGCGCGCCGGGTTCGAGAGCGCGATCTCCTTCGACATGGGCGGGACGTCGACCGACGTCTCGCTGATCGTGGACGGCCGCGCCGGCCTTGCCACCGAGCGCGAGGTCGCAGGCTTCCCGCTGCGGCTGCCCGCGGTCGACCTGCACGCGGTCGGCGCGGGGGGCGGGTCGATCGTTTGGCGGGACCGCGGAGGCGCGGTGCGCGTCGGTCCGGAGAGCGCCGGCGCCGATCCAGGTCCGGCCTGCTACGGCCGCGGCGGCATGAGGCCGACCGTGACGGATGCCAACTTGCTTCTCGGTCGGCTGCCGCCGACGCTCGCCGGCGGTCTGGAGCTCGACGCCGAGGCGGCCGCGGACGCCTTCGCGGGCATCGATCCGGCAGATGCGATCGCAGTCGTGAACGCTGAGATGCTCCGCGCTCTGCGTGTCGTCTCGGTCGAGCGTGGCCACGACCCCCGCGACTTTGCCCTCGTCGCCTTCGGCGGCGCGGGCCCGCTGCATGCGTGCCCGCTCGCCGAGGAGCTCGAGATCGGGACGGTGCTCGTGCCGGCGGCGGCCGGCGTGCTCTCGGCGCTCGGCCTGGTCGCGAGCGAGGAGCGGCGCGACCGCGTCGTCCCGTACGTGCGGCCGCTCGACGAAGTCGAGGACCTGCCGGCCGAGGGTGCGGCCGACCTCCGCTACGCCGGCCAGTCCTTCGAGTTGACCGTCCCGATCCAGCCCTGTCTCGCCGAGGCCTTTCACCGCGCGCACGAGGAGCGGTACGGCTACGCCGACCGCGGGCGCGAAGTCGAGCTCGTCGCCGTCCGTACCGCGGAGACGAAGCCCGGGCCAGAGTTCGACCTGCCGCCGGGCGAGCAGCTCCACGTCGAAGGGCCGATTACCGTCGAGCTCACCGGCGCGACCTGCTTCGTTCCCCCCGGGTGGGTGGGGGATAGGGATGGGTCTAGCACGCTGGTGCTGACGAGGGCGTGACGCGAGAGTGACGAGACCATGCAAATAGAGCTCCAGGTCCTCGGCAGCGCGCTGCGCTCGGTCGCCGAGGAGATGGGCGCGGTGCTGATTCGCTCGGCGTACTCGGCCAACATCAAGGAGCGCCGTGATTGCTCGACGGCGCTCTTCGACGAGCGTGGCCGCATGATCGCGCAGGCCGAGCACATCCCCGTCCATCTCGGTGCCCTGCCCGACGCGGTCGCCGCGGTCCGCGAGCACGATCCCGGCCGGGACGACGTCTTCGTCCTCAACGACCCGTACGCGGGCGGCACGCACCTGCCGGACATCACGCTCGTCTCGCGAACGCCGGTCGGCTTCGCGGCGACGCGTGCGCACCACGCGGATGTCGGCGCCATCGAGCCGGGCAGCCTCCCCGCGACCTCGCGGCGCCTCGACGAGGAAGGGGTCGTGATTCCGCCGACACGGCTAGACGCTGCGACGATCGACGCACTCACGGCCCGGATGCGCAACCCCGACGAGCGGCGCGGCGATCTCCGCGCGCAGCTTGCGGCCAACCGGCTCGCGGCCCGGCGGCTCGAGGAGCTCTGCACGCGACGCGGGCGCGACCTCGTCGTCGCCGCGATGGAGGAGCTCCACGACTACGCCGAGCGGCGCGTGCGAAGGGCGATCGCCGAGCTGCCGGACGGCCGTTACGAAGCGAGCGACGTGCTCGAAGCCGTCGAGGGCGATCTCGGGCTCCGTGTGACCCTGACGATCGAAGGCGACCGGCTCGAGCTCGACTTCGCGGGAACCGCGTCACAGGACGCGGGCAACCTGAACTGCCCGCTCGCAGTGACGCGGTCGGCCTGTTACTTCGTCGTCCGCTGCCTCACCGCCCCCGATGCGCCCGCCTCGGGCGGCGCCTTCGCCCCGGTCACCGTACAGGCGCCTGTCGGATCGCTCGTCAACGCCCGCCCACCCGCCGCGGTCGCCGCCGGCAACGTCGAGACCTCCAGTCGCATCGCGGACGTCGTCTTCGCCGCCTGCGGACAGGCGATCGACGTGCCGGCGCAGGGTCAGGGGACAATGAACAACGTCACGCTCGGCAACGACCGCTTCACCTACTACGAGACGATCGGCGGCGGCCAGGGCGCCTGTCCGCACGCAGATGGGCCGTCGGGCGTGCACGTCGCAATGTCGAACACGCTCTCGACGCCCACCGAGGCGCTCGAGCTGGCCTATCCGATCCGGGTCGAGCGACACACGCTGCGCCTCGGTTCCGGCGGTGCGGGCCGGTATCGGGGCGGCGACGGCGTCATCCGTGAGCTGCGCGTTCTCGAGGCCTGCCGTCTGTCGATCGTCACCGAGCGGCGGCGGCACGCACCGCAAGGCCGAGACGGCGGCGAGGCTGGCCGAGCCGGTCGCAACCTCCTGAACGGCCGCGAGCTACCCGCGAAGGTCACCCGCGATCTCGCGCCGGGCGACGTGGTGCGGATCGAGACGCCCGGTGGCGGGGGCTATCGCTCGGCCGGGTTGAGCTCTTCGTAGCGCGGAAGGCGCCCGCAGAGGCAGCTACCACGTACGGGATCGGCGACGGTGCGACGCTACACTTCGGGTGCCGATGTGGGAGCTGATCTTCATGATGCTCATCCTGAAGATCCCGATCGTCTATCTCTGCCTGGTCGTCTACTGGGCCGTGAAGGCGGAGCCGAGGCCGCCGGAGCCTGCGCTCCTGCCGGCGATGCCGCAGACGCCGCCCGACAGGCCGCAGGCGTGGGTGGCGCGAAGGCGGCCGCCACGTCGCCCTCCCCGCGGCGGCCCGCACACGCCGCGCGGCCAGCTCAGGCGCGCGAGCGCGCGAGCTAGGTGAACGCCCCGGCCCGAACGGGCGACCGTCCGGCGGAGGCGGTCGCCGGCATCCTGGCCGCGATCGCGATCTTCGGCAGCTGCATCGCGCTCGCCTATAGGCCGGTGCGGATCACGCCGTTCACGATCCTGATCTCGCTGATTGCGGCAGGGATCGGCGGACGCCACCAGAAGCTCGCCGCAGCCGCCCTGGTGATCTCCGGAGTCTGCTTCATCGCCGGCACCTTCTTCGCGATCATCACGAATCACCCCATCTTCTAGGTCGCGGCGCAGGAAGGCGCGTTGCTACAACAAAAGTGACGATCCATGCCTGACGTCGACGCAGTCAACTCCGGTTATGCCCGAGCGTTGCTCGAGGAGTACCTCGAGAACCCCGAAGCGGTCCCGTCCGAGTGGCGGGCGCTCTTCGAGAGCGGCGACGGCGACCTGATCGAGGCGCTGCCGGGCCTCGCGCGCCTGCTGGAGAACCTGCGCGAGACGAACGGGCACGCGGAGGCCGTCCAGGCGCCGCCGCCGGCGCCCGCGCCCGCGCCCGCGCCACCCGAGCCGCCTGTTACGCCGGTGGCCGATGACGAACTGCTCGCCGGCGTCGCCGCGGCGATGTCGCTCGTCAAGGCGCTGCGGATGCACGGCCACCTCGCCGCGCACCTCGATCCGCTCGGCACCGAGCCGGTCGGCGATCCCGCCCTCGAGCCGGAGCGGATGTCGCCGAAGCTGACGCCTGAGCTTCAGCGCCGCATCCCGGCGGGCATCCTGCGCGTCCACGCGCCGGGCGAGACGCTCGCCGACGTTCTGCCGAAGCTGCAGGAGACGTACTCCGGGACGAGCGCGTACGAGATCGAGCACATTTCCGACCACGAGCAGCGCGTCTGGCTGCGCGAGGCGATCGAGTCCGGCAGATACCACCGCCCGCTGAGTGGCGACGAGAAGAAACGGCTGCTCACGCGGCTCTCCGAGGTCGAAGGCCTCGAGCACTACCTGCGCCGCGTCTTCCTCGGCCAGAAGCAGTTCTCGGTCGAGGGCCTCGACACGTTGATTCCGATGCTCGACGAGGCGATCGACCTTGCCGCGGAGGGCGGCGCCCATGAGGTCGTGATCGGGATGGCCCATCGCGGGCGACTCAACGTGCTCGCCCACGTGATCGGCCGGCCGTACGAGACGATCCTGCGCGAGTTCGAGGGCGAGCGGACGATCGAGGCGGTCGCGGCCGATCCCGAAGGCGGCACCGGAGACGTCAAGTACCACCTCGGCGCCGAGGGGGCGCGCTCCACGCCGGCCGGCGACATCACCGTGACGCTGGCGGCGAACCCGAGCCACCTCGAGGCTGTCGATCCCGTCGTCGAGGGCCGCACTCGCGCCGAGCAGACCGACCGTTCGACCCGCGAGGGCCGCCACGACCCGCGCGTCGCCCTGCCTGTGCTCATCCACGGCGACGCCGCCTTCCCCGCGCAGGGGATCGTCGCCGAGACGCTCAACCTCGCCGAGCTCGAGGGATACTCGACCGGCGGCACGCTCCACCTGATCGCGAACAACCAGATCGGCTTCACGACCGACCCGGTCGACGGGCGTTCTACCCGCTACTCGAGCGACCTCGCGAAGGGCTTCGACCTCCCGATCGTCCACGTCAACGCGGACGATGCGGAGGCGTGCGTCGCGGCCGCCAGGCTTGCGATGGCGTACCGCCGCCGCTTCCAGAACGACGTCGTCATCGACCTGGTCGGCTACCGTCGACACGGCCACAACGAGCAGGACGAAGCCGCCTACACACAGCCGCTGATGGCCGCTCGGATCGCCGAGCAGCCGACCGTGCGTGACCAGTACGCGGACGAGCTCGTCGCCGAAGGTGTGCTCTCGGAGGCGGACGCCGACGCGCTGCAGCGCCAGGTCGAGACCACGCTCAAGGAGGCCCACCAGCGGCTGAAGGACTCGTTCGCGCAGGCATCGGTCGCCGCAGAGGGTCGAATTCCGCGCGGCCCGTCGACGGACGTCGTCACCGCCGTTGCAGCCGACCGACTGCAGGAGCTCGACCGCGAGCTCGTCACCGCGCCGGAGGGCTTCACCGTCCACCCGAAGCTCGCGAAGCAGCTCGACCGGCGGGCTCAGGCGCTCGAGCAGGGCGGGATTGACTGGGGCCAGGCCGAGTCGCTCGGCTTTGCGAGCCTGCTGGTCGAAGGGATCCCGATCCGCCTGACCGGCCAGGACACCGAGCGCGGCACGTTCTCTCACCGGCACGACGTCCTCCACGATGTGCAGACCGGTGAGACCTACACGCCGATCCAGCACCTCCGCGACGCGCAGGCTTCGTTCGAGCTCTACAACTCGCCTCTCTCCGAGGCTGCGGCGGTGGGCTTCGAGTACGGCTACTCAGTCGCGGCGTCCGAGGCGCTCGTGCTCTGGGAGGCGCAGTTCGGCGACTTCGTCAACAACGCCCAGGGGATCATCGACCAGTTCCTCGTCGCGGGGCTGTCGAAGTGGGGGCAGACCTCACGGCTGACGCTGCTGCTCCCGCACGGCTACGAGGGCAACGGCCCCGAGCACTCGAGCGCCCGCCTCGAGCGCTTCCTCCAGCTCGCCGCCCAGGAGAACATCCGCGTCGCCAACCCGACGACGGCGGCCCAGTACTTCCACCTGGTCCGCCGCCAGGCGCTCGACGCCGCCGCGCGGCCGCTCGTCGTCATGACGCCGAAGGGGCTCTTGCGGTTGAAACAGGCCGCCTCGACGCTGGTCGACCTCACGGAGGGGAGCTTCCGACCGGTGCTCGACGACCCGGCCGCCGACAAAGCCGAGGTGAGCCGGCTCGTCCTCTGCTCCGGAAAGATCTACTACGACCTGGCCGGTCACGAGCTGCGCGAGGGCGCCCGACATGTCGCGATCGCTCGGATCGAGCAGCTCTATCCGTTCCCGGTCGAGGCCAAGGCCACGGTCGTTGGCTCCTACTCGAATCTCGCGGAGGTCGTCTGGGCGCAGGAGGAACCGCAGAACATGGGCCCCTGGCGCGCGATCCGGCACCGCCTGGAGGAGAACCTTCCCGAGGGCGTGAAGCTCCGCTACGTCGGCCGGCCCTGGCGCGCGAGCCCGAGCGAGGGCTACCCGACCGCACATCTGCGCGCGCAGGACCGGATCGTCCGCGAAGCGCTCTCCTAGGACTAGCGCTTGCGCGCGCGCTGGTACTCGACTGCGCGCTTGGCGAGCTTCGGTCCGTGCTTGCGCGCCTGCCTCAGGATCGTCTTGCGGTGGCGGGGCGGAATCCGGCGCCAGATGTCCCACGCCGTCATTACGAGCCCGACCACACCTGCCCGCCGGGTCAGCATTCGAGCCATCCGCGACACGGCGGGATCGTACCCGCGCTGCGCCTCGCAAGAACCCCCACAAGGTTGATTCGTCGGGCGAGGGCGCTATCATCCGCCGCTGTTCGGGGAACGGCCCCAATCGATCGTTCAGAGGAGGACAATGTCGGTAGACACGCCTACGCTTTTTTCACAGGCCATACAGGAACACCTTGAGCTGAAGGAACGGAACTCCGAGCTCGACAACCACCTTCCGCTCGACCGCTACAGGAACGAGGATCCGTTCAACAACCATCCGCTTTTCAAGACCGAGGAGCAGGCCCGCATCGAGGACACGATGGACGGCACCGAGCCGGCCATCCCGGCGGAGCCGACGATTGCCCTCAAGTGGCCCGGCGAGGACGACGACGAGCCGGTGGAGGCGAACGACAGCCTCTGGACGCGCTCGCGCGATTTCGACTGGGGCGACTAGCCGCGAAAAATCCTGCGGATTTTCCGCGGAACCGGCTTGTGTCGCCGCTGCGCTCTGTAGAGAGTTTGGCCTGAGCTGACCCGGGTAGCCGGGGCTAAACGCCAACTCTGACAAGGAGAGGATCAATGCCGCTATTCGCGTTGGCAGGAGCCATCGGAGCCGCGCTCGCGTACTTCTTCGACCCCGACAACGGCCGGAGGCGGCGCAAGGAGCTGATCCAGCGAACAGGGAAGGTATTCAGGCAGACCGGCAGGCGCGCCGGGGATGCCGCAGCGCAGGCCGAAGGCATGAAGCTGAAGGCGACCCACCGGAAGGAGCAGGAGAAGCCGCAGCCCGACGACGTGACGCTCGCTCGCAAGGTGGAGACCGAGATCTTCCGCGGCGCCGACGTGCCGAAGGGCAAGATCAACGTCAACGTCGAGGACGGCGTCGTCTACCTGCGCGGGGAGCTCGAGCAGCCCGACCTGATCCAGGACCTCGAAAGCCAGGCTCGCAAGGTGCAGGGCGTCCGAGACGTCGAAAACCTGCTGCACGCGCCTGGCGAGGAGGCTCCCGCGAAGGCCGAGTAGCAAGGCCCGCCTCGCATTGCGAGGCTAGAAACAACCGACACGTCATTGTGCGCAGCCGCGCGCGCGGTTGATAATCGCGTCGCGTAGTGGCTATTCAGGAACACGCTGCGTCCGTCGCGCAACCTCATGTCGGCCAGGCGCCAGACGTCCGACTCGTTGGCGTCCGCAAGTCGTACGGCGACGTGGCCGCCGTCGACGGCGTCGATCTCGAGATCGGCTCCGGCGAGTTCTTCACATTGCTCGGCCCGTCCGGCTCGGGGAAGACGACGACGCTGCGTCTGATCGCCGGCTTCGAACGTCCTGACGCGGGCCGGATCGAGCTGGCGGGTCGCGACGTCACGACCCGGCCGCCGTACTTGCGCGACGTCAACACCGTCTTCCAGGACTACGCGCTCTTCCCGCACATGACCGTGGGCGAGAACGTCGCCTACGGGCTGCGCGTCAAGGGGATTGCGCGCGCGGAACGCCGCAAGCGCGTGGACGAGATCCTGAACGTCGTCAGGCTGGCCGGCCTCGGCGACCGCAAGCCGGCGCAGCTGTCGGGCGGCCAGCGGCAGCGGGTGGCGCTCGCTCGGGCGCTCGTCAACCACCCACAGGTGCTGCTTCTCGACGAGCCGCTCGGCGCCCTCGACCTGAAGTTGCGTCAAGAGATGCAGATCGAGCTGAAGCGGATCCAGCGCGCCGTCAGCGAGGTCGGGATCACGTTCGTCTACGTCACGCACGACCAGGAGGAGGCACTGACCATGAGCGACCGGCTCGCCGTCTTCAACGAGGGCCGGATCGAGCAGATCGGTACCCCGGCGGCTGTGTACGAGCGGCCCGACAACGCCTTCGTCGCGGGCTTTGTCGGCGCGTCGAACGTCCTTCACCGTGGCGGACAGGTCTTCACCGTTCGGCCAGAGAAGATCCGCATGACCATAGACGGCGGCACCCGACGCGATGACGGGAACGCCGCCACCGGCCGAATCCGAGACGTCGTCTACGCCGGGATGTTCACCCGTTACGTCGTCGACCTCGACGACGGCGGCGAGCTCGTCGTCGTTCGGCAGAACCTCGAGACGTCGTCGGCCGAGGCGCTCGACCAGCGCGGCCGCAGAGTCCTGCTCGAGTGGAGTCCGGAGCACGCAATCGAGACCCGGGAGGGAGCATGAATCACGCACGAAAGCGCTACCTGGCGTGGGCGGCGGCCGCCGTCATCACCGGAGCGCTCGCTGTCGCGGCGGCAGGCTGCGGCGGCAGCAGCGGCAAATCGGCGGCGAAGTCGACGACCTCGAACCTGCCCTCGTCGATCGGGCAGGGCGAGGGTGCGCTCAACCTGATCGAGTGGCCGTACTACTCCGACCCAAGCTTCGCCAAGAAGTTCGAGCAGCAGAGCGGCTGCAAGATCCACCGCAAGGACGCCGGCTCCTCGAACGAGATGGTCGCGCTGATGCGGGCCGGGGGAGGGGGCGGCGGCGGCCAGTGGGATCTCGTCTCGGCCTCCGGCGACGCGAGCCTGCGCCTGATCAGGGGCGGCGATGTCAAGCCGGTCAACATCAAGCTGATCCCGAGCTGGAACGACTTCATCCCGATCTTCAAGTCGCCGGCGCATAACACGGTCGACGGAGTCCACTACGGCGTCTCTTTGCAGTGGGGCCCCAACGTCCTGCTCTACAACAAAACGAAGATCAAGCCAGGCCCCACGACCTGGGGAGCGCTGTACGACCCGAAGTACAAGGGCCAGATCACGATCCCGAACAACCCGATCCAGATCGCCGACGCCGCCTTCTACCTGATGAACTCGCAGCCGGACCTCGGGATCAAAGATCCCTACGAGCTGAACAAGAAGCAGTTCGACGCCACGATCGCGCTGCTCAAGAAGCAGCGCAAGCTCGTCAAGCTGTACTGGAACTACGACACCGATGGCCGCGCGGCGTTCGCAAACGGGGACGTCTCGCTCGGCGCGATCTGGCCCGCAGACACAGCCGCGCTCCAGCAGAAGGGAGTGCCCGTCAAGGAGGTAATCCCCTCGGCTGGCGCGACCGGCTGGGCCGACACCTGGATGCTCGCCAAGAAGGCGCCGCACCCGAATTGCGCCTACCTGTGGATGAAGTACGTGACCACGCCCAAGCCGGAGGCGCAGCAGGCGCTGATCTTCCGTGAAACGCCGGTCAACCCGAAGGCGTGTCCGATCATGGACAAGATGGAGGCGGGCTCGTGCGCGAAGTTCCACCTGAACGAGCCGCTCCCTTACTACAACACGATCAAGTTCTGGAAGACGCCGATTCCCGACTGCGGGAATGGCAAGAAGGACTGCATGGATTACAACGCCTGGCAGACGGCTTGGACGCAGATCACGGGGTAACGCGTGACTGAGGTCGTGGAGGGGGGCGCTCCGCTCCGGAGCGCCCGCCTTCGGCTGTCGTCTGCGCTCTGGCGCCGGCCCTGGTTGAAGCTGTCGCTCCTGCTCGCCGCGCCCGTGCTTGCCTTCGCGGTCGTCTATCTCGGGGCCCTCGTCTCGCTCTTCATTTCGGCGTTCTGGCAGATCGACGCCTTTACGGCC
>JBKOUJ010000024.1:0-4606 GCA_046723355.1 Actinomycetota bacterium | reverse complement strand
ACGCCGCGGACCTCGGCGCCGGCCTCGTCGTCACGCAGGACTCGGTCGTCGAGGGCGTCCACTTCCGCCTCGACTGGCTCTCCTGGCGAGAGCTCGGCTTCGGCGCCGCCGCAGTCAACGTCAGCGATCTCGCCGCGTCCGGCGCGCGGCCGGAGGCGCTGCTCGTCAGTCTCGGCGTCCCCGGCGAGACCGAGCTGAAGGCGGTGCTCGAGCTGTA
This sequence comes from Actinomycetota bacterium, assembly GCA_046723355.1. GTDB lineage: Bacteria > Actinomycetota > Thermoleophilia > Gaiellales > Gaiellaceae > 13-2-20CM-68-14. The sequence goes on along the minus strand of JBKOUJ010000024.1, from coordinate 4,389 downwards.
CGAAGGGATCGCCGAGTCCGGAGTGCCGGTCCGCGGCGGCGACACAACCGAGGCGGCAAAGGTGTTCCTCACGGTCACCGCGCTCGGCCGGTCGCAACGTGTGCCGGGACGTGGGGGCGCGCGGCCCTGCGACGCGATCGTCATCACCGGCCCGCTCGGCGCCGCCGGCCCGGCCTTCCGCGAGCAGCGCTTCGTGCGCCCGCCGCTGCGGGTCGAGGAAGGGATCGAGCTCGCCCGCGACGCCCACGCGATGATCGACCTCTCCGACGGTCTCGCCCGCGACGCCGGTCATATCGCCGAGCGTTCTGGCTGTCGGCTCGTGATCGACCTCGAGCGCGTGCCGCTTGCGCCGGGCGCGAGCTACGACGACCTCGGCTTCGGCGAGGACTTCGAACTGCTCGCCGCGACCCCCGAGCCCGGCCGCTTCGCGGAGATCGGACGCTGCGAGGAAGGTGCCGGCGTCGAAATCCGACTCGACGGCAACCCCGTAGCCCTGAGCGGGTGGGAGCATTTTCGCTTGCGCGAAGCGCGCTGAGTAGCAAATCTAGTCGCCGGTGCTGACGTTCGTCGTCAGGCGGCTGGTGTGGGCGGTGCTGCTCGCGGCCGTGATCACCCTGTTCACGTTCGTGATCTTCTTCATCATCCCGACGGACACGCGCAGCACGCTGTCGGGGAACGGGTCGACCGACCCGATGCTCGCGGGCCAGTTCCACCTCAGGGACCTGCCGGTGACGACGCAGTACGTGCGCTTCGTCGAGCACCTGGTCGAGCATGGCGACCTCGGGCGCTCCGTTCGTTCGGGAATCCCGGTCCGCGACACGATCAGCGACGCCGTCCCGGTGACGGCCTCACTGGTGTTCGGGGGCGTGATCGTATGGTTCCTGCTCGCGTTCCCAATCGGCGTTCTGACGGCGATGTACCAGCGCACCCAAACGGACAAGGGACTGATGGTGCTCGTTCTGATCGGGGCTTCGGCGCACCCGATCTGGCTCGGCCTGATCCTCTCGTACTTCCTCGGCTACAAGCTGCATCTCTTCCCGATCTCGGGCTACTGCGACTTCTTCAACCCCTCCACCACGTGCGGGGGCCCGACGCAGTGGGCGTACCACATGCTGCTGCCGTGGTTCACGTTCGCCTGCCTCTACGCCGCGCTTTACGCGCGGATGATCCGCGCGAGCATGATCGAGACGATGGACGAGGACTACGTCCGGACCGCTCGCGCGAAGGGAGCGAGCACCGGCCGCGTGATGCGTCGGCACGTGATGCGCAACGCGATGCTCCCTGTCGTCTCGATGCTCGGCATGGACATCGGGCTCGCCTTCGGCGGCGCGCTGTTCATCGAGATCGCCTTCGGCCTGCCGGGGATGGGAAAGGTGCTCGTCCGGGCGCTCGCAGGTGGCGACCTGCCGATGATCATGGGCGTCGTGCTCGTGATCAGCTTCGCGGTCGCGATCTTGAACCTGATCGTCGACATCGTGTACAGCTTCATCGACCCTCGCGTGCGGGTCCGCGGGCCGGACGAGGGCTCGGGCGCGGTCGCGGCGCCGAGGCCGCCTCGGCTGCAGGCTCAACCGGTCGTCAAGGAGTCGACCACGTAGCGCTGGGCGCCAGCCAGGGCGCCCAGGCCTCCTCGAAGTACTTGCGCGGCCGGGCGCCGATCACCGTCTCGCGCGGCTCGCCGCCTTCGAACAGGATCGCGGTCGGGATCGAGAAGACCTCGTAGCGGGCGGCTGTCTCGACGTTCTCGTCGACGTTCAGCTTCGTGAAGGAGACTTCCGCGTGGTCGCGCTCGAGCCCGGCGAGGATCGGCTCGACCGCGACGCAGGGACCGCACCAGGGCGCCCAGAAGTCGACCACCACCGGTCCTGCCGTCTCGAGCACGTCGGCCTGGAAGCTCTGGTCGGTGACCTCCCGCACGGTTATAGCTTGCCTGTCAGCGCGGCAACTCGGAGGGCGGGCACTTTCCACATCGCCTCGAGCACGATCGCGCGGCTCATCTTCGAGCCGCCCACCTCGCGATCGACGAACCGGATCGGCACCTCGACGACGGTGAAGCCGGCGCGCAGGGTGCGGTAGGTCGTCTCGATCTGGAAGGCGTAGCCCTTCGAGTGGATCGCATCCAGGTCGATGGTTCGCAAAACATCGGCGCGGTAGCACTTGAAGCCGGCGGTCATGTCACGCGGTCGCACGGAGAGGAGCACGCGTGCGTAGAAGGAGCCGCCTGCCGAGATCGCACGCCGGACCGGCCCCCAGTTCGCGATCTCGCCGCCCTCGACGTAGCGCGAGCCGAGCGCGAGGTCGGCCTCGTCGGTCGCCGCGATCAGGCGCGGGACGTCGTTCGGGTCGTGGGAGAAGTCGGCATCCATCTCCAGGATCCGCTCGGCTCCGTCTGCGAGCGCTCGTCGGAAGCCGGCCAGGTACGCGGGGCCGAGCCCCTCCTTGTGCGGGCGGTGGAGGACGTCGACGTAGTCGAGCTCCTGCGCCAGCCGGTCGGCGATCCGGCCGGTGCCGTCGGGCGAGTTGTCATCGATCACAAGCACGCGCAGGTCGTGCTCGCCGAGCGCGCGCAGCATCGGCTCGAGATTCTCGCGCTCGTTGTAGGTCGGCATGCAGACGGTTGCTCGCATGCTGGTGCCTATGATCGCGGCGATGGCGAAGACGCTGCCCCGCAACGCGGACGTGGCGGAGCAGCTGGACCTGCTCGCCGACATTCTCGAGCTGGAAGGCGAGGCCGCGTACCGGCTCCTCGCCTACCGGCGCGCGGCCGCGTTGGTGCGTGAGCAGTCGGGCCTCGTCGCCGAGCTGGCACTCGCGGGCAAGGCGAAGGACCTGCCCGGGATCGGCAAGACGATCGAGGGCAAGATCGTCGAGATCGTCAACGAGGGCGAGATCCGGGCGCTGACGAAGCACAAGGCGCTCGTCCCGCCCGAGGTTGTCGAGTTCACGCGCCTGCCCGGGCTCGGGCCGAAGACCGCGCGCAAGATCTGGCAGGAGCTCGGGGTCACCACGCTCGCCGACCTGAAAGCGGCGGCAAAGGCCGAGCGGCTCCGAATGCTCCCCGGCATCGGCGCCAAGCTCGAGGAGCGAATCGTCAAGGAGCTCTCGGGGCGGCGCAAGGCGCCGCAGGAGGTGAGGCCGCTGCTCGGCCAGGGGTTACCGGCGGTTCAGGCCGTCGTCGGGGTTCTGCGTGAGCACCCGGCCGCGCTCGAAGTCTCCGAGGCCGGCAGCACCCGGCGCCGCAAGGAGACCTTTCGCGACCTCGACATCATTGCCACTGCGACCGAGCCGCGCGAGCTGATCGAGTACTTCACGAAGCTGCGCTGGGTCGAGAAGGTCGCTGCGAAAGGGGAATCGAAGGCGACCGTGGTCTCGAACGACGGGCTACGCTTCGACCTGCGCGTCGTTCCCTCTGGGCTGTACGGAAACCTGCTGCAGCACTTCACGGGCTCGAAGCACCACAACGTCGCGCTGCGCGAGGACGCCGTTCGCCGTGGGCTCTCGATCTCGGAGAACGGAGTCAAGGAGGCCGAGTCCGGCGACATCTTCAAGACCGGCAGCGAGGAGGAGCTCTACGAGTTCCTCGGCTACCAGTACATCCCACCGGAGCTCCGCGAGAACCTCGGTGAGCTGGAGGCGGCGCGCGAAGGGGCGCTGCCGGAGCTGGTTGAGATCGGCGATCTTCGCGGCGACCTCCATTGCCACTCGACGTGGTCGTCGGACGGCAAGAACTCGATCGAGGAGATGGCAGAGGAGGCGAAGCGGCGCGGCTACTCCTTCCTGGCCGTCACCGACCACTCGCACTACCTCCGCGAGGGGCGGCTGGAGGGGCAGGACCGCGAGATCGATGCGCTTCAGGAACGGCTCGGCCGCTTCCGGCTGGTCAAGGGGATCGAGGTGAACATCCGCGCCGACGGCTCGGTCGACGTGGACGACGAGACGCTCGCGGACCGGGACTGGGTCGTCGCGTCGCTCCACACCGCGTTCGACAAGAACCCGACGGAGCGTGTGCTCGCCGCCATGGAGAACCCGAACGTCGACTGCATCGGCCATCTGACTGCGCGCAAGATCAACCGCCGCGGCCCGGCCGACATCGACCTCGAGCGGGTCTTCGAAGGCGCGCTCGCGGCGAAGACGTTCCTCGAGATCAACTCGCAGCCGGACCGGCTCGACCTCCGCGACGCGCACGCGCGGGCCGCCGGCGAGGCGGGCGTGCTGCTGGCCGTGAACAGCGACGCGCACTCCATACGTGCGCTTGGGTACCCGGAGCTCGGCGTCGGGCAGGCGAGGCGCGCGTGGCTGACGAAGGAGCAGATCCTCAACACGCGGACGTGGCCGCAGGTCAAGAAACTGCTGGGGTGACGGTGGACCTCCGCGAGGACGGGGCGGCCG
>JBKOUJ010000157.1:0-1090 GCA_046723355.1 Actinomycetota bacterium | reverse complement strand
CCCGACCGCTACCGAGAGACGTACTGGTCGAAGTACGAGGACGTCTACTTCGCCGGCGATGGCGCCCGGATCGACGAGGACCGCGACTTCTGGCTGCTCGGGCGGGTCGACGACGTGATGAACATATCCGGCCACCGAATCTCGACGATCGAGGTCGAGAGCGCACTCGTTGACCACCAGGAGGTCGCCGAGGCCGCCGTCTGCGGCCGGGCCGACGCGACCACCGGGCAGGCGATCGTGGCCTTCGTCTCGCTCAAGGGCGGCAAGGAAGGCTCGGTCGAGAAGCTCGAGGAGCTTCGCAACCACGTCGCCAGAAAGATCGGGCCGATCGCCAAGCCGGCGAACATCGTCTTCACGCCGGAGCTTCCGAAGACGCGCTCCGGGAAGATTATGCGCCGCCTGCTCCGCGATGTCTCCGACCACCGAGCGCTCGGTGACACGACGACGCTCGCCGACCCGACAGTGGTCGAGGAGATCAAGGACCGCGCAGAGTCCGATAAGGCGGCGGCGGAGGAATAGCTCCGCCGCCGCCCCGCGGCTGCGCTCGCCGCTTGCGCGCAACTCCCTGACTGCGCGTTCGGACCAAGGCTCCGCACCGAGCGTCTCGAAGGTCGCGGGCGCCGCCGGCAGCTCGCGTCGGGCGTGCCTGCGCTCACCGACCCGCCGCAGCCGTTCGCCGAAGCAGGGGTGTGCGCGCTTCCTCGAACGGCCCTCGCGATTCGCGGTGGAGAGCAAGCGCGGCCTCGAAGTGGTGCTGCGGCGGTCAGGCCGGCGCTCGGAACGCGCATCGTTGATCGCGTTCTGGAACGCTTCGGCGCTTGCCCAGTGCGACGTTGACGAAGCGGAAGTCGACGGGTCTGGATGCAAACGACGGGTCTGGGTGCAATGAGGAGCTTGGTGTCGTTGGGCGCCTTGACTTTCCCTGTCTCGATGAGAGGATGGTCGGGGGGCCTACGGAAGCGGAGGAGATTAAACATGCTGCGGAAACGTTTTGAGGGACTTGCGCGGACAACTCGTCGACTGACCGGTGCAGGGGGCGGGCGCAAGGCGTCGTGGGGGATCGCGTTAGTCTCGGCCTTCATCGTCGCTG
>JBKOUJ010000085.1:0-2986 GCA_046723355.1 Actinomycetota bacterium | reverse complement strand
CTCGGCGGTCTGCTGACCGACGAGCAGCTTGTACTCGGTCTTGATGTGCTGGATGATCGCCTCGTCCATCTCGTCGCCGCCGACGCGCATGCTCTGGCTGACGACGATGCCGCCGAGCGAGATGATCGCGACCTCGGTCGTACCGCCGCCGATGTCCACGATCATGTTCCCCGTGGGCTCTGAGACGGGCAGGCCGGCGCCGATCGCGGCGGCCATCGGCTCCTCGATCAGGTAGGCCTGGCGGGCGCCGGCGCTGAGCGTCGCTTCCTCGACGGCGCGCTTCTCGACGCCGGTGACGCCGGACGGGACGCAGACGACGACGCGGGGGTGCGCAAAGCGGTGCTGGTGCACCTTCTGGATGAAATGGCGGAGCATCTGCTCCGTGACGTCGAAGTCGGCGATGACGCCGTCCTTGAGCGGACGAATCGCCGAGATTGTCCCGGGTGTCCGGCCGAGCATCCGCTTCGCCTCGACGCCCACGGCGTGGACCTCTCCGCTGCGCTGGTCGATCGCGACGACCGACGGCTCGCTCAGCACGATGCCGCGGCCCCTGACGTAGACCAGCGTGTTCGCGGTGCCGAGATCGACCGCCATGTCGCGGCCGCCGAACCCGGTCATCTGGGTGAAAATCCCCATTGCCCCGCGCCGAGTCTAGCTACCCATCCGCGAGAAGTCGCTGCACCTCGCCCTGTGCGGCTTCGACCTCGTCCCGGACGAAGCAGCCGGCCAGGTGATCGTTGACGAGCCCCGCCGCCTGCATCGTCGAATAGACCGTCGTCGGGCCGACGAAGGCGAAGCCGCGGCGCTTCAGCTCCTTGGCAAGCTGCTTCGACTCGTCCGTGAGCGACGGCAGGTCAGCGTAGCCACGGGGCGAACGGCGCCGCGACGGCGGGCGGAAGCTCCAGACGAGCTCCGGGAGCGGAGCGTCGTCCCGAAGGGCGACCGTGGCTCCGGCGTTCTGGACGATCGCTTCGAGCTTGCGGCGGTTGCGGATCACGCGCGGGTCCTGCAGCAAGGTGTCGATGTCTCTACTCGTGAACGCCGCGAGCGCGTCCGGATCGAAGTCGGCGAGCGCGGCTCTGATCTCATCGCGCTTGCGCAGGATGAGCGCCCAGGAGAGCCCGCTCTGCAAGCACTCGAGCGACAGGCGCTCGTAAAGACCCCGCTCGTCCGTGACGGGGAGCCCCCACTCCGTGTCGTGATAGTCCCGATAGCGCTCATCGGTCGAGCCCCAGCGGCAGCGGGCCTTGCCGTCGTCGCCGGTGACGAGATCGCTCACGGGCAGGCCAGGCTCTGCGTCGCCTCGGAGTGGCTGCTGATCCCCGTCGCTATGTGCGGGAGGATGAACGCAAACGGCCGTCCATGCGGCGGGACCGTGAACGCGTTCACGAAGCCGAGACCCTCGTCCAGCGGGACGACCGGCTCGAGATAGCTCGTGCGCCCGCAGGAGACTGACGCCGTGTAGGCGACCCGCTCGCGGATCAGCGGAGCCTTGGGGACCTCGAATGAGAGCTCCAACACGTAGTCGTCATAGGCCGAGCCCGGGTGCCGCGGCCACTGGACGACGACGATCTGCTTGCCGGCGGCCGGCCGCAGGGTCCGTCCCGACGCGAGCCGGACAGAGGCGTCCGTCCGCACCCGGGGCGAAGCGCGCCGCTGACCGGATCTGGTGAGCTCCGTCGCCTCGACTCGCGTCGCAGCAGCCGGCAGCTCCACCACCAGCGGCCCTAGGCACTCGACTTCGTAGGCCGTCTGGCGACGAGACGGCTGCAGACGGAGGTGGAGCAGCTGGCTCTGGATCAGGAAGGCCGTCCCCGTCGCTTCCCGCACCTTGTAGACCGCCGCGAGCGAGCAGTTGGCGCGGACCGGCTGCCCGGCCCGCGTCGTTGTGCCTTCGACCCGGCGCGGAACCTGGATCGGCTCGAATCTCTCGCGAACCGTCATCGTGGCTCGTCCGCTGTCGGAACCGCAGCCGGCCGAGAGCGCGGCGGCGACGGCGAGCAGCAGCGCGAGGGCTCTAGCCAAAGCCGTAGGTGCCCGGGAAGCGTTCCGCGAGCAGGTCGACGAGAACCGCCGCAGGAAGGCCGACCACGTTCAAATAGTCGCCGTCGATGCGCTCCACGAGCGCGGCCCCGAGGCCCTGGATCGCGTAGCCGCCTGCGCGCTCACGCCATTCCTCGCTCGCGACATAAGGGCCGAGCTCACGGGGCGTCAGCGCGCGGAACGAGACTCGGGTGACGGCATGCCGGATCTCCTCCCACGCCGGAGTCAGCAGGCAGAGGCCGGAGACGACCTCGTGCGTCCGGCCCGACAGCTCCTCCAGCATCGTCTCGGCCTCCGCTTCATTGGCCGGCTTCCCGTACACGCGCCCGTCGAGCACGACCTCCGTGTCGACCCCGAGAATCGGCCGGTCGTCGACGACGGCCGCGACCGACCTCGCCTTTCCCTGCGCGCGGCGCTCGACCTCCGCGGCCGGGTCAGCTCCCGACGGGCCTTCTTCGTACTCGGGAATAACCACCTCGAACGGAATCCCTAACTGCTCGAGGATCGCGCGCCGCTGCGGCGACCGGGATGCGAGCAAGAGAGGCGGTGCCGGCGCAGCGCTCACGAGCGCTTACGCGCGCGCCAGATCTCCTCGCTCGGCCACTTCTTCGCCCATTCGGCCGGCACGTGCGAGTAGTACTCGTGATCGGCGGCGTCGTCGGGCGCGTAGAGCTCGCGGAGGTCGAGAAGCTCGAAGCCGTTCGCGTGCAGGATCCGGAGCAGCTCGCCGGTCGGCGCATGGAACTCGACGCCCTGGTCGTCGCCTTCCGTCCAGTCGACCCGGTAGAGGCCGTGCTGGGGACGCACGAGCTCCTCCACGGCAGGCCCTTCTTCCGGGCTGCAGAGGATGAGCAGCATCGAACCGCGCAGGAAGATCACCTCGCCGCCGGGACGGAGCAGCCGCGCTGCCTCCGCGAGCCAGAGCTCCGGGTCACACCAAAGC
>JBKOUJ010000103.1:0-7465 GCA_046723355.1 Actinomycetota bacterium | reverse complement strand
GGACCCAGTGCCCCATCCGCTCGCTGACAAGAGAAGCCTGGAAGTACGTGTCCGCGGTCTTGCGCGGATCGTCGAGCGCCTGGGCGAGCTCGAGCGCGCGCTCGACGTCCTCGCGCGCTGCTTCGAAGTCCCGCTGGCGCCTGTAGCACCGCGAGCGCCAGCCGAGAATGTCGGCGCGCAGGCGGTCGCAGGGAAGTTCGGAGGCCTCAGCGAGCGTCAAGGACTCGTTGAGGAGGTTGACCGCCGTCGAGATGCTGGAGAGCTGGTAGCGGCAGACGCCGAGGCGGAAGAGCAGGTCGGCACGGTCGACGTCGGAGAACTCCGGCGCCTCGGCGAGCATGCGCGCCCGGTTGAGGAGCTCGATCGCGTGCTTGATCTCGCTGTTCTCCATCCGCGCCCACGCTTCGCCGGCCAGGTGGCGGACCTCGAGCTCGGTTACGCCGGTCGCGAGCACCGCGGTCTTGCAGTTCTCGTACTCGGCGATCGCCTCGTCGTACCGGTGGTTCTCGGTCAGCGCGTCCGCGCGCGCGAGCAACGTGTCGACGCGGCGGCGCTCGTCGGCGGAGACGCCCCGCTCGAGGAAACCGGGATCGACGCCGAGCTTGACCGCGAGCCACTCGATCGTCTCGCGCGTGGGCCTGGTCTTGCCGCGCTCGATCTGGCTGACGTACTCCTTCGAGAAGCGGTCGCCGGCGAGGTCGGTCTGGGTTAGGCCGGCCGCCACGCGAAGCTGCCGCACGCGCTCGCCCAGGCGGTTGCCCGAGGGAGAGCTGCGGCGGATATCGGTGGCAGCACGCGGCATGAGTGACTCACGGGAAGTCAACTGCATACTTCACCAATATGCAACCGTGGCTATTCAGGCGTCCCCCTAAAGGGGCATGTCCAGGCCAAAATCGAGTCAAGCGCTCCTTGCGAAAATCACTTGATCGAGCTACTTGACGCTCTCCGAGGACAGGTCTATAGTCAGTCCACTCTGCAGCACCGCCGGACGCCAGGTTGGAGCTGCGGGGGGCGCGCCAACCAATGGCGACGGATGGCTCGGAAGCGTGGCTGGGCCGCAGAGTCATAGCTTCCGAGCCGTCGCCTTACGAAGGCCGCTCAACTAGATAGTAGGGCCCCGGGTGCCGCAGCCGGGGCCCTCTCTTTTTGTGTCGCCGAAAGTGCTTCGCACTTTCGGCGAGGGGTTAGGCCGGTTCGGCCAACGGCTGCACCTGCTCGTCGGCGTGTCGGACTTTGCGGACGAGGACCGCGGCGGCTATTGCAGCGCCGAAGCAGATTGCGGCGCTCACTCGCATGCCGAAAGTCAGACCGTGGACGAATGCATGAGCCGGATCGGCTCCGGCACGTAGGGCTGCAGCCTCGCGGTTAGTCACGATGGCGCCCGTGATCGCGATTCCCAAGGCCACCCCGACCTGCCGGAAGGTGTTCAGGACCCCCGACGCGACGCCTGCCTTGTCGATCGGGGCCGCTCCCATCACCGCGGCCGACATCGGCGTCATCACGAAGGCCATCCCGAGGCCGCCGAGGATGAATCCCGGCAGCAGCCGCCAGAAGGTCGAGTCGACCGCGACCGTCGACAGCTCGAGACAGCAGAGGCCGACCGTCGTCATACCCGCGGCCATCAGCCAGCGGGAGCCGAGGTGATCTGAGAGCTTCCCCGCGATCGGCGCGAAGATCACGATCAGGATCGTCCACGGCAGGAGGGCCGCGCCGGTCTGGATCGGCGACCAGCCGAGCAGGTTCTGCATGTACAGCGGAAAGAAGACGAAGATCCCGAACATCGCCACCGTGACGAGGAGGGCGACGAGGTTGGCGCCCGCGAAGGTTCCGTTCCGGAACAGCGACAGGTCGAGCATCGGCAACCGCTGGTGCAGCTCGAGGAAGACGAACGCGCCGAGCGCGACGGCCGCGACGACGAAGAGGCCGATGATGGTCATCGACGTCCATCCGAGGCGATGGGCCTCCGTCAGCGCATAGACGAGCGCCAACAGCCCGATCCCGGAGGTCAGCAAGCCCGGCAGGTCGAGTCGCTGCTCATGGGACATGTCCTTGGACTCCGGGACGACGACGAAGCTCGCGATGACGGCGAGGATGCCCACGGGGACGTTGACGAAGAAGATCCAGTTCCACGAGATGTGCTCGGTGATCACCCCGCCGAGCAAGGGGCCGATCGCGAGCGCCATCGCCGAGACGCCGGCCCAGATCCCGATCGCGGTCCCGCGCTCCCTCGGGGCGAACGTGGCCGTGATGATCGAGAGCGTCGCGGGCATCATCAGCGCCGAGCCCACACCCTGGAACGCACGTGCCCCGATCAACTCAGGCGCGGTCGAAGCGAGCCCGCAGGCGAGCGATGAGACCGTGAAGACGACCAGGCCGATCGTGAAGATCCGGCGCCGGCCGTACATGTCGCCGAGCTTGCCGCCCGTGAGCAGCAGCACCGCGAACGTGAGCGCGTACGCAGTCACGGTCCATTCGAGCTCCGAGACGCCGATGCCGAGGTCATTCTTGATCGCCGGCAGGGCGACGTTCACGATCGTGTTGTCGAGCATGACCATGAACAGGGCGAACGAGAGCGCCCAGAGCGTCCACCACTTGCGGTTCTCTTCGGCGAAGATCCGTGCGCGCATGCCTCGCCGAGGGTAGCGAGACCGGTAGGCCCGGCACGCTGGTTCTCTACGCTTCCCGCGCGATGGAGATCGTCTGGAGACCGACGCCGGAGGTGCTCGAGCGGGCGAACGTCCTCCGGTTGATGCGACGGCTCGGATTCGACGACTACCGGGCTCTCCAAGGGTTCTCGGCCGAGGAGCCGGAGCGGTTCTGGCCGGCCGCGATCGAGGACATGGGACTCGAGTTCTCACAACCGTGGGAGCGAGTCGTCGACCTGACGCGCGGCCCGGAGTGGGCGACCTGGTTCGTCGGCGGCAAGCTGAACCTCGCCTGGAACTGCGTCCACCGGTGGGCGGAGCGGACGCCGGACGTCGCCGCCGCGCTTTGGGAGTCCGAGGGCGGCGAGCGGCACGGGCTGTCGTACCGCGAGCTTTCGTCACGGGTCACTCGCTTTGCGGAAGCCCTGATCGCGTTGGGCGTTGGCCCGGGTGATCGGGTCGCGTTCTTCCTGCCGATGTCGCCGGAGATCTCGATCGTCTCGCACGCCTGTGCGCACATCGGGGCCGTTCAGGTGCCGATCTTCTCCGGCTTCGCCGCGCCGGCGGTGGCTCAGCGGCTGCAGGACTCGCAGGCCCGCGTCGTGGTCACGGCCGACGGCTCGCTGCGACGCGGGCGCGAGGTGCCGATGAAGGAGATCGTCGACGAGGCCGTCCGCGAGTCGCCGTCGGTCGAGCACGTGGTCGTCTGGCGACGGCTCGGCCGCGACGACGTGCCCATGACGCTGGGTCGCGACCTCTTCGACGCCGAGGCCATGGACGGACGGCCCGGAGTCCTCGAGCCGCTCGAGGTCGATTCGGAGCATCCGTACCTGCTGACGTACACGTCGGGAACGACAGGGCGCCCAAAGGGGGTCGTCCACGTCCAAGGCGGGTTCCTGGTATCGATCACGCGCGAGGTCGCGTACCAGGCCGACGCGAAGGCCGGCGAGGTCGTCCACTTCGTCACCGACATGGGCTGGATCATGGGACCCTGGGAGGTGGTCGGCGGGAACGCGCTCGGGTGCACGGTGCTGTTCGCAGAAGGCGCACCGGACTGGCCGGCGGACCGGCTCTGGGCCCTCGTCGAGCGCGAGCGCGTCGCCGTGCTCGGGCTGTCGCCGACGCTGACGCGCGCGCTGATCCCGCACGGTCGCGAGCTCGTCGAGCGGCACGACCTTTCCTCGCTGCGCGTGCTCGTAACGACCGGCGAGCCGTGGAACCCGGAGCCGTACCGCTGGCTGCACGAGGTGGTCGGCGGCAGGCGCTGTCCGATCATCAACTGCTCGGGTGGCACCGAGGTCGGCGCGTGCTTCCTCTCGCCGACCGTCGCGGAGCCGATCAAGGCCTGTTCGCTGGGCGGGCCGGCACTGGGGATGGCGATGGACGTCGTCGACGTCGAGGGGCGGCCGGTGCGCGGCGAGGTCGGCGAGCTCGTCTGCCGGAAGCCGTTCCCCGGGATGACGCGAGGGTTCTGGCGCGATCCCGAACGGTACCTGGACACCTACTGGCGGCGCCTGCCCGGAATCTGGGTGCACGGCGACTGGGCGTCAGTCGACGAGGACGGCTACTGGTTCCTGCACGGGCGCTCCGACGACACGCTGAACATCGCGGGCAAGCGCGTCGGCCCCGCGGAGCTCGAGTCGGCGGTGGTGGGGCATCCATTGGTGGCCGAAGCCGCCGCGGTCGGCGTCCCGCACGAGGTCAAGGGCGAGACGGCCTGGATCTTCTGCGCGCTGGTGCCGGGAGCCGAGCCGAGCGACGAGCTCGTCGGGGAGCTGCGAGGGCTCGTGGCCGCCGAGCTCGGAAAGGCATTCGCGCCGGAGCGCATCCTGTTCGTCGCGGCCCTCCCGAAGACGCGGAGCGCCAAGATCGTCCGCCGCGCCGTGCGCGCGAAGGCCCTCGGAACTGACCCGGGGGACCTGTCGTCGCTGGAGAACCCGGAAGCGCTGGACCAGATCGAGGCAGCTGCGCGCGCCTAGGGGCGACGGAGTGACCCCGCAGGGGACTGGCCTAACAACCTGTTCTTGGGACAGTCCCCGTTCGGGGACAGTCCCTCCTGCTACGTGCTACCGCAGGTCTTTGTTCGACTCCATGTCGAACCGGCGCGCAGCGCCTGTCCGCGAAAGGGGACCAGTGGAGGGGGCGCGGGGGAACCGGGAGGTTCCCCCGGGAGCACCTACCGCAGGTCTTTGTTCGACTCCATGTCGAACCACATGGCAAACAAAGTGAACTGCGACCCGAAGATCAGGAGCAACGCCACGAGCACTACGGTGCCCGCCGAGACCGCGTTTCCCTCGATCCGCAGCACGACCTCCGCGATGCCGAGGCCGAGCCCGAGCAGCGTCATCACGAAGCCGAAGATGTAGAAGAAGACAAGCGGATGGAAGTCGCGGATCACGTACTTCGTCCGCAGCCGCCAGAAGAACCCCTTCACCAGCAACCACGAGATCGTCGGCACGACCTTCCGCAGCCGGATCCCCGAGCGCTCACCGACGCCGTAGATCGGCCGCGACGGGATGTCGCGCACCCGCGCGTTCCACACGTTCAGGTGCACGAGCATGTCGTTGGGGAAGCCGTAGCGCTTGTAGATCCGCTCGAGGTCGAGCAGCTCGAGGTACTCGAGCGATACCGCCGTGTAGCCCGACTGCGAGTCGGCGACGTGCCAGTAGCCGGACGCGATCTTTGTGAGCATCGAGAGGACCGCGTTGCCGAGATAGCGGTAGCGCGGGATCAGCTGCCAGGCCTGGCCCGTGAACAGGCGGTTCGCCTTCGCGTAATCGAGCTCGCCGTGCACGACCGGCTCGACGAGATGCCGCAGGTCCTCGGGATCCATCTGGTTGTCGGCGGCCATCACGGCGGTGACGTCCATCCGGTCGGCAATCGCCTGTTTGTAGCCGGTCACGATCGCGGCGCCGACGCCCTCGTTCCGCTCGTGCTCGATCACGGCGACGCGCGGGTCGGGAAGCGCCCGCGCGCGCTCCACGGTCGCGTCGGTGGAGCGGTCGTCGACTACGTAGATGCGATCGACGAACGCAGGGATTCCCTCGACGGTCGAGCCAAGGAGCTGCTCCTCGTTGTAGGCGGGGATGACGACCGCGACCCGCTTGCCGTCGAGCACGGCTTGAAGTTACACAGCGGTTCGGCGGACGACGCGCGCGGCGGGCTCCCAGAGCAGCGCGGCGATGATCCCCAGCAGCAAGCCGATCACGGCGCCCACGAGCACCGAGTTCCGCCGGCTGCGAGCCGTCGTCTTGGTCGCGTGAGCCGGCGAGATCAGCTGGCTCCTCTCGACGTTCTGCGCCAGGGCAAGCAGCTGCTGGTTTTGGCTGAGGTCTTCCGTCACCTGGCGCTGCTCTTGCACGGCGAGGCCGATCTGGTTGGCGAAGAGCAACCGCTCGACCGTCGAGAGGCCGCCGTTCTGGACCTCGGCCTGCAACGACGCGATTCGAGTGTTCACGCTGTCGAGCTCCGCCTTGCCGGCCGTGATGTTCGCTTGCAGGTTCTTGATCTTCGTCGCGACGTACCTGCCCGACACCTGGTTGACGACGATCCGGGCCAATTCGTCTGCGGCAAGCGCGATCTTCGCGCGGCGCTTGCCCGTGACGACGATGTTCACGAGCGGGTTCTGGCCGACGCGGCCCAGCGCCGCCGCGACGCCCGCGACCGCCTGCGTCGAAACGTGGCCCGTAAGCGATCCTGCAGCGAGCCCCGCCCGCTGCTCCGCGATGCGCTGCCAGTAGGGCGACAGCACCACCTGCTTCGCGGTCGAGGGGTTCGTCGAGAGGCTCTGGATCTGGCTCGTGCCGGTCGGCGACAGCGGCTGGCCGAGGTAGATCGTGGCCTTCGCCTGGTAGACGTTGTGGCCCCCGAGCGAGAGCAGGTATCCGATTACCGCGCCTGCGATGAGACCCGCGACCGGCAGCCACCAGCGCGTCAGCAGTGCGTTCCAGTAGCGACTGAGCTCGAGCTCTTCCTCCGCGTCCACGTCAGGCAATGGACGCTCGCGCTGGGGCCGCACTCGAGTCTCCATCGTCGCGCGACTCTAGCTGCCGCTCTCGCCGCCTCGCTCGATCAGGGCGTAGAGCTTGGAATAGCCAACCAGGTAGAGCCGCTTCTTCGAGGCAACGACCGCGGCGTACTCGCCGCTCGGGTATCTGAAGACCTGCTTGCCGTTGCGCGCGTCGAGCCCGAACGTCTTTCCGCTCAGCGTCGAGAAGTAGACGACCCCGTCGACAACCGTCGGTGAACCGGAGATCTTGCCGTTCGCGTCAAAGCGCCACCGGACGTCTCCCGTGGCCGCGTCGAACGAGTAGAAGCGGCCGTCATAGGAGCCGACCATCACGTTTCGGCGCCAGACAGCGGCCGAGCTGTAGATGAAGTCACCCGTCCCGTTCGACCACCGCAGCTTGCCGCTGGTGGCGCCGTACGAGTACATCTTCCCGTCGGTCGCGCCGATGTAGACGCGGCCGTAGGCGACCGCGGGATTCGCGTAGAAGGTGCCGGTGCGGCCGATTCGGGGTTGGGACGAGGCGCGCCAGACCTGCTTGCCGGTGTGGAGCTCGAGGGCGTAGACGTGCGTGTCGTAGGAGCCGAAGTAGACGCGGCCGCCGGCGAGCGAGATCGCACCCTTGATCAGACCGCCGGAGTGGAAGTGCCAGCGCAGGTTGCCGGTTGACGCAGTGAAGGCATAGACGTTGTGGGACCAATCGCCGACGACGACGAGCCCGTCGGCGAAGAGCGGCGAGCTCTCCGTCGGCCCGATCGTCCGCTGCCAGCGGATCCGGCCCGTCTCCGCGTCGAAGGCGATCACCTTGCCGTCG
>JBKOUJ010000087.1:0-1646 GCA_046723355.1 Actinomycetota bacterium | reverse complement strand
GGTGGCCGTGACCGGCTCGGACACCTCCTCGAACTCGCTGTTCGGGGCGCTGCAGGTCACCGCCGCTAAGGACGCCGGACTCGATCCGACGTTGATGGCGGCGGCGAACTCGTCGGGGGGAGTTCTGGGGAAGATGATCTCACCGCAGAACCTGGCGATCGGTGCGGCGGCCGTCGCCATGGGGGGGCGCGAGGGGGAGATCTTCCGACGCGTCCTGGGATGGAGCATCGTGCTCGTCCTGGTGATGTGCGTGCTCGTGTACCTGCAGTCCACGGTGGTCTTGTCGTGGATGGTCCCGTAGAGGCTTCGCGACAAGCCGAGGGTGCCGCGGGCGAGGCGCCGCAAGCCGGGCCGCTCGGGACGAAGCCCGGTGAGGAGCTCGGCGCCCGGCCACGCGTCGCGGCCCCGGACGCGCGGACGGTGGAGCGCCTGCTCGAGCGACTGCGCTCGATCTGCGGCGTGGACAACGTGATCGTCCACGAGCACCAGTTGCGGACCTACCAGTCGGACGGCCTCCTCCAATACAAGGTGCTGCCACGCGCCGCCGTCCTCCCCGGGAACGCGGAGGAGGTGCGCGAGGTCGTGCGGGCGTGTCATGAGGCCGAGGTCCCGTGGGTGGCTCGCGGCGCCGGCAGCGGCCTTTCCGGCGGCGCGCTGCCGATCGAGGAGGGGCTGTTGATCGTGCTGACCAGGTTGCGGCGGATCCTCGACGTCGATCTCTCAAACCAGCGCGTTGTCTGCGAGCCCGGGGTCACCAACGTTGGAATCTCTGAGGCCGTCGGCCCGACCCACTTCTTCCCCCCGGACCCCTCGAGCCAGATCGTCTGCACCATCGGCGGCAACGTCTCCGAGAACTCGGGGGGCGCGCACTGCTTCAAGTACGGCTTCACGACGAACTACGTCACCGGTCTCGAGGTGGTGCTGCCGGACGGAGAGGTCGTGACGCTCGGTGGCAAGGAACTCGACCGGGCGGGCTACGACCTGGTCGGTGCGTTCGTCGGCTCCGAGGGAACGCTCGGGGTGGCGACGCGGGTCACCTTGCGGGTGATCCCGAAGCCCGAGACGGTGCGCACGCTGGTCGCCTTCTTCGACACCACCACGCAGGCCGGCCAGGCGGTCACCGACATCGTCGGCGAGGGGGTAGTGCCGGGCGCGATCGAGATGATGGACCAGTTGTCGATCCAGGCCAGCGAGCAGATGGCGCACGCCGGCTTCCCGCTCGATGTGGGAGCCGCGTTGTTGGTGGAGCTGGACGGCTCGGAGTCGGAGTGTGACGCGCGTTTCGACGATGTGAAGGAGGTCTGCACTCGCAACGGCGCGCACGAGGTGCGGGTGGCGCGCGATGCCGAGGAGCGCGAGCTGATGTGGAAGATGCGCAAGGCGGCGTTCCCGGCGATGGGGCGGATCAGCTCCCATTACTACGTTCAGGACAGCGTCATCCCCCGCACCCGGTTGCCGGAGGTGCTGGAGCGGATCGAGGAGCTCCAAGCCGAGTACGGGCTACGGGTCGCCAACGTCTTCCACGCCGGCGACGGCAACCTCCACCCGCTCGTCTGCTACGACGCCCGCTCGGAGGGGGAGCCGGAGCGGGCCGAGGAGCTGGCTGGCGAGATCGTGCTCGCGTGCGTCGAAGCTGGCGGCTCGAT
>JBKOUJ010000112.1:0-2014 GCA_046723355.1 Actinomycetota bacterium | reverse complement strand
GGGTGAGCTCGGTCTGGAGCTGCTCCGCCTGCTGCTGCTGCGTCTTCGCGGTCTGCTGCTGGCCCTGGAGCTGGACCTTCTGCGTATTCAGATTCGCCCCCTGAGTCTGGAGGTTCGCGGCCTGCACCTGGAGGTTGGAGGCCTCAGTAATGAGCTGCTCCTTCTCCTTGACGAGGCTCACGGCCTCCTTTGCCGCCCCTGTCGCCTGCCCGGCGAGCGCGATCGTCTGGTTGACCAGCTTGGACTCCTGTGCGCGGAGCTGCGACGACTTGGAGACGATCTGCTGTGACTGCTTCCGCAGCGCCTGCTCCTGCTGTAGCACCTGGTTGAGCTGCTTCTGCAACGCGTCTTCCTTCTTCTGCAGCGCAAGGAGTTGCGCCTCCAGCTTCTTCTGCTTCGCCGAAGACTTCGCATGCTGGAGCTGGATCGTCACCTTCTTCTGCTCGGCCTGGTTGCGGGCGAGCTTCTTCGTGACCGCCGCCCCCTCCTTGGCCAGCTTGGCGCCCTTCTTCACGAGCTGGGACGCCTGTGCGCCGAGCTCGTTCAGCTGCCCAATGATCAGCACCTGCTGCGCCTGGAGCTTGGTCTGCTGGGCGTTGAGGCTCGACTGCTCGGCCTGAAGCGCAACGGCCTGCCGTTCGAGGCTCGCTTGCTGGGTCTTGAGCTGGGCCTGCTGCTCCTCCAGGGACGTCTGCTGCTGCTGTAGCGAGCCCGACTCGGTCGTGAGCTGCTGCTTCGAGGCGTTGCCCTGCTTCTGCTCCTGCCCCAGCTGCTTCTGCAGCGACTGCGCCTGCTTCTTTTGGCTGGTGAACTGGCTGCTCGCCTTCGCGGGGCTGCCGAGGCTTACCGCGACGGCCAGCGGCCCGTTGTAGCCGACGCCGAACCCTGCGGAGATAAGGTCGTACGCCTGGCGCTCGGTCGTCGACTTCGGCGTGGCGCCGACATCCTCCTGGCCGAGGTTCAGGGACAAGAACGGGATGGTGAGCGGGACGAGGATTGCGAGCACGGCGCCGATCGCAAGCCAGGGGTGGCCCGTGACGGCTCGCGCCCAGCCTCCCCAGAATCCACGTAGGGGCGGCTTCGGCTTGGGCCGCATGAACGTCGGCACGCGGACGGACTCGACGTGGTGCCCGAGCAGCGAGAAGACCGCCGGTAGGAGCGTGAGCGCGGCCAGGACTGCCGTGACGACGGCAAGCGCAGACGCGTAGCCGAGCGACGTGACGAGGGGGATGCCGGCGATCAGGAGAGTGACAAGAGCGATCACGACGGTGGTTCCCGCGAACACGATCGCGCTCCCCGAGGTGGCGACGGCCCTGGCGATCGCCTCGTGGACCTCGAAGCCCTCCTTGAGGAACACGCGGTAGCGGCTGACGAGAAAGAGCGCGTAGTCGATGCCGACGCCGAGGCCGATCATCGTGGCCAGCGTGGGTGCAACCGCCGGCACGTTCGCCACGTGGCCGAGCAGGCCGATCAGCGAGAGCCCAACGAGCAAGCCGAAGACGGCCGAGATGATCGGCAGGCCCATCGCCACGAGCGTCCCGAACGTGAAGGCGAGGATGATCATCGCGGCGACAAGGCCGATCACTTCGCTGCTTTCGGTCGCCGGCTCCGAGAGCTCGGTGCCGACCGGCCCGCCCGCGGCGACCTGCATGCCCGCCTTCTTGCCGGGGTTGGCCGTATTGAGCACGTCCTCGGCGATGTCTTGCGTCAGGTCGTTTGAACCGACGTCGAGAAGCACGCCGATAAACGCCGTGTGCTTGTCCTTGCTTATCTGCGCCTGGCCCTGCTGGCTGAACGGACTCGTTGCGCTGAAGACGTGCGGCAGCTTCTTGACCGCTGTGTACGACTCCTGGATCGCTTCCTTGTACTTGGACGCGGTGACCTTGCCCGTCTTCGTGTAGAAGACGATCGGACTGCTGCCGTTCTGCTGCGGCGGGAAGCGCGACTCGAGCAGGTTCGACGCGGCCTGGCTGTCCGTCCCCGGCAGATTCAGGTTGTTGCTCGTGTTGCTGCC
>JBKOUJ010000078.1:0-25323 GCA_046723355.1 Actinomycetota bacterium | reverse complement strand
AGGCGCTCCGCAAGCTCGCCGGAACGCTCAACCGCACCGACACGATCTGCATCTTCACGAACCAGCTGCGCGAGAAGATCGGCGTCATGTTCGGCAACCCGGAGACGACCCCGGGCGGCCGCGCGCTCAAGTTCTACTCGTTGGTCCGGCTCGACATCCGCCGGATCGAGACCCTCAAGGAGGGCGTGGAGGCGATCGGCAACCGCGTCCGCGTCAAGGTGGTCAAGAACAAGGTCGCGCCGCCGTTCAAGCAGGCCGAGTTCGACATCATCTACGGCTCGGGGATCTCGTGGGAGGGCACCGTCCTCGACGCTGCGCTCGAGCGGAAGGTCGTCGCCAAGTCGGGCTCGTACTTCAGCTTCGGCGACGAGCGGCTCGGGCAGGGCCGGCAGAACGCCACCGCATTTCTGCGCGAGCATCCGGACGTGACGCAGCAGATCCTGACGAAGATCCAGGCCGACGCCGGTCCAGATCAGATCGTCTCGGCACGGCTGCTGCCGACCGCGGTCGACGCTTCCGCTGACGCGCCTACGGCCAAGGAGGAAGCGGAGACCTCCGAAGACAACGGCGCGTCTCCACGGACGGCCGGCGCGCGGGCCCGCTAGCGAAACGGGTGTCGGAGGCGCTCGACGCGGCGGCCCGCGCACTGACGCGGCGCGACCGCTCCGAGGCGGGCGTGCTCGAGGTGCTCCGGCGGAAGGGTGTCGCCGAGGACGTGGCGGTCGAGGCCGTCGAGACGCTTAGGCGCCTGGGCGCCGTCGACGACGAGCGCTTCGCGCTAGCCGGCGCTGCCTCGCTGGCCGAGCGCGGCTACAGCGATACGGCGATCGCGTTTCGGCTCGAACGCGAGGGGGTGTCACGCGAGCTGGCGGAGCGAGCCGTCTCGGCCCTCGAGCCGGAGATCGAGCGTGCAAGGCGGCTCATCGCCCGCCGCGGGGCGACGGCGAAAACGGCCCGCTGGCTCGCCTCGCGCGGCTTTGCGCCGGATTCGGTCGAAGCCGCGATTGCGGAGGACGAGGGAGCGGAGCTAGGATAGGAACACACCAACTCAACAATTTGCCTGCATCTGACTGTTTCGCAATCGGTACTCAACCTTGAACACGTCCCTGACCGAACGAGCTTCCTGGAGGCCGCAGCAGCGTTGAAGTAGCGGCCACCCGGGCCTGTTCGCAGGCCCTCGAGGCACCCGATTCGAGGCATGCCTGATGTGGGCGCCCGACAGGAGCGCCCATGTTCGTTGTCATCGGAACCCTGATCGGCCTGGTCGCAGGGGCGGCGCTCGCCTTCGTCGCCCTCCGTGCGATCACTGGCTCCCGCCTCGCGGCGGCACGCCGCACGCGGCAGCTGCTCCTCACCGAGGCTCGCCGCGAGGCAGAGGCGATGCGGCGCGAGGCCCAGATCGAGGCGCGCGAGCAGTCAGTGAAGCTGCGCGCGGAAGTCGAGCAGGAGGTAGCGGAGCGCCGGGCCGAGATCATCAAGATCGAGGAGCGCGTCCTCGCCAAGGAGGACGAGATCGACCGCAAGCTGACCGAGCTCTCGCGGCGCGAGCAGGGCGTCGCCGACCGCGAGACGCATTCCAAGCAACTCCAGGAAGACCTGAAGGTCGCAAAAGACGAGGAGCTGAAGGAGCTCGAGCGGGTCTCGGGCATGACGACCAACGAGGCGCGGGCGCACCTTCTCAACCGCTCCGAGGAGCTGGTCCGGCACGAGCTCGCCCGCCGCGTCCGGCAGATGGAGGAGGAGGCCCAGACCGAGGCCAAGCGCCGTGCCCGAAACCTCGTTGCCGACGCGCTCCAGCGCGTCGCCGCAAATCATGCTTCCGAGGCGACCGTCTCGCTCGTCGAGCTGCCGTCGGACGACATGAAGGGGCGGATCATCGGTCGGGAGGGCCGCAACATCCGCACCCTCGAGCACCTGACCGGCGTCGACTTCATCATCGACGACACGCCGCAGGCCGTCGTCCTCTCGTCCTTCGACGGAATCCGCCGTGAGATCGCGAAGCTGACGCTCGCGAAGCTGATCGAGGACGGGCGCATCCACCCGGCGCGGATCGAGGAGATGTACTACCAGTCCAAGGCCGAGATCGAGGAGCACATCGTCCACGCGGGCGAGCAGGCAGTTTTCGAAGCCAACTGCGGCTCCGTCCACGAGGAGCTCGTCAAGATCCTCGGCCGGCTGCGCTTCCGCACGAGCTATGGGCAGAACGTTCTCAAGCATTCGCTCGAGGTCGTCCACCTCGCCGGGATCATGGCCTCGGAGCTCGATGCGAGCGTCAAGACGGCGCGGCGCGCCGGGCTGCTGCACGACCTCGGCAAGGCTCTCACCCACGAGATCGAGGGTTCGCACGCTTCGATCTCGGCGCAGCTCGCGCGGCGTTACGGCGAGAGCGACGCGGTCGTCCACGCGATCGAGGCGCACCACTACGAGGTGCAGCCGCAGACGGTCGAAGCGGTGCTGCTCATCGCCGCCGATGCCGTCTCGGCCTCCCGGCCGGGTGCGCGCGGCGAGAGCCTGGAGCACTACATCAAGCGCCTCGAGGCGCTCGAGGAGCTCGCCGGCCACCACGGCGGCGTCGAGAAGGTGTACGCACTCCAGGCCGGGCGCGAGATCCGGGTGATCGTCAAGCCGAAGGAGGTCGACGACGACCAGGCCGTCCTGCTCTCGCACGAGATCGCCCGCGAGATCGAAGACCAGCTCGAGTACCCGGGCCAGATCAAGGTCACTGTAATCCGGGAGAGCCGCGCAGTCGACGTCGCCAAGAACACGATCGAGGCCGGCTCGAGCGACGGGAACGGCGAGCGGGGACGCGTCCCGAAGCAGGCGCTAGGCCAGCGGGCCAAATAGGCCCCGCTACCCTTGGGTTCGGTGCGGTACCACGTCACCACGTTCGGCTGCCAGATGAACGCTCACGATTCCGAGCGGATCAAGGGCATGCTCGAGGAGCTCGGGCTCGGCGAAGCCCGAGTGCAGGACGAAGCCGACGTCATCGTCTTCAACACCTGCACGATCCGGGAGAAGCCGGACCAGCGCTTCGCGGCGCACCTCGCGCAGGCCAGGGCATTGAAGGCGCGCGATCCGGAGAAGGTAATCGCCGTCGGGGGCTGCTACGCCGAGGCGCAGCGCGAGCGGCTGTTCGAGCTCTACCCGTACGTCGACGTCGCCTTCGGCCCCGGTTCGATCGCGCACCTTGGGGACTGGGTCGGCGCCGGCGGCCTCGGCATCGAGCGCGGCAGCTTCGGCCTCGACGAACGCGGCTTCGCGGGCAACCTGCCGATGCACCGCGAGCGCCGCTTCCAGGCGTGGGTCCAGATCTCGATGGGCTGCAACTCGAAGTGCGCCTACTGCATCGTCCCGTCGGTGCGCGGCCGCGAGCAGAGCCGACGGCCGGGCGAGATCATCGCCGAGGTCGAGCGGCTCGCGCGCGACGGCGTGCGCGAGATCACCTTGCTCGGCCAGAACGTCAACTCGTACGGCCGCGACCTGCTCCCGGACATCAGGACCGACTTCGGCGAGCTTTTGCGGGCCTGCGATGCCGTTGAAGGGATCGAGCGGATCCGGTTCACGAGCCCGCATCCGAAGGACTTCCGCCGGCCGGTGATCGAGGCGATGGCGAAGTGCGCATCGGTCTGCGAACACGCCCACCTACCGCTCCAGTCCGGCTCTACGCGGATCCTCAAGGCCATGCGCCGCACCTACAGCCGCGAGCGCTACCTGCGGCTCGCCGAGGAGATGCGCGCGGCGATTCCCGACCTCGCTCTCGGGACCGACCTAATCGTCGGCTTCCCCGGCGAGACCGACGACGACTTCGAGCAGACGGTGACGGCGGTCGAGGAGGTCGGCTACGACAGCGCCTTCACGTTCGTCTTCTCGCCCCGCCGGGGCACGGAGGCCGCGGAGATGGCAGACCAGGTGCCGGATGAGATCAAGCACGAGCGCATCGAGCGGCTGATCGAGGTCGTCCAGCGAGTTGCGGAGGCGCGCAACACGGAGCGGATCGGACGCGTCGAGGAGGTTTTGGTCGAGGGCCCGAGCCGGACGGACGACAGTTTGCTACGCGGCCGCACCCGCCGGAATACGACCGTCAACTTCGCAGGCTCGGCTCAGCCCGGCGAGCTCGTTGCGGTCGCGATCGAGGGAGCGACCTCGACGACGCTCCGCGGTACGGCCGCCGCCGCCGTCGCGGCCTGAAGTGGCGCCGCGCGAGCGCGACCTCGTCTGGGACGGCTGCCTGAACGTCCGCGACCTCGGCGGCCACCCGATCAGGGAGGGCGGCGAGACTCGTTACGGCCGTGTCGTCCGGGCCGACAGCATCCGGCAGCTGAGCGAGGAAGGCTGGAAGGCCGTCGCGGACTACGGAGTCCTAACGGTCGTCGACCTTCGCGGCGACCACGAGCGAGCGGACGATCCGCCCGGCGAGCTGCCGCTCGACGTCGTCCACGTGCCGTTCATGGAGGCGGACGAGGCCGAATGGGATGCCGTCCTCGCGCAGCTCGAAGCGATGCGCGGCGAAGCGGAAGACGCCGCGGCCGAGACCCGCGACGCCTATCTCATCTTCCTCGAGCACTTTCGCGACAATGCGGCCGCAGGGGTGCGTGCCGTCGCCCGTGCGGCGGAGGGCGGCGTCGTCGTCCACTGCGTCGGCGGCAAGGACCGAACGGGGCTGCTCTGCGCGTTCCTGCTCGATCTGGCCGGCGTCGAGATCGAGGCGATCGCCGCCGACTACGCGCTCAGCGAGGAGCGCCTCCAGCCGCGGCACGACCAATGGGTGGCGGCCGCCGAGACGGAGGCCGAACGGGAGCGTCTCCGCCGGATGCTCGCGGCGCCGGCGGAGGCGATGGTCGGCGTGCTCGAGGAGCTCGAGCGCCGCTACGGAGGGGTCGCCGGCTTCCTGCAGGCAGGCGGCTTGGGCGAAGAGGACCTTTCGCGCGCTGCGACTCGGCTTCGCTAACCCGCAGCCGCCCGTAGAGCACGGAGCCCGAACACGGCCGGGACGATCGGCAGCCAGAAGTTGACGATCCGGTAGGCGAGCACGGCCATCACTGCAGCCGCGAGCGGCGTCCCGGTCCACAAAAGCGCGAACGGAAGCAGCGCCTCGACGGCGCCGGCTCCCGCGAGCGGGAGCGTCCGGCGCGTCAGCGCGTAGCCCGTCGCGTAGCCGACGAGTAGCGGCGCCACGGCCGGGAAGTGACCCTCGTAGGCACGCAGGCAGAGGGCGAGACAGGCGATGTCGCCGAACCAGTAGACCGCGGTGCCGAGCGGCCCCGCGACGTGTTCGAGCTTCATGAAGAGCTGCCGGATCACGTGGATCGAGTCGAGCCATTGGGCGAGGTGGTCGCGCCAGCCGCTGTGTCCCCGCAGCCGGTCGCGTAGGCGAAGCGCCGACAGCGCGAGTATGCCGCCCACGGGCACCGCGATCGCCCACGGCATTGTCACCCCGGTTCCGGGCGTTTGGACGTGGTTGAGCAGCAGCAGGATCGCGACGATGCACGTCGCGGGGGCGAGCAGCGCGTACTCGAGCGCGCCGAGACCGAGCACTCGCACGCGGGCCTCGCGATCCGAGACCTCCTGGCGGAACGCGTGCAGGTCGATGGAGAAGCCGCCGCGGGCGACGAAGACACCGAAGCCCGTCGCGACGAGCGCGAGTGCGCGCCCGTGGGGAAGGCTCGGCCCGTCCTCGACGCGCGCGACCTCGCGGTAGGCGAGCACGTAGCCGACGTAGGCGAGTGCTTCCGCGGCGAGCGCGATCGGGAGCCACACGGCGTCGACGTGGCGCATGCGCTCGGCTACCGCGCCAAAGCCCGCCGCCCAGGCGACGCCAACGATCGCTGTGGCCGAGAGCACCGCACCCAGCGCTACGAAGCCGGCAAGCTCGTGGGGCCGAACCGAGAAATGGTCATGCTTGCTGAAGCGCCGAGGCTTCACAGAGCGGGTATCGGCAGCCCGGCAAGAAGCCAAACACCACAATCGGGGCATGAGCAGCGCTTTCGTCCTCGCGCTCTTCGGGCCGACGGCGTCCGGAAAGACTGCGGTCGCCGAAGAACTGGCGTCCCGCCTCCCCGCAGAGCTCATCTCAGCGGATTCGATGCAGGTCTACCGGGGCCTGCCGATCCTGACCAACCAGCCCGGTACCCCGACCCGGCTCGTGGGCGTCTGGAGCCTTGACCACGAGGCGTCGGTGGCCGAGTACCAGCGGCTCGCGCACGCGGCGATCGACGAGACCCTGGCGGCCGGGAGGACGCCGATCGTGGTCGGAGGGACGGGCCTGTACCTCCGCGCCGCGCTCTCGTCCCTCGAGCTCCCGCCCGCGCCGGCCCCCGGACGGCGAGCGCACTGGCAGCGCCTCTACGACAGCGTCGGGGGCGAGCGCACGCACGCGCTGCTCGCCGACCGCGATCCTGCCGCCGCCGCGTTCGTGCACCCGAACGACCGCCGCCGCGTCGTTCGAGCGCTCGAGCTGACCGATGCCGGACGTTCGCTGAAGCCCGAAGCCGGCCGGCTGTGGAGCGGCGACACCCGCCATCCGACCGTCGTCGTCGGCCTCGACGTGCCGCGCGAGGAGCTTGTCCGCCGGATCGAGGAGCGCACCCGGGAGATGTTCGCGGCCGGCGTCGAGGACGAGGTTCGGCGCGCCCTAGCCGGACCGATCTCCGAAACCGCCCGCAAGGCGATGGGCCTCAACGACGTCGCCACCCTTCCACGTGACCAGGCGATCGAGGCGCTCAACCTGCGCACCCGCCGTTACGCCGCCTACCAGCGCAAATGGATGCGGCGGCATCCGGGGCTTGTTAGCGTCGCCGCCGACCGCCCGCCCGGCGAGGTCGCCGATGACATCTTCGAAGTGGTCCGCACACGGCAACGTCTACCTGCTCGTCGAGGAGGAGCGACTGACGCCTGATCGGGCGCGCGAGCTTTCCTCCGCATACGAGACCGACGGCGTCCTCGAAGTGCTGGACGTCCACGGCGCCGAGGCGGAGATCGCGGTCTGGAACCCGGACGGGTCGCGGTCGGAGATGTCGGGAAACGGCACGAGAATCGCCGCGCGATGGCTGGCCGAGCGCGAAGGCGCGGACGAGGTGCGGATCCGTGTCGGCGGCCGGGTCACGAAGGCGCGGATCTTCGACGGGCTCGTCGAGCAGGAGTTGGGACCGGTCGACGTAGGGGCGCCGGAGGTCGTCGAAGGGATCGAGTTCCTTCCCGTCTCGGTCGGGAACCCGCACGCGGTCGTGCGCGGCAATCCCGCGGAGATCGGGAGGATCGGGCCGCTGCTCGAGCGTCACCCACGCTTCCCGGCCGGAACGAACGTCCAGGTCGCGCGCGTCGAGGGCCCCGGCCGGGTCACCGCCCGCGTCTGGGAACGCGGCGTGGGGGAGACGCGATCCTCCGGAACCAGTGCGGTCGCGGTTGCCGCGGCCACCCAGGGTGAGGGCCAGACCGAAGTCAGCTTTCCGGGCGGTGCTCTGCATGTACGAATCGAAAACGGTCGCGCTTTCCTGACCGGGCCTGCCGATCGCCTCGGCTAACTGGCCAGGTCGATCAGTGCCCTGGCGTTTCGCGCGCCGACGAGATTGCCCTTCCGCTCGTAGATCTCGAGCGCCTCCTGGGCGGTCGTGGCGGCGTCGTCGTCGGAGCCGGCTGCGCGCAAGGCCTCCGCGAGGTCGAGGCGGGCATCCGCCCGCAGCTCGAAGTAGTCGGTTCGATCGGCGATTGCGACTGCCTCGCGCCCGAGTGACTCCGCACCGGTGAAGTCGCCTCGTGCCGCGAAGACCTTCGCCCGAACCCCCCGCCAGATCGCCTCGTTGTAAAGATCATCGCTCGCCCCGAGCTCCTCGCTGACTGCGCTGCAGCGCTCGGCCTCGTCGATCCGGCCCTGTCGGTACAGGGCGTCTCCGAGGTGGGCCGCGATCGTGCAGAGGTCGGCCCTGTCCTCGTACCGCTCTCCCAAGTCGTAGGCCTCTCGAAGCGCCCGCTCGCCGCCTTCCCAGTCTTCCGCAAGACGGCACACGTCCCAGACGCAACTGGCGGTGGCCTTGAACAGTGCCTCCTGGCCGTGCTCGCGGAAGCGGTTCCTCCACGCCTCCAGATCCGCTCGGCCCTGCGCGAAATTCCCCAGTCGGGCCCGGAGGTGACCGAGGATGTGCAGGGCGAAGTCTCTCCAGGCTGGATCGTCACGACGCTCGAGCAGCTGCTCGGCGTACCGCATGCCGTCCTCGACGGACACGTCCCCGTAGATGATCGGAGGACCGGTCATCGTGACCAGCTCCAGCTCGAGCGCCAGGTCGCCGGCCGCTCGGGCGTGGTCGGCGCCGCGCTCGAGAGCCTGCTTCTGCTCGGACGCCTCGGCGCGAATCAGATGCGCCTCACCAATGGCGCGCCACGCCCATGCGAGCGCCTCGTGATCGCCGACGGGCTCGAGCGAGGCGATCGCCGCCGACCCCTCGGCGATCGCCGCCTCGGCCGCGCCTTCGGGTTCCCGGCGAATTCGGACGAACGCCAGCCCCAACCGGGCGAGCCACTCGACGTGCTCGTCGCCTGCCGCGCGAGCGAGCCGGGCAGCCTCGTCGAAGGATTCCTGGGCGGCGGAGAGATCGCGCGAAATTGCCAGCGCGTCCCCGCGCGCCACGAGCAGTCCGGGACGGGCCTGGCCGTCGGCGGCCAGGTCGATCGCCCGGTTGAGGAAGTTCAGCGTTGCGTGCGCGTCCTGTCGGTTCCGCGCGGCCCGTGCGGCTGCGGTGAGCCTCTCGGCCGCCCGGGCGCCGAGCGCCGGGTCGGGCGCGCCCAGCTCGGCCTCGTAGCGGTAGGCATGCTCGAGGTGGTAGCCGACGATTTCGTCGGGCGCCTCCGCGCCCAGCCGCGCGGTTAGCCACTCGGCGTACTGCTCGTGGAGCGCCGCACGTTGGCGCTTCGGAATCGCCTCGTAGGCAGCGTCTCGGACCAGGATGTGAGCGAAGCGGTACCCGTCGTCGCCGGGCATCGTCGCCCTATCCGGGCGGATCAACTCCTTCCGAACGAGGTTGAGCAAGTGACCTCCAACCCGGCCCCGCTCTGTCTCCGCGATCAGCTCGGCCACGGCGCCTCGATGGAACAACCGCCCCTCGACCGAGCCGCACTCGACAACGGCGCGCTCCTCCTCGGCCAAGCGGTCGATCCGGGCCGCGAGCAGCGCCTGCAGCGTGGGCGGCACTTCCAGGTCACCGTCGCCGCTCTCCGCCCGCATGGCGACGAGCTGCTCCACGAAGAGCGGATTCCCCTCCGCCACGTCGACGATCTGCGCGCGGGCCTCGGCGGGCAGGCCGCCGAGCGTGGCGACCAGGGTCTCCGTCTCGCCTCCCGGGAGCGGAGCAAGCGTCACTATGACCGAGTTCTGCTTCGGTGCTATCCAGCCGGGGCGGCGCTCGAAGAGCTCCTCCCGGGCCGTGCAGAGCACGAAGAGCGGAACGTCGTGCGCGAACGCGGCGACATACTCGACGAGATCGAGCAGCGTCGGCTCCGCCCAGTGGAGGTCGTCCAGGACGACGATCAGCGGCTGCGTCGCCGCCAGCGCTTCGAACAGCTTGCGGAAACCCCACGCGATCTCCTCGGGCGCCGCGGTCGCGTCGGCCGATCCGAGGGCCACGCGGATCCTCCGCGCGGCGAGGTCGGCGTCCGCCGCGTCGCCGAGGGCCTCGCGGACGTCCCCGACCTGCGAGACGATCTCCGCGAGCGGCCAGTAGGTGATGCCCTCGCCGTAGGAAAGGCACCGACCCACGACGATCCGCGCATCGGAGTGGGCGAGCAGCTCCCGCGCCAGCCGCGACTTGCCGATGCCCGGCGGCCCGACAACCGTCGCAAGCTGCGGCGTGCGTCTCTTGACTGCGGACGCCAGCGCACGGTCGAGCTGCGCGAGCTCGTCCACGCGCCCGACGAAGGGAGTCTCGAGCGGCCTCGTGAACGCCGGCACCTGGTCGAGCAGCTCGAGAACCCGGAACGCGGGCACGGGCTCGCTCTTGCCCTTCAACGTCAGCGGCTCGACCGGCTCGGTGCGGACTGCATCGCGCACGAGCGGCTCCGTCCCCGCGCCGATCAGCACTTCACCCGCGCCGGCGGTCTGCTCGAGCCGGGCCGCGACGTTGACCGCGTCGCCGGTCACCAGCGTCTCGCCGGTTCCGGCGACGACCTCGCCCGTGTTGACGCCGATCCGCACCTCCAGGCCGAGCGGCTCGAGGGCATCGCGGATCTCGACCGCGGCGCGCAGTGCGCGGACCGCGTCATCCTCGTGAACCTGTGGCAAGCCGAACACGGCCATGGCGGCATCGCCGACGAACTTCTCGACCGTTCCGCCGTGGCGCTCGAGGATCGTCCGCAGCTCGGCGTGGTAGCGGCGCATCAGGTCGCGCAGGACCTCGGGGTCGGTGCGCTCGCCCAGCGCCGTCGAGCCGACGAGGTCGCAGAACACGACGGTCACCGTCTTGCGCACCTCGGCCGACCCGTCTGGAAGTGCTGCGCCGCAGGACCCGCAGAAGCGGAAGCCCGGCGGATTCTCGGCTCCGCAGGATGAACAGATCACGGATGAAGCGTCCACCAGGTCGCCCGCGGTTTCAAGCGTGCTGCGGCTCAGCCGCCGAGCCCGTGCTCGCGAAGGGCCTCGTTCAGGCTGACGCGGAGATCGGTCGACTCGCTCCGCCAGCCGATGATCAACGCGCAGGCGAGATTGAACGTGCCGGCCGGGAACTCCTTCGGCCGCGTGCCGGGGACGACGATCGCCCGGGGCGGCACGTAGCCTCGGTGCTCGACCGGTTCGTGGCCGGTCACGTCGATGACCGGGATCGACGCGCCGAGCGTCACGTGCGGGCCGATCACCGCCTGCTCGCCGACGACGACGCCCTCGACGATGGCCGCGCGCGAGCCGACGAAGACGCCGTCCTCGACGATCACGGGCCGCGCGCCAGGCGGCTCGAGCACGCCGCCGATGCCGACGCCGCCGGCCAGGTGGACGTCAGCGCCGATCTGCGCCCCCGAGCCGACGGTGGCCCACGTGTCGACCATCGTCCTCGGGCCGACCCAGGCACCGATGTTCACGTAGCTCGGCATCAGCACGACCCCGGGGGAGAGGAACGCGCCGTAGCGGGCGGTCGCCGGTGGGACGACGCGGACGCCGAGCCGCTCGTACCCCTGCTTGAGCGGGATCTTGTCGTGGTACTCGAACGGACCGACTTCGCGCGGCTCCATCTTGCGAAGCCGGAAGTACTCCAGGATCGCGCGCTGGGCCTCCTCGTTGACGCGCCAGTCGCCGTCGACGCGCTCGGCGACCCGCGTCTCACCTCGGTCGAGTGCCGCGACCAACTCCTCGACGCGCTCCGGAGACAGCTCACTCACAGCAAGCGCTCCAGGACCTCAGCCGCCCGCTCGCACTCGGCCTGCGTCGGGACGAGGGCGAGCCGCCAGTAGCCGTCGCCGGAGGGCCCGAAGAACGTCCCGGGCGAGACGATCAGGCCGTGCTCGAGGAGGCGCTCCGCGAGCGCCTCCGAGCTTTCGCCGGCCGGCGTCTCGAGCCAGAGGTACATCGTTGCCTCGCTCCCCGCCAAGCGGATTCCGGCACCGGCGAGCGCCGGTAGCAGCACCTGGCGCTTGCGGGCGTAGATCTCGCGGGTGCGCTCGACGTGCTCCTCGTCGTCCCAGGCGACGACGGAGGCGCGTTGGACGAACTCCTGCGGCGCGGTGCCGACGGACGGGCGGTATTGCTTGAGCGCGCCGATCAACTCCGGTGAGGCCGCGACGAAGCCGGAGCGATACCCGGTCATCGAGGAGCGCTTGCTGAGCGTCTGAAAAACGGCGACGCGCGAGCGCTCGCCGACCTCCAGCGCGGAGTGCGGCGCCTCGTCGAACCAGAGCTCGGTGTAGGCCTCGTCGGCCGCGATCAGGAAGTCGTGCTCGGCGGCCAGCGTCGCGAGGCGCTCGAGGAACTCGAGCGGGGCGACCGCGCCGGTCGGGTTGTTCGGGTAGTTGATCCAGACGATCGCCGTTCGCTCCCAGGTCTCGGCGGTAACGTCGTCGAGATCGGGCAGGAAGCCGTTCCCCTCGAGCAGGGCCAGGTATTCGAACTCGGCGCCGGCGAAAAGTGCGCCGCGCTCGTAGACCGGGTAGCCAGGCTCGGTCGCGAGGATGAGCCGCTTGTCGCCGTCCCGGTTCAGCACGACCTGCGCGAGGTGGAAGATCGCCTCCTTGCTGCCGTAGGTCGGGATCACCTCGGTGTCGGGATCGAGCTCGACGCCGAAACGACGCCCGCACCAGGCGGCGACCGCCGCGCGCAGCTCGGGCAAGCCCTCGGCCAGTGGGTAGCCCATCAGCGGCTCGATGCCGTCGACGAGCGCCTGGCGGATCAGAGGGTCGGTCTCCTCGCGCGGGTCGCCCTTGCCGAAGTCGATCAGCTCGACGCCCTCGGCTGCGAGCCGCCGCTTCGCCTCTTCGAGCCGGACGAAGGGGTAGGTGCCGGTCGCGGCCAGGACGGGCGAGAGCTGCACGCTCAGACGCTACCCGCGAATCGCCGGAACGCGTCGTACGTCCGCACGAGCTCGGAGATCGCGACGCGCTCGTCCGCTCGATGCGCGTAACGCGTCGCCCCAGGGCCAAGATTGACGGCGTCGAGGCCGGCCTCGGCGAACTGGGCGACCGGGGTCCACGCCTGCTTGGGCTCGACGGCGAAGTCGCCCGCCTCGCGCAGCCTCGTCACTAGCGGTTGGTCGACGACGACGTGAGCCGGCGGCGAGTTGCCGATGATCTCGAGCTCGGCATCGCCTGAGAGGTCGCGGATCCGCTCCTCGGCCTGTTCCCGGGTGCGCCCGGGCGCGTACCGGTAGTTCAGGCGTGCGATGCACCGGTCCGGGACGATGTTGTCGGCGATCCCGCCCTCGATCGCGACCGCGCTGACGACCTCCCGGAAGACCAGGCCGTCGACGTCGACGTCGAGCGGCTCGAGCTCCGCCAGCGGTGCGAGTGTCGCGGCGGCCTTGTGGATCGCGTTCTCACCGGTCCACGGCCGAGCGGAGTGCGCGCTGACACCGCGGAACGTGAGCTGTGCGCTGAGGTTGCCGACGCAGCCGGCGTGGATCTCGTTGTCGGTCGGCTCGAGCACGATCGCGAGGTCCGCCTCATTCGCCTCGGAGGACTGCTCGAGGAACGCCGGCAAGGGGCTCTCCTCCGCCGGTAGCTCCTCGCGCGTGAAGAAGAGGAAGCCTAGATCGAGCGCGATCTCCGCGGACAACGTCCAGCCGGCCAGCTCGAGCATGACCGCGATTCCGCCCTTCATGTCGCTCGCGCCGACCCCGACGACGGCGCCGTCCTCGATCCGACCCGGCAGGTTGTCTTGTGCCGGAACGGTGTCGACGTGGCCGGCGAGGACGACGAGCGGACGGCCGTCACGCCGGGCTGTCGTCGCGAAGAGGACGTCGTCGCTCGCGAACAGCGGTTCGAGCGGCAGCTGGTCGCGGACGTAGGCCATTGCCTCCGCCTCCGAGCGGCTCACCGACGGGATGCTCACGAGTGCGAGGGTGCGCTCGGCCAGGCGGTTGCGGTGTTCCTGCTCGGACATTGGTGAGGTCATAATTTCAGCGTGACGCTACGTCAGCCGGATCCCGCTCCGGGTGCCGAGCCCGAGCGCGGGTTCGTCGTCGCCGTGCTGGCGCAAGGCGTGGACGCCGATCGCGAGCTCGCGGAGCTGCAGGAGCTTGCGCGTACGGCCGGCGTCGAGCCCCTTGCCGAGCTTGTCCAGCGCGCTCCGAAGCCGCACCCGCGCACCTACGTCGGCAAGGGGAAGCTCGTCGAGCTGGAGGAGGCCTTCGGCCGCTCGGGCGCCGAATCGCTGATCGTCGACGATGAGCTCTCGCCCGTGCAGCAGCGCGAGCTCGAGAACGCTCTCCAGACACGGGTCGTCGATCGCACGCAGCTGATCCTCGACATCTTCGCGCAGCACGCGGTCACCGCGGAAGGGAAGCTCCAGGTCGAGCTCGCGCAGCTGGAGTACAACCTGCCGCGGATGCGCGGCCTCTGGCAGCACCTCGAGCGGCTCGGCGGCGGCGTGGGCACCCGCGGCCCCGGCGAGTCGCAGCTCGAGACCGACCGGCGGCTGGCCCGGCGCCGGATCTCGGTGCTCCGCGCGCGCCTGCGCGCGCTGGAGCGCCAGCGCGCGACGCGCCGGAAGTCCCGGCGCCGCTCCGAAACACCCGTGATCGCGCTCGCCGGCTACACGAACGCCGGCAAGTCGACGCTCCTGAACGCACTGACCGGCGCCGACGTGCCGGTGCGCGATCGGCTCTTCGAGACGCTCGACCCGACCACGCGTGGCTTCGAGGTCGACGGCAGGAAGTACCTGCTTACCGACACCGTCGGCTTCATCCGGCGCCTGCCGCACCAGCTCGTCGAGGGGTTCGCGGCGACGCTCGAGGAGACGCTCGTCGCCGATCTCGTCCTGCACGTGGTCGATGGGTCTGCGGCGGAAGAGGCGCAGGACGAGATGCACGCCGCTGTCGAGGACGTGCTCGCGGAGATCGGCGCGACCGACGTCCCGGTCGAGCTGGTCGTGAACAAGGTCGATCTCGTCGATCCCCTGCGGCGCCGACGCCTCGCCGGCCGCTACCCGGGCGCGCTCCAGGTTTCCGCCTCGACGGGCGAGGGGCTCGACGAGCTCCGAGCGCGCGTTGCCGAGCGGTTCGAGGAGCGGTTCGAGGCCGTTCGGATGCTGCTTCCGTACGCCGAAGGGGCGCGGCTCGCGGAGCTGTACGCGCTCGGCGCGCCTATTCAGGAGCGCGTCGACCGACCGGACGGGGTCTACATCCGTGCGCACCTTCCCCGGCGCGAGCTGCCTCGGTTCGCGCCGTACCTGCTGGCGGAGGCGCGCGACGAGCCTGCGCGCTCGGCTCGTTGATCGAGTTGGCGGTCCGGCGGCTGCGCGACGACGCAGTCGTCCCCGAGCGGGCCTACGCGGGTGATGCCGGGCTCGACCTCGCCGCATGCGACCGGCTCGAGCTCGGGCCGGGGGAGAGGGCGGTTGTCGGTACCGGCCTGGCCGTCGCGATTCCCGACGGCTACGCGGGCTTCGTGCAGCCCCGCTCCGGGCTTGCGGCTCGGCACGGCCTCTCCGTCGTCAACGCTCCCGGGCTCATCGATTCCGGCTACCGCGGCGAAATACGTGTCGTGCTGCTGAACACCGACCTGCGGGAAGCGTTCGTCGTCGAGCCGGGCATGCGGATCGCGCAACTCGTCGTGCTTCCTGTCCCGGAGCTCGAGCTCGTCGAGACAGACGAGCTCCCCGAGAGCGAGCGCGGCGTCCGGGGCTTCGGCTCTTCACGGGCCTGATGGAGCCGCGAATCCGCGTGTCCGCAGTGCTGCGCTGGAACGACCGGGTCCTGCTCTGCCGGCAGGAGAAGCCCGGCAAGGAGTACTGGTTGCTCCCGGGCGGCGGCGTCAACAGTGGCGAGAGCCTGGTCGACGCGCTGCACCGCGAGCTCTGGGAGGAGGTTGGCATCGGCGAGGAAGTTGCGGTCGAAGGGCCGGTTGCGATCGTCGACTCGATCTCGCCGGTACACAGCCAGGCGGCGAAGCACGTCGTGCACATCATCTTCGCGGCCGACCTCGGCGGACGCTCGCTCGAGGCCGTCAATTCGCGCGACGCCGCCGTCCGTGGGCACCGCCTGTTTGCCGTCGATGAGCTCGACGACGTCGTCATGCACCCGCCGATCCAGCGCTTCGTCCAGCGTTGGCGATCTGGGGATCCGGCCGTTTATCTCGGCGCTCTCTGGGCGAGATAGCCCGCAAGTCCGGCCGCTTCGCGGCCATGACGACTTGCGGACTTTGATCGCTAAAGACCAGCGTTTGTGCGCCGCAGCCGCGCGTGTCCGCTGCGGCGACGAGCGGGCCTAATAACGGCCGCCGCGCGCCTGGGCGCGGCGCGCCGACACCGCATGTGCCTGCAGCTCGAGCTCGTCGTTGAGCGGCGGTAGCTCGGGCTCGGCGCCGGTTCGATGCGCGATCGCCTGCGCCAGCAGCCAGTCGGCGAACCACGGGTTGCGCGGCAGCAGCGGGCCGTGGAGGTACGTCCCGATCGCGCGCCCGACGCGACAGCCCTCGTAGCCGCTCTCGCCGTCGTTGCCGAACCCGGACACGACGCGCCCCAGCGGCTCGCCGCCCTCGTCGAGGATCGTCCGGCCCGCGTGGTTCTCGAAGCCCGCGAGCGTTCGACGCACGCCGGGCTCCAGCTTGCACTCGAGGAGAACGTCCCCGATCATCCGCGAGGACTCGGCCGCGATCGTGTGGAGCGGGAGCAAACCGACGCCGGGTTGCTCTTTGCCGCTTTGGTCGCGGTAGAAGCGACCGAGCAGCTGGTAGCCGCCGCAGACGGCGAGGAAGGCGGCCCCGCCCTCAAACGCGTCATGTAGAGCCGGCGCGAGGGCGGCCAAAGCAGGGGCGATCAGCGCCTGCTCACGGTCCTGGCCGCCGCCGACGTAGAAGAGGTCGTGCTCGCCCGGCCGGATCTCGGCATCCGCGCCGAGAGCCTGCACGTCGAGCTGAAAACCGCGCCAGGCGGCCCGGCGCGCCAGCACTGCGATGTTGCCGCGGTCGGCGTAGATGTTGAGGTAGTCCGGAAAGAGATGGCCAACGAGAAGCCGCTCCACGGGCGACGAACCCTACCGACTCACCCTTGATCACCCGGAAGGGGGAATCGTCCGGCCCTCACCCAGGCGGGGGATGTCCCAGCGCTGGCCCGCAAATACGTTCCGCCGGTTATCTGAGCTGGCGCCTAAGCGCCTGACTCCTGCGGAAATGCGGCCCCGCGTGAGGCGGGGGAGAGGAAGGTTGGCAATGCTGAGGAATGGAGGAACTCGTGGCCAGAGCCGCTCCAGTGCGCTCTGGGGCACGGGTAACAACGACGACTCGCGCTCGAATGCGCTGTGGGGAAAGGGCGGACGCGGCCTCGTTACGGCGTTGATGGCTGCGCTCGTGCTCGGGATCCCACTGGCGGCGAGCGCAGCCGGGAACGGGGGCGGTCACGGCTCCGACCCGACCTGGGTCGCGCCCGGCATGCTCGCGCAGGCCGGACAGCATCCAAACGCAAAGATCAATGTGATCGTGACGGCCGACGAGCCGGAGCTGCTCGGGAAGGTAAAGGGTTTCGGTCACCTCGACCGTAAGCTGAAGCTGATTGATGGCGTCGCGCTCGAAATGCCGGCGAGCAAGCTCAAGCTCCTGGCGGACGTGGAGGGCCTGACAATCACGCCCGACGCACCGACGCACCCGACCGGCTCGTTTTCGTCGAAGCAACTCTGGGTTCCGAACACGGGAATCGACAAGCTGTGGAATGCGCCTCTCTCGGCTGGTTCCACCAAGACGCAGTCGGATCTGACGGCGCCGACGATCGCAATCGTCGACTCTGGCGTCGACACGTCGAAGGCGGCGGACTTCGGCGCCCGCGTCGTTCAGCAGGTGAATCTGACGTCCTTGCCGGGCAACTCGGCGGGCGACGGCCGCGGCCACGGAACGTTCGTCGCGGGCATCGCGGCGGGCCAGGCGGCCGGCTATGCAGGCGCGTCCCCGAAGTCGAACATCGTCTCGCTCGACGTCATGGATGACACTGGCACGGCGCGGACGAGCGACGTGATCGCGGCGGCGCAGTGGATCCTCGCCAACAAGGACAAATACAACATCAAGGTCGCGAACTTCTCGCTGCATTCGTCGAGTTCGTGCAGCTTCACGCACGACGCGCTCGACAAGGCGGTGGAGAAGCTCTGGTTCGCGGGCGTCACGGTGGTCGCGGCTGCCGGCAACTACGGCCTCCCGAACGGCCCTAGCGGCGTCCCTTACGCCCCCGGCAACGATCCGTTCGTGATCACGGTCGGCGCGGCGGACATGGACGGCAACCCGAGCCCGAACAACGACACGGCGCCCCAGTGGTCGGCGTACGGCTATACGAACGACGGCTTCGAGAAGCCGGAAGTCGCGGCCGACGGGCGCTACATGGTCGGCCCGATCCCGATGAGCTCGACCCTGGCCGTGCAGAAGGCGGCGAGCATCGTCGCGCCCGGCTACATCCAGCTGTCGGGGACGTCGTTCGCGGCGCCGATCGTCTCGGGGATCGCGGCACAGATCCTCGCGCGGAATTCGTCCTGGACGCCCGACCAGATCAAGGGGGCCCTGATGGCAGGCGCACGGCCGACTCCCTCGGCAATCAAGGGATCGCTCGGCGTCGGCGAGGTCAACGGGATCAAGTCGGTCCTCATGACCAGCCCGCCGAATCCGAACAAGGCCCTCGATCAGTTCCTGACGGCCGATCCCGCGGGCGGAAGCCTCCCGGTCTTCAACTCGGACAACTGGGAATCCACGGTGAAGGCGAACGTCTCCTGGGACGCCGTCTCGTGGGGCGACGTCTCCTGGGGCGATTCCTCGGTCGCTGCCGTTTCGTGGGGCGACGTCTCCTGGAGCGACGTCAGCTGGGCAGACGGCCTTACCTCGGCGGACGTTTCCTGGGCCGACGTCTCCTGGAGCGACTCCTCGTACGAGGATGCCGCCGACGGCGATCCGGCCGGCAACATCACCGATTCGTACGCCGACTGGACCGACCTCGCACAGGCTGCGGCGGACCCGGATCTGCAGCTGCCTGCGAGCTTGGTCGGAACGACGACGCTGCCCTAACCGAAGCACTCCTCGCATTGCCACCGAGCCCGGGGCGTCAGCCCCGGGCTCTCCTCTTTGCCGCGTCAGGCGGGCTGCCAGTAGGGGCGCACGTGGCCGCGCCGCGCGACGACCTCGCGGAGCGCCAGCATCGCCGTATAGGTCGGCAGCGCGACGAGCTGCCCGTCAGGCGGTGTCAGTTCTAGCCCACGATCGAGCGCGGCTTCGAGCTCTGGGACGACCTCGATCGCGGCCTCGTCCAGGCCGCCGTACTTGAACCTCAGCGCCAGCTCGGCAGCGCGATCGCCTGTCGCAACGAGCCGTTCGAGCGTGGGAAGGAGGGGCTCGAAATCGACGTCCCAGATCCATGAGACGTCCTTGCCGTCGGCGGTCGCGTCGTTGAGGGCGACGAGTAGGAGCTTCGGCGGCTCTCCCGCGAGCAGGGTTCGGATCGCCTCATTTGCACCGGCCGGGTTCTTGATCAGCAGCACCAGCAGGGACTTTCCGTCGACGTCGATCCGTTCGAACCGCCCGAACGCCGCGTGGAACCGCTCCAGTCCGGCGTGGACCTCGTCGACGGTTGCACCGAGGCCACGCGACAACGAGGCGGCTCCGAGCGCGTTGTAGACGTTGTAGAGGCCGGGGACTCCGAGGCGCACCCGCTTGGAGCCCTCCGGCGTAACCAGCTCGAACGACACGCGCTCGATGCCGTCGAGCTCGATCTCTCGCGCGATCACGT
Source organism: Actinomycetota bacterium (assembly GCA_046723355.1). Taxonomy (GTDB): domain Bacteria; phylum Actinomycetota; class Thermoleophilia; order Gaiellales; family Gaiellaceae; genus 13-2-20CM-68-14. Next base: position 5,948 of record JBKOUJ010000078.1, on the reverse strand, counting down.
CGAGCGGTGGGCGAGTGTGACCGCAATTTGGGCACCGGTAGTCGCCGAGGTGGCCCATGTAGGCGGCTGCGTACTCGTATGGGGTTCCGCAGCGGATGCACCACTTGGAATCGGCAGCGTGCTGGAGCGCCGTGTGGGCATGGCGCGGGTCGTCGACGCCGAAGACGGTCCTCGTGGCCGGATCGCGGTCGCGTCCGAGATCGCCGACCTGCGGGTCGTCGCCGTTGACGACGAGTCGTGAGTCGGACGGAAGCTCGTCCACCGCGGCCCGCCAGCGCCCGGCGACGAGCTCGAGCTCGCCGTAGCGGTCGAGCTGGTCCCGGAAGAGGTTTCCGAGGCACAGGGCGCGAGGTCGTAGCCGCCTTGCGACCTCCGGCAGGGCCGCCTCGTCGACCTCGAACAGCCCCAGTTCCGCATCCCTAGCCGACAACAGGCTCGAGGCGACCCCGGAGACGAGGTTCGCGCCGGAGCGGTTGTGCGCCAGCCTGAGCTTGCCCCGCAGGATCTCGGCGGCCATCGCGGCGGTCGTGGTCTTGCCGTTCGTCGCCGAGACCAGCGCCGAGCCGAGAGGGAGGCGGCCGGCGAGCTCGTCGACCGCCCCGGGGTCGAGCTTCCAGAGCAGCTTCCCTGGCACGGTCGTCCCGCCTCCGACGCCCGCGACGCGGGAGAGCGTGCCCGTCGCGCGGGCAAGAACGATCTCGAGCTGCAACGGAACTGCGCGCACGGCCGGACGCTACCGGCTGGCAGGACGGCTACCCCTTTCGGGGGATATTGGCCGTGTCCCGAAAAAGGGGGATGTTGCCCCCCCGGAACCGCCGTAGCTTGCCAAATAGAGATTGATTTTTGCGGCGTAGTCGTGCATGGCACGCCGGCTTCTGAAACCGCGGCGCCGCCTACGGGCGGAAAGGAGACGGCAAAAGGTGCGGACTCAGCGGAACTCCCGTGTAGGAACCTCCCAGGACAAGGCGGTACCTGAACCGCAGGCGGCGAAGGGCGCTTGCGGCCACACAACCGCCGGCTGGCGTTACATGCTCGCCCGGCCGTTCATCCCGGCCGGGCCGGGGTCAGCGCTTGCGATGACCCCGCTGCTGACGCGGGAGACAACTGCTTGAGCACGCTACGCGTCCGGTTTGGCTGGAGAGCTCACCTCCGGATTCATCCGGTAGTCCAACGAACCGCTCACGAGGTCGCCCAACGATGAGCACGCTACGCGTCCGGTTTGGCTGGAGACCTCACCTCCGGATTCATCCGGCTGCTCAACGAACCGCTCACGAGGTTGCCCAACGATGAGCGCTATACCCGGCAGCATTGCTCTGCCGGAGGTTCCGGGCCCGTTCGAGGAGCATGAGCGGGACGGGAAGCCGCCGTTCAAGGCGTCGCTCTACTTCTTCGTCATCGCGGTCGTCGCCGCGGCGGCGTCGATTCCGCTCGTCACGCAGCTGCGGGCCGACACGCCCGGCTGGGCGACGTTCCTCGTCCTGGGCTCGACGGCGGCGGTTGCTCAGCTTTTCGTTGTGCGGACGCCCCGTAACCAGGCGTACCACACGACAGTCGTCTTCCTGATCCCGGCGGTCATGCTCCTGCCGCCGGAGCTCGTGGCCCTGCTCGGCCTGATCCAGCACATCCCGGAGTGGCTCAAGAACCGAAACGCCTGGTACAGCCAGACCTTCAACATCTGCAGCTGGACGCTTTCGCTGCTCGCGACCTGGGCGAGCTTTCACGCCATTCTCGGCGCCGACCACCTGATCCCCAACGGGGACCTCAGGGTGGCGCTCGCCGGGATCGCGGCGGCCGCGGTCTTCGTGGCGATCAATCACTTACTGCTCGCGCCGATGTTGCATTTCTTCTACAGCCACTCGTTCCGCGAGCTCGGCATCTTCTCGTTCGAGAGCCTCTCGACCGACCTCGTGCTGGCGGCGCTGGGGGTCGGCGTCGGCGTCTTCTGGGTCCTGAATCCGTGGCTGCTGCCCATCGCGGTCGCGCCGCTGCTGCTTATCCACCGCTCGCTCAGCGTGCCGCAGCTGCAGGAGGAGGCCCGCGTCGACCCCAAGACCGGCCTCTTCAACGCGCGCTACTTTGCCGCGGCGCTCGCCGAGGAGCTCGCGCGCTCGCAACGGTTCGAGAGGCCGCTGACGCTGGTGATGGCCGATCTCGACCTCCTTCGGGACATCAACAACAACTACGGACACCTCGCCGGCGACGCGGTCTTGAAGTCGATCGCCGAGACGTTCCGGACGCACCTCCGCCACTACGACGTGCCGGCGCGATTCGGCGGCGAGGAGTTCGCGATCCTGCTGCCTGAAACTCCGCCCGAACAGGCCTTCGAGATCGCGGAGCGGATCCGGCGCGAGGTCGCAGCAACGCGGATCGACGTCGAGACGTCCAGCGAGCCGATCAGCGCCACGGTGTCGATCGGTGTCGCCGGCTTCCCGCGCGACGGCGCAGACGCGAACGAGCTGATCCACCAGGCCGACCTCGCCGTCTACCGCGCGAAGCTGCAGGGACGCAACCGCGTCCTCGACGCGAGCTCGGAGCCCCTCGTCGTGCCGGAGGCTCGCACGACGCCGCTCGTCGCGGTGCCGGACGAGGGGGAGTACCAGGCGCCCCTGCCGAGCCAGGTCGATAACCACCATGCGGAAGAGCGCCGCCATCCGCGCCCACACGCCGTCCACGGCCCGACGTTCTTCTCCCTCTCCAAGCGGCTTGCCGCCGTTGTCGGGCTCGTGGGCCTCGTCGGCACCGCGGCGGGCGTGGCCTCCCTCGTCCTCGGCACGAGCCACGACATCACCGGAATGATTGCCATCGTCGCCCTTGTCGGCGCGGGCCAAGCGCTCGCGCTCGAGCTCGACCTCGGCTCGATCTCCGTCGCCGCTGTTGGAGCGCTTGCCGGCGCGGCGCTGTTCGGCCCCCGCGCGGCGCTCGCGCTGGCGATCACGACTGCGGCGGTCGAGTGGAGCGCGAGGCGCCAGTCGCTGCACCACGTCCTCTTCAACGTCGGCGCGCTCTCGCTCGCCTCGCTTGCAGCCGTGGGTGCGTTCTCGCTGCACTCGCTCGACATCCACGGCGACATGGGCCGCATCCTCACCGTCGTGGCGGGGATCTGCGCGGGGCTCGCCTACTTCGCGGTCAACATGGGCCTCGTCAGCCTCGCGACGGCGGTGGAGGGCCACGAACGATGGTGGCGAGCCTTCCAGGAGCGCTTCGCGTGGCTCGTTCCGCATTACCTCGTCTACGGCTTCATCGCCGGCGTCATCTACCTCGGCTACCAGTCCGCGCACCTCTGGGCGTTTGCGGTCTTCGCAGTGCCGCTCTTCCTGATGCGCAAGACGCAGGAGGCCTATCTGCGACACACCCAGAAGAGCGCGCAGAAGCTGCGCCAGGCCGCGGAAACGATCCAGACCCAGAACGTCTCGCTCGAGCAGGCGAACCGCCTGCTCAAGGAGCGCTCGACGGCAGCCATGGAGTCGCTGTCGGCCACGGTTGACGCGCGGGACGCCTACACCGCGGGCCATTCGCGCCGCGTCCAGCAGCTCGCGCTGGCGATCGGCCGCGAGCTCGGCCTCTCGCAGGCAGAGCTCGACCTCCTCGGTCACGCCGCGCTCTTCCACGACATCGGCAAGCTCGCGATTCCGGACGCGATCCTGCTGAAGCCGTCCGGGCTCAACGAGGGCGAATGGTCGCTGATGCAGAAGCACGCGGAGGAGGGGGCGCGCATCATCGATCGCCTCGGCTTCCTGAACGACGCGGTCCCGGCGATCCGGCACCACCACGAGCGCTACGACGGCACCGGGTATCCCGACCGTCTCAAGGGCGAGGAGATCCCACTCGGCGCACGCATCATCCACGTCGCGGACGCGCTCGACTCGATGCTCACGACCCGCATCTACCGCGCTGCGCGGCCGGCGGCCGAGGCCCTCCAGGAGCTACGACGGGCGGCCGGGACTCAGTTCTGCCCGCGCTGCGTGGCGGCTCTCGGGCGGATCCTCCCGGTGGAGGAGGGAGCGGTCGAGCGCGAAGAACGCCAAGCCGTCGCGCTGTAATCGCGGTGTAACCGCCTCTCGCTGGCAAAGTTCAGAGACATATGCGCGTACTTGCGAAGTCGCGCAAATGCTCTATTCTGAATTGCAGCAATGCCGCGCAAGCCCGTCTACCGGGCGGTCGCCAACATCGATCGTCAGGCCCTGGCCGAGTTCCAGGCCGGGATCCGCAAGCGCTACTCCGACGAGCAGATCCTCGCCGAGCTCAAGGACTGCGCACAACGGCTCGGCCGCTCGCCGACGATGCGGGAGTTCGCCGCGGACAAGCGGACCACCGTTCATCCGCAGACGGTGATCGAGCACTTCGGCAGCTGGAACCGCGCCAAGAGGCAGGCCGGCCTCGTGCCGCGGCGCTTCGCGACGCGCGAGGAGCTGCTCGCCCTCTTGCAGGAGCTCGGGGAGGAACTGGGCCGGGTACCGACCGCGCGCGACATCGACGAGCGACGGGGCAGGCTGCCTTCGAAGTCGCTCTACTGGCACACTTTTGGCTCGCTCACGAACGCGCTGCGCGAGGCCGGCTTCGACGTGCCGGTGGGGGAGGAGCGCTTGGAGCGCGCGCTCGAGCAGGCGGTCGGTCTCTCGAGGCAGCTGGGCAGGCTGCCGAAGTTCGCGGACTGGACGGCCGCCCGCAAGGCGGACGACTCGCTCCTGACGGAGTGGCAGATCTACCGTATGTTCGACGCCAGGCGCGGCGCCTGGTCGACGTTCCAGTTCCTCGTCCGCGAGCGGCTGCTCGAAGCGGGCGTCGAGGTATCGCCCGACGGGACGGTCAGCTAGCTGCGGCGACGAGGGTGGCGAGCCGTTGGAGGCACCGCGCCGCCTCCTTCGGAGCGCGGACCGGGGGCAGCGGGTCGTCCACGAACTCCCGATTCGGGTTGAATCGCTGCCGGCTCACCTCGCGGCCGCGCGAGAGCTCGACCAGTGTTCCCTCCTCGAGCTCGCCCTTCGTCAGCTCGAGGCCGAGGTAGCGCTCGAGCACTTCGAGCGCCAGCTTCGTCGATGCGAAGAACACGCCGTCCTCGCCGGCGCCGACCCAGACCGGGCGGCCGACGCCCCGCGCTACCGACAGGGCCTGCTCGCGACGCTCGTCGATCCACGCCGTCGCCATCGAGCCGCGTAGGGCCTCGAGGGCCTCGGCCGCCCCCTGCGAGTGTGCGGCTACCGCGAAAATCGCCTCGGAATCGACCGTCATCCCCGGCTCGCTCCGGGCGCAGTCGTGGTCGGCGAGCAGCTCGTCGTCGTTGTGGATGATCCCGTTGTGGATGCCGACGACGGCGCCGTGGCGAATGGGGTGGTTGTTGGCCTCGATCGTCGGGTGGCCCTTCGTGTAGTCGCGGACGTGGACGAGAACCTCGGTCGCGCTCCGCGGGACGGTCACGTCCTCGATCAGTGCGCTCGCGCCAGAGCGCTGCTTGTGCACGGAGACCGCCTCGCCGGGACTTCGGTGCGCGTATCCCACCGCGTCAGCGCCGCGCTCGGCGATTCCTGCCAGGAGAGCCTGCGCCACGAGCGTCCGGTCGAGCGTGCTCGCTTCCGCGAGGCTGAATCCTGCGATGCCGCACATGTCAGTGAGTGTAGGACCCCGGCTGGATGGTGGCGCTGTACGGAGGGATGATTTTCCTAGTTCGGATGGACGGTTTCCTTCTTCTGCGACGCGGGTTGAGCGTGGTGGTTAGCACAACTTTGCGCGTCGGTTACAAATGCCAAACCTCGCTCCCTCGGTCGGGGGGTTGACACTTTCAAGGCGGTTGCTTCGCAGGCCGATATCCCCGGCACGATGGAGCAGCGGCCGCTTCCCGACCATCTCCCCAAACCCGTCGCCGAGCCGAAGCTGGAGCTCGTTGCGGATGCCACAGCCACAGACGTCGAAGAGCAGGACGCCGACGACGCCGCAGAGGCCGCCGCGCCGAC
>JBKOUJ010000017.1:0-1547 GCA_046723355.1 Actinomycetota bacterium | reverse complement strand
ATCCGCCGCCATCGACCCGAGCGCGAGCTTCCGCTGCTGCTCCTGACGTCGCTCGGTCGGCTGCCGCAGGCGCGGTCGGCGGGCGCGTTCTCGGCCCAGCTCGCGAAGCCGCTCAAGGCCTCCCAGCTCTACAACGCGCTGTTGCGCCTGGTCGGCGCAGGCGTCGAGACCGAAGAGGCAGTCGAGGCCGCGACGGACGGGAAGCCGGCGACGTCGGCCCTGCAGATCCTGCTGGCCGAGGACAACAGCATGAACCAGAAGGTGGCGCTCCGCCTGCTCGAACGCCTCGGCTACGGCGCCGATGTCGTCTCGAACGGGCTCGAAGCACTGGAAGCGGTCGAGCGGCAGCCGTACGACGTCGTGCTGATGGACGTCCAGATGCCCGAGCTGGACGGTCTCGACGCGTCGCGCCAGATCTGTGAGCGCCGGCCGCCGTCTAGCCGTCCCCGGATCATCGCGATGACCGCGAACGCGATGCCCGAGGATCGCGAGGCGTGTCTCGCGGCCGGGATGGACGATTACCTCGCAAAGCCGATCCGCGCGGACGAGCTGGCGGAGGCGCTGCGGCGCGTGAAGCCGCTCCCGAGGGACGGCGAGGTGAGCTTCGAGAACGGAGGCGTCACGGTCGATGCCGCCGCGCTCGAGAACCTGCGCGAGCTCGGAGGCGATGACTTCCTGGACGAGGTGATCGACACCTTCCTCGCCGATGCACCGACCCTGATCGCGACGCTCGGCGCCTCCCTCGCTGCGCAGGACGCCGACGAGCTCCGGCGGGCGGCGCACACGCTGAAATCGAACGGCGTCACCCTCGGCGCAGCGGGATTCTCGGAGCTCTGTCGCGCGCTCGAACAGCGCGCGAAGAGCGGCCGGCTCGAGGATGCTTCCGAACTCGTCGGCCGGATCGAGCAGGAGTACCGGGCACTCGAGGAAGCGCTCGCCGCCGTCCGTTCGGGAGCGGCGTCGTGAGCGCTTCCGCCTCTCCTCCGGGGACGATCCTGATCACCGACGACAACCGTGTGAACCGGCTCCTGCTCGGTCGCGGCCTGGAACACGAGGGGCACACCGTCGTCTTCGCGGAGCACGGCGGCGAGGCGCTCGAGCTGTTGCGCGAGCAGCCGTTCGACCTGATGCTGCTCGACGTCCTGATGCCCGAGCTCGACGGCTACGGCGTCTTGGCGGAGCTAAAGGGCGACCCCCATCTCCGCGAGATTCCGGTGATCATGACATCGTCGCTCGACGAGCTCGACAGCGTCGTCAAGTGTCTCGAGATGGGCGCCGAGGACTACCTGACGAAGCCGATCAACCCCGTCTTGCTGAGCGCCCGCATCAACGCGAGCCTCGAGAAGAAGCGACTCCGCGATCAGCAGCGCGAGCTGATCAGCAAGTTCGCGACCAAGGAGGTGGCGGAGGATCTGCTCACGTCCGGCTTCTCGCTCGGGGGCAAGCACCTCGATGCGTCGGCGATGTTCTGCGACATCCGCTCGTTCACGACGATCGCGGAAGCGCGCGAGCCCGCCGAGACGATCGAGCTGCTGAACGACTACTAC
>JBKOUJ010000114.1:0-12790 GCA_046723355.1 Actinomycetota bacterium | reverse complement strand
CGATTGCCCTGGGTTGAACGCGGTCATCCGCGCCGTCGGACGGCGGTCCTTTCAGCGTGGGCACGAGGTCGTGGGCGTCCGAGACGGCTGGCGGGGGCTCGTCGACAACGAGTTGGAGCCGCTGGGACCGCGAGAGATCTCAGGGATCCTGCCCCGCGGTGGGACGATTCTCGGCTCGACCCGGACGAATCCGTACAAGCTCGACCGAGGCGTCGACAGGGTCCTCGAGACGTTCGAGCAGTCCGGGCTCGACGCGCTCGTTGCGATCGGCGGCGAGGACACGCTCGGCGTTGCGAGCCGGCTGTCCGAGGAGCACCGTTTTCCCGTCGTCGGGGTTCCGAAAACGATCGACAACGACCTCAGCGGCACCGACTACACGTTCGGGTTCGACACCGCCGTCTTCATCGCAACCGAGGCGATCGACCGCCTGCACACGACCGCCGAGTCGCACAACCGCGTCATGGTCGTGGAGGTCATGGGCCGGAACACAGGCTGGATTGCGGTCATGAGCGGGATAGCCGGCGGCGCTGACGTGATCCTGATCCCGGAGCAGCCGATCTCGATCGACGAGGCCTGCGACGACATCCGCCGCCGGCACGAGCGCGGCAAGGACTTCTCGATCGTCGTCGTCTCGGAGGGCTACGAACTCGAGGGGCTCGCCGACGAAGGCGACCAGGACCAGTTCGGACACATCCGGCTCTCCCAGCGCGGCGTCGGCGACGCGCTCGCGCGCGAGATCGAGGAACGGACCGGCTTCGAGACGCGGGTGACCGTGCTCGGCCACGTGCAGCGCGGGGGCTCGCCGACGCCGCGGGACCGCGTCCTCGCAACGCGCTTCGGGCTGAAGGCGGCCGACCTCGCTCAGGAGGGGAAGTTCGGGCGCATGGCCTCGCTGCAGGGCGACCGGATCGTCGACGTCGCGCTGCGGGACGCAACCGCCGAGCTCAAGACCGTGCCGCCGGAGTGGTACGACGTGGCGCGAGCGTTCTTCGGATAATTTCGCCTTCAAGTCCGGCGCCGGCTGCGCCGGCGCCATGACGACTTGAAGGCGAAGGCGAGCTGCACGGGAGCTCTCTCAAAACCGTCCCCCGGCAAAGCCGGGCACGGTGGCGAACGACTCGTGCACTGAAGGCGAAGGTAGGGTCGCTTTGTGAGCGCGACTGCGAGCGTACGTACGTACGGGCTGAACAACATGACCGCGCCGCTGCGCCGGGTCTTGGTGCGCGCGCCTCGTGCGGACGACCTTCGCTTATGGCGCGAATACGGCTGGCGCGCCCCGCCCGATCCGATTTCGATCGCCCGCGAGCACGAAGCGCTCTGCGATCTGCTTGCCGGCGCGGGTGCCGAGGTCGTGCTCGCCGAGACGCCGGTTCCGGGCGATCCCGATGCGATCTACGTCTACGACCCGGTCCTGATCACGGACGACGGCGCAATCCTGCTGAGGCCCAGGAAAGAGGGCCGAGGCGGCGAGCCGGACGCGGTCGGCGTGGATCTCGAGCGCGCCGGCGTGCCGATCGCCGGACGGCTCGGGAAACCCGCGCTCGCAGAGGGCGGCGACCTGATCCGACTCGACGAGCGGACGCTGCTCGCGGGGCAGGGGTACCGCACGAGCTCGAACTGTGTCCGAGCGCTCGAACGCGACACGGGCCTCGAGACGCTGGTGTTCGATCTGCCGCACTGGCACGGCGCTGACGAGGTCATGCACCTGCTCTCGCTGCTGAGCCCGCTCGATGCCGACCTAGTCGTTGCCTACCCGCCCTTGCTTCCGGTGCGGCTCGTCCAGCTCCTGGCGGAGCGCTCGGTCGAGATCGTTCCGGTCCCGGACGATGAGTTCGAGACGCTGGGGGCGAACGTGCTCGCGCTGGCTCCGCGGGTCGCGCTCGTGGTCGACGGCAATCCCGAGACCCGCCGTCGGCTCGAGCGGGCCGGCGTGGAGGTGCTCGTCTACGAAGGGCCCGAGCTCTCGAAAGGCGACGGCGGGCCGACCTGCCTGACCTGCCCGCTATTGCGTAGCTAGTTCGTCAGACGTCCGGCGGCGCGTCGCCGATCAGCTCGGCGACGCTGCGTGTGTCGACGATCACGCCGTCGAAGCCCGCGCGCTCCAGCGCGCCGACGTCATCGCGGCTCGAGGCGGCCAGCTCGGCGATCGCGAGCTTGCCGGCGGGGACGTCCGGCAGCAGGTCGAGCACCCGCTCGAGTGCCTCTTCACCGTCGGTCTCCGGCGCCGCGAGCACGAAGATTTCGGGATCGAGCTCCTCGAGCGCGCTCTCGAGCCGGTCTTCGTCGTCGATCCGGAAAGCCAGCTCGTACGTCTCGCCGAGCTCCGCCATCAGGCGGGCGAGCGACTCGAGGTCCTCGCCGACGTCGAGGACACAAGCGTCGGCGTCGGGGTGCGGGATGCCGCGCTCGCCGGGCCATGCCAGGAGCACGGGCAAGCTCGTCGCGGCCCGAATCTGTGCGATCGCATTGCCGTCGCCGGCCGCGACGAGCACAGCCTCGGCGCCCTCAGCCTCGACGCGAGCCGCATCCTCGGACGTCGAGACCGGCGCGATCAATGAGATCCCGTCCCCCTCGGAGATCGCCTGGCTGAAGCGCCGCCCCCCGTTCACCGGCACAGATTTTCCACGATCGCGTCACCCACGTGCGCGAATTTCGCAGTTAGGCTCGCAGCGGGGAGGAGGCTGGGTACGCCTCGGGGCTCGGCCACACACGACAAGGCCGGATCAGACGCCCATTGGGTGCCAGACAGTCTTGAGCTCCAAGAAGCCGGCGATCTCCCAGGGGCTCTGACCGTCGGTGGACCCATGGACCACACGCTTGACGTTCTCAGCCGCGAGCCGCTCGAGCTCCGGGACCTCGCCGTCCGCGCCCGTCACGTCCAATGCGTTCACGTCCATGTGGCCGGCGAGCACGGGCGCGAGCTCGCTTCGGAATCCCGTCAGCACGTTGACGACGCCGCCGGGAACGTCCGACGTCGCGAGCACCTCGGCGAGCTCGATCGCCGCGAGCGGCCGGGACTCGGATGCCACGACGACGGCCGCGTTGCCGCCCACTAGCACCGGCGCCAGCCGCGAAACCAGGCCGAGCAGCGGCGGCTCCTCGGGCGCCAGTACGCCGACGACGCCCGTCGGCTCCGGAACCGTGAAGTTGAAGTACGGGCCCGCGACCGGATTTGCGGAGCCGAGCACCTGCGCCAGCTTGTCGGCCCACCCTGCGTACCACACGAAGCGATCGACGGCCGCGTTCACCTCCGCCTCGTCGCCTGTCAGCTCGGCGAACTCACGCGTCCGCGCCTCGAGCATCTCAGCGACCCGATAGAGCACCTGGCCGCGGTTGTAGGCGGTCATCGAAGCCCACATCCCCTGCGCGCCGCGCGCAGCACGAACGGCGTCGCGGACGTCCTTCCTCGACGCACGCGCGACGTTCTGGCCCTCGGCCTCGTAGGTGCGGCCGGACTCGGAGCGCGGGAACTCGCCGCCGACGAACAGCTTGTACGTCTTCTTGACCGGCAGCCGGCCGGGCCCCCGGTCAGCCACCCGAAACCTCCGCGCCTTCGAAGTCGAGGTACGGCTCGAGCCCGTGGAGCCCGCCCTCGCGGCCGAAGCCGGATTCCTTGTAGCCGCCGAAAGGCGAGGCCGGGTCGAAGCGGTTGTAGGTGTTCGCCCAGATCACGCCGGCCTTCAGCCGCTCGGCCATCCAGAGGATCCGCGACCCCTTCTCGGTCCAGACGCCGGCGGAAAGCCCGTACGGCGTGTTGTTGGCCTTCTCGAGGGCCTCGTCCGGCGTCCTGAAGGTGAGTACGGAGAGCACGGGGCCGAAGATCTCCTCCTGCGCGATTCGGTAGCTCTGCGCGACGTTCGTGAACACCGTCGGCGCGAACCAGTAGCCCTTCTCGGGAAGCCGGCACGGGGGCTGGTAGATCTCGGCCCCCTCCTCCTGGCCCGCCGCCACGAGCTCCTCGATCTTGTCCAGCTGCTGGCGCGAGTTGATCGCGCCGACGTCCGTATTCTTGTCGAGGGGGTCGCCGACGCGGAGGGTCGCGAGGCGCCGCTTGAGCTTGTCGATCAACGGCTCGTAGATCGACTCCTGGACGAGCAGCCGCGAGCCGGCGCAGCAGACGTGGCCCTGGTTGAAGTAGATCCCGTTGATGATCCCCTCGACAGCCTGGTCGAGCGCGGCGTCGTCGAAGATGATGTTCGCGGCCTTGCCGCCGAGCTCGAGCGTCAGCTTCTTGCCGGTGCCGGCGAGCTCGCGCTGGATCGCCTTGCCGACCTCGGTCGAGCCCGTGAAGGCGATCTTGTCGACCTCGGACTTGACGATCGCGGCGCCGGTCGCGCCGTCGCCCGTGACGATGTTGACCACGCCCGGCGGCAGCTCCGCCTGGCGGAGGACGTCGCAGAACAGCAACGCCGAAAGCGGCGTCGTCTCTGCCGGCTTCAGCACGACCGTGTTCCCCCCGGCCAGGGCCGGCGCGATCTTCCAGGCCAGCATCAGCAGCGGGAAGTTCCAGGGGATGATCTGCCCCGCGACGCCGAGCGGCTGCGGGCGCCGATGAGGAAACGCGTACTCGAGCTTGTCGGCCCAGCCGGCGTAGTAGAAGAAGTGCGCCGCAGCGAGCGGCAGGTCGACGTCGCGCGACTCGCGGATCGGCTTGCCGCCGTTCAGGGTCTCCAGGACCGCGAACTCGCGCGAGCGCTCCTGGAGGATCCGCGCGATCCGGAACAGGTACTTCGCGCGCTCGGCAGGGCTCGCCGCCGACCAACCGTTCTCGAACGCGTCGCGCGCGCTTTCAACGGCGAGCGCCACGTCCTTCGGGCCCGCCTGCGGGATCTCCGCGAGCGGCTCCTCGCTCGCGGGGTCGAGCGTCTCGTAGTACTCGCCGGAGCGCGGCTCGACGAACGCGCCGCCGACGAAGATGCCGTAGCGCTCCTGGAGCTTGACGATCTCGCGCGATTCAGGAGCGGTCGCGTACTCCCAGGCAGAGGGGATCGGCGCGCGGTCGCCTCGGTGTTCCAGCTCGCTCATCTAATCGATGGTGAAGTAGTCGGGCGACTGGTAGCGCCCGGTCTTCTCCTTGCGGATCTGCATCAGCACGTCGTTCAGGAGCGACGAGGCGCCGAACCGGAATAGGTCCGGCGTCAGCCAGTCGAGCCCGAGCGTCTCGTGGACGAGGACGAGCGTCTGCACCGCCTGCTTGGCGTTCCTGATCCCGCCGGCGGGTTTCATGCCGACGCGGCGCCCCGTCTCCTCGAAGACGTCCCGGATCGCTTCGAGCATGACCAGGGTCACGGGCATCGTCGCCGAGGTCGAGAGCTTCCCGGTCGAGGTCTTGATGAAGTCGGCGCCAGCGGCGATCGCGAGCAACGACGCTCGGCGGACGTTGTCGTACGTCCCGAGCTCGCCCGTCTCGAGGATCACCTTCAGGTGTTTGTCGCCGACTCCCTCCTTGACCTGGACGATCTCGTCGTAGACCTTCGCGTAGCGGCCGGCGAGGAAGGCTCCGCGGTCGATCACCATGTCGACCTCGTCGGCTCCGAGCTCGACGACGCGTCGCGCCTCGGCGACCTTGAGGTCGGTCGGGCTCTGGCCGGACGGGAACGCGGTCGCGACGGAGGCGACCTTGACCCCGCTTCCTGCGACGCGCTCGCGCGCGGTCTGGACCAGGTTCGGGTAGACGCAAACTGCGGCGACCGACGGGACGCTCGTATCCGATGGGTCCGGGCGGATCGCCTTCGAAGCGAGCGCGGCGACCTTGCCGGGCGTGTCGGCACCTTCGAGCGTGGTCAGGTCCATCATCCGCACGGCTAGGTCGAGCGCAAACAGCTTCGCCTCGCGCTTGATCGAGCGGCGGGAGAGGTCGGTCGCCCGCGCTTCGACCGCGACCTGGTCGATCGAGCCGATGCGAGGAAGCCTGGGCTCGAGCGGGAGCTCGAAGCCGGTCGGAAGAGCAGGCGCCTGCGACATGGGGTGAGTGTAGCCCTCGTCCGAAGGGCAAACGAACCGCCGTGGAGGAGATCCGCGTCACGGGCTGGGCCGAGCTGCAAGACCAGCTTTTCGCCGATTCCTGGCATCCCGAGCTGCGTCGATTCCGCTCGGATTTCGCCTACCGGGGGCGAAACGACGTGGCCGAGGATCTGCGAACGAGCCTGCTGCGACTCGGCGGCGACGCTGGGATCGTGGAGTTGCACCTGCTCCCGAACTTCCGGAAGTACGCGCAGCGCGAGGACGTCCCGTTCGACTCCGTCTGCAACTGGCTTGCGCTCGCCCAGCACCGCGGCCTTCCGACACGCCTGCTCGACTGGACCTACTCGCCGTACATCGCGACGCACTTCGCGACCTCGCGGCTCGAGCTCTTCGACCGCGAGGCGTCGTGTGACCGCGGAGCTGCTCGACGATGCCGGCGGAGGGTTGCGCGAGCTCGGGGATCTCGTCGAAGACGACTACGTGCTCTTCCTCGAGCCACCCTCCCTGAACGAGCGGATCGTCAACCAGTACGCGCTCTTCTCGCTGATGTCGCGGGCCGAGGCCCGGCTGGACGAGTGGCTCGAACCGCGACCGGCGCTCGCGCGGCGGCTCGTGATCCCCGCGGAACCCAAGTGGGAGGTCCGCGACAAGCTCGACCAGGCGAACATCACCGAGCGCGTTCTCTTCCCCGACCTGGACGGGCTGTGGCGCTGGCTTGCCCGCTACTACGCACCGCGGGGTTATTTGGTAAGCGCAAGCAACGCCTGGACGATTCCGTCCATGTCGCCGACGAGCGCGTCCGCATCCCTGAGCTCGCCGAGGTCGCCGCGTGCCGAGGCAACCGCGATCGAGTGGATCCCGACGGCCTTTGGCCGTCGCGACGTCCTCGTGTGTGTCGCCGACTTCGGCCGTTCTTTCGGCCGGCCAGTCTCCGGCGCGGCGCCGGGTGAGCTCGAGCAGGATCGTCCGTTCCTCGGCCTTGCACCCGAAGGCGCCCTGACCCGCCGGAAAGAAGCCGGCAAGCCGGAGCCCCTCGAGGCGGGCCCGCGCGACCGGCTCCGGATTGCCTGTGACGAGGGCGAGGCGGACGCCCGCCGCCTCCAGCCGTGCCAGCCCCCTCGGCTGCGCCCGGGCGCGCTTGCCAGTCGCTTGTGTCGGAGGCGGCGAGCAGCTCGAGGTAGCGCTCTGCGTAGCGCGAGCACCACGACGGCAATCGGTCGTCGATGTCGGCGTCGCTCAAGCCTGCGGCGCGGAGCAGGTTGCGCGCGATCCGCTGCGCGCTCAGGCCGCGATGTTCGACGTTGTCGGGCGCGTTCGCGGCGACCTCGATGCCGTAGACCTCCTCCAGCGTTGCGCGTAGGGCCCGGCCGCTGAACGGATCGTGGGTGAGAAAGAGGGTCCCGTCGAGGTCGAAGAGCGCCAGCAGCCCGCTCAAATGCCGAGCCGCTCCAGCATCGCCGCGTCGCGGCGCCATCTCGGACGGGTCTTCACCTGAAGCTCGAGGTAGATCGGCCGGCCGAGCAGGAGCTCGATCTCGGGACGCGCGCGTGCCGATCTGCTTGACCACCGAGCCGCCGCGACCGACGACGATCTGCTTCTGGGACTCGGTCTCGACGAAGAGGGTCCCGCGGACGACTTTCTCATCGACTTCGTCGACCTCGGCGGAGATCGCGTGCGGAACCTCGTCGTGAGTCAGTTGCAGGGCCTTCTCGCGAATCAGTTCGGCGATCTGCTCTTCCTGCGAGAGGTCCGTGCGCTGGTCGGCCGGGTAATAGAGCGGTCCTTCCGGCAGCAGGTCGACCAGCTCCTGGCGAAGCTCGCTGACGCCGTCGCCGGTCACGGCGCTCACCGGGTGGAGAGCGTGGAAGTCACCGAGCTGCGAGGCCCTCTGCATCTGACTCGCAATGTGGCCGGGCTTCAGCCGGTCGACCTTGTTGAGCGCGATCACCACGGGCGGGCCGAGCGAGAAGACGCGGTCGGCAATGAAGCGGTCGCCTGCGCCGATTCGCTCGCGCGCGGAGAGGACGAAGAGGATGCCGTCGACATCGTCGAAGGCCTGGTCGACCGTGCGCTGCATGCGCTCGGTCAGCGGATCGCGAGGCCGCTGGAATCCGGGCAGGTCGGCAAGGACGAGCTGGTAACCGCCGCCGTTCGCGATCCCGAAGATCCGCCGACGAGTCGTCTGCGGCTTGTCCGAGACGATCGCGACCTTGCCGCCCGCGAGCGCATTCACGAGCGTCGACTTGCCAACGTTAGGCCGCCCGGCGACCGCGATGAACCCGCTCCTCACGTGAGCGCGGCGCGGCGCCCGCGACCCGCACCCCGACCCTTATCTGGGTGGGGCTCCTCCCTCCTCCCTCGCCGTCGACGATACCGCTGAAATGCGATCGCGCGGGCGACGGAAGCGTGTCGGACTGAGACCGAACAGGAACGATTGCTCACGCAGGCAGATCCCAAGTCTCTGGAAGCAGCTCAGGCGGCGTGAACGAAACGACTTCCCCCCTCGCATTCGGGAACGTCACGCGCTCGATCTGAAACTCGTGCAGCCATTGTCGGCAGCCGCCGCAAGGCGAGGCCGTGATCGCGATCTCGGCGAGGTCGCCGGGGCGGCACCCGTCGACGACCGCGCGGGCGATCGCGGTGCGCTCGGCGCAGATTCCGAGCGGATACGCGGCGTTCTCGACGTTGACGCCCTCGTAAATGCGCCCGTCCTGCGTGCGAACAGCGGCGCCGACCAGGTAGTTCGAGTACGGCGCGTAGGCATGCGTGGCCGCGGCTCGTGCGCGCTCGAGAAGCTCGTCGCTCATCAAAAGAGTTGGAAGATCGCGAGCGTGACGAGTGCCCCGAGCAGGCCACCGTAGGCAACCTCGAGCGTCGAGTGGACGCCTGCCTCGATCCGCGTCTGCGCGACGAGAAACGCCATCAGCAACGCGATCGAGGAGATCAGGAAGCGGTGCTGGGCGCCGACGACGTACGTCGCAGCCATCCAGCCCGCGAAGGCGAGCGCCGCATGCCCCGACGGCAGACCGCCCCTCAACGGCGTCCCGCTCCCCGTATACGCCTTCGTCGCGATCACGATCAGAATCGTCAGGACGAGTGCGATGAGAGTCAGGTTCGCCGGCGCGTCGCGGAGCCGGTCGAGCAGGCTCGTGCTTCGCTCCGAAACCTCGCCGGCGAAGACTAGGTAACCGATCGCGACCGCGTTCACCGTCGCGATCAGCACCGCGCCCGCCGCGACGTCCTTGGCGAGCTTGGCAAGTGGATCGAACGAGGTGGTCGCCACGTCGATCGCCTGCTCGAGCGCCGAATTGATCATCTCGGTGATGAAGACGAAGGCGATCGCGAGCAGGAGGGCGATCAGCTCGAGCTTCGAGACACCGACCCACACCGCCGCGACGAGCACGACGATCGCGACCGCGAAGTGCACACGCATGTTCCTGTGAGTGCGGAGCACATGGATGATGCCCTCGACGGCGAAGTTGAAGCTCTCGAAGATCGACGGCGGCCGGCGCAGCGGCCTCCGTAGACGGTCCCGCTGAACGGTGCCGTCGCCACTGCCTCGCAGCCGCGATCCGGGAAGCGTCAGGCGCGCCACGACCGCTCCTTCGCTGCCATCTCAGCGCCGTGCTCGTACCCGAGCAGGTGCAGGAGCCCATGCACGAGCGGTTGCTGCCACGCCTCCCCCACCACCTGCGGGCAGATGATCGCGTCGCCGAGCTGGCGTGGCACCCCTGCCGGCAGGCCTCCGCGCCGGTCGATCGGGAACGAGAGAACGTCGGTCGGCTCATCGATCCCGAGGTGCTCGTGCTTGAGCGCCCTGATCTCGTCAGGCCCGACGAAGATGAGGCCGAGCTCGCCCTCCGCGACGCCCTCGCACGCGAGCACCTTGCGCGCGAGCGCGCTCGCACCGTCGGCGTCCACCTCGACGCCGCTGCGATTCGAGACCTCGATGGCGATCACCTTCCTATCTGCTCCGCTCGGTGCCGGTCTCCTCCGCGTGCAGCCGGTAGGCCTCCACGATCCGTTGCACGAGCTTGTGACGGACCACGTCCTCGTGCCCAAAGCGAACGAAGGCGACACCGTCCAGCGAGCCGAGGATCTCTTGCACCTGGATCAGGCCCGAGGCCTGCTCGCGCGGCAGGTCGATCTGCGTAACGTCTCCGGTCACGACGACCTTCGAGCCGAAGCCGAGCCGCGTCAGGAACATCTGCATCTGCTCCGGGCTGGTGTTCTGCGCCTCGTCGAGAATGATGAACGAGTCGTTCAGCGTTCGTCCGCGCATGAACGCGAGCGGGGCGACCTCGATGACGCCCTTCTCCATGTGCGCGGTCAGCCGATCAGGCTCGAGCATGTCGTAGAGCGCGTCGAAGAGCGGCCGCAGGTAGGGGTCGACCTTCTCGAGCAGCGTTCCCGGCAGAAAGCCGAGTCGCTCGCCGGCCTCCACGGCCGGCCGCGTCAGGATGATCCGCCCGACCTCCCGGTTCGAGAGAGCCGCGACCGCGAGCGCCATGGCTAGGTACGTCTTGCCTGTGCCGGCCGGGCCGATCCCGAACGTCACCGTGTGGTTGCGGATCGAGTCGACGTAGCGCTTCTGCGTGACCGTCTTCGGCGCGATCTTCTTACCGCGGTGGCGCCAGACGACGTCGTCGAAGACCTCGCGGATGTCCTCCGTCTGCTCGAGGGCGGACACGACCGCATCGACGGTCGTCGGGCTGATGTCGTGGCCGCCCTCGACGAGATCGGCGAGCTCGTCGACGACGGCCCGCGCCTGCTCGACGTGTGGCTCGTCGCCCTCGATCGTGAGCCGGTTCCCGCGCAGCATGATCGTGCAGCGGAGCCGTTCCCGAAGGGCGCCGAGCACGCCGTCGCCGATCGTCGCGAGCTCGGCCGCGACCTCGTTTGAGACCGTAAAAACCTCCTGCACCGGGGCTCAGTGTAGGGACCACCTGCCGGCGTCGGCCGCCCGCGGCATCGCCTCGCCACCGCGGCCCGAGCCCTCCCAGGTGGGCAAAAGTTCCACAATCGGCGCGGCTTCGTCACTCCTGCGCGCGCGTGTGCGCGGTAGCGTCGAGGACGAGGGAGGAGGGTGAAGCCCCACCCATTTAGAGGGTGGGGGCACGCGCGCGCCCCAACCTAAAAGGGGCGGCTATGCGTACTCGTCCGTCGCGGCGACCGCCTCGTACCGAGCTCGCGGCTTCGCGCGCCCGCGCGTCAGGCCAGCTTCTCGCGGACGAGCTGGCTGACAACCGACCCATCGGCTCGGCCGGAGACCTGCGGCATCACGTCTGCCATCACGCGGCCGAGGTCGCGGATGCTCGTCGCGCCGACCTCCGCGATCGCGTCGTCGATGATCTCCTCGAGCTCCTCCTCGGAGAGCGGCGCCGGCATGAACTCCTCGAGTACGGCGAGCTCCTCTTCCTCGCGCTGTGCCTGCTCCTCGCGCCCGCCTCCCCGAAACGCCTCGGCGGCCTCGATGCGGCGCTTCCGCTCGCGCTGCAGCACCTGCAGCTCCTCATCGTCGTGGAGGGGGCGCTGAAGCTCCTTCTCGGCCGACCGGAGACTCGACAGGATCAGCCGGAGTGCGTCTCGGCGCGGCTCATCGCGCGCGACCATCGCCTGCTTGAGCTCGTCCTCGAGCCGCGCGATCAGGCTCATTAGGGCAACCCCGCGGCACGCCCGCCGAGCAGGTGCCAATGCAGGTGAAAGATCGTCTGTCCTGCGCCCTCGCCGACGTTCACGACGACGCGGTAGTCCTCGAGCCCGGCCTCACGCGCAGTCTCAGCGACGAACTCGAGCATCCGCTTGGCCTCGTCCGGCTCGAACTCGCCGATCTCCCGAAAACTCGTCACGTGCCGCTCGGGAATCACCAGCAGGTGGACGTCCGCGCGTGGCTTGATGTCCTTGATCGCGACGAAGCCGTCCGCGGCTCGGACGTGGTCACCCTCCCTGTACAGGTTGCAGAAGAGGCAGTCTTCAGGCAGCGAGAATCCCCTCCTCCGAGACGGCCGCCGCTCTCACCCGGACAAGCTCGCCCACCGGCGCTTCGACGAGCCACGGCGAGTAGTCGTCGCCATAGCCGCGGCCGGGCCGATCGACGAGCACCACGTCCTCCGTGCCGAGCTTGGAGCGCCAGCGCTCGAGACAGGCCTCATGCGACGCCGCCCGCAGCCGGGCGCTCCTTTCCTTTTTGATCGCCGCCGGGACCGGATCCGCGTCCGCGGTCCGCGTGCCCGGTCGCGGCGAGTAGGGAAAGACGTGGACCTTGGTGATCTGCGCGAGGCGCACGACTCGGAGCGTCCGTCTGAAGGCGAGCTCGTCCTCGCCGGGAAAACCGACGATCACGTCGCTGGTCAGGTTGAAGTCCTCGAGCCCGGCGAGACGTCGCAGGTAGGTGTTGCTCGTGTAGCGCCGGGCCATCGCCCTCAGGACGCGGTCGTCGCCGGACTGGAGCGGGACGTGCAGATGGCGGGCGAGCGTCGGCGTCTCCCGAAGCGCGGCGACGAGCTCGTCGTTCACGTGGTTGACCTCGATCGAGGAGAGGCGCAACCGGGCGAGCCCGGGTATCTGGCCCGCCTCGCGGACGAGGCGCGCAAGAGTGAAGCCGGCCTCGCGGTCGCGGTAGCAGCCGAGGTTGATCCCGGTTAAGACGACCTCGGGGTGGCCCTGGGCGACTCGGCGCCGGATCTCGCCCAGCACGGCCGCGGCGCGGCGGCTGCGAGAACGCCCGCGCACGAGCGGCACGACGCAGAAGTTGCACGAGAAGCTGCAGCCGTCCTGCACCTTGACGAACGCGCGGACCCGTTCGAGCCGTGCGTCGGCTTGGACG
>JBKOUJ010000054.1:0-44717 GCA_046723355.1 Actinomycetota bacterium | reverse complement strand
GCCGAGGGCGCCGAAGCCGAGCGAGACGAGGATCATGAGTGCGAATAGCACGACGACCCCGGCCGGGCCCGACGCCAGCCGCACCCCGACGATCAGGCCGACGCTCAGGTAAACGGCGGCCTGCACGACCCCCATCGTGACAACACCGCCGAGCTGGCCTGCGAGCAGCGCGATTCCGCGCATCGGGGTCAGCGAGAGCCGGCTGAGGAAGCCGGTCTGGATGTCCCGCGCAAGGTCGGTGCCGGCGTTCATGGTCGCGAAGAGCGCGCCCTGGATGAACGGCACGGCGAGCGCGAACGCGACGAACGAGGTCGTCGGGAAGCCCGGCAGGCGCGTCTCGGCCTTCAGGCCGCCCGAGTTGACCGCGAGCAGCAACATCGGAAAGACGAGCGGCGCGATCACGTTCGCCGGCTGGCGTGCCGTCCGCACGACAGAACGCCGAGCGAGCAAGTAGACCTGGTCTGCGAGAACGCTCACGCTGGTTCGGCGGCCAGCTCGCCGCGCGGCGGCGGCGGTTCCTCCTCGTCGCCGGCGCCTTCGAGCGAGCGGCCGGTCTTGGCGAGGAAGACGTCGTCGAGCGTCGGCTGGTGCATCTGCAGGTTCTCGACCTCGATGCCGGCGCCGTCGAGCGCCCGAACGATGTCGGCGAGGTCGGTATCGCCGGGGCGCAGCCGAACCGCGACGCCCTTGACCGACCCGCACGGGTCGCCGAAGCGGGCGAGGACCTCGGCCAGCTTCCCGGCCTCTTCCGGGTCGTCGGGGATCGCCTCGACGGTCGGCCTGCCGACCTGCGCCTTGAGCTCACCGGTCGTCCCCTCCGCGACTATGTGGCCGTGGTCGATGATCCCGACACGGTCTGCGAGGACGTCGGCTTCCTCGAGGTACTGCGTCGTCAGAAAGACCGTCACGCCGTCGTCGCGCGCAAGCCTCGCGACTTCGTCCCAGAGAGCCGTGCGGCTTTGGATGTCGAGGCCGGTCGTCGGCTCGTCGAGGAAGAGCACGCTCGGTCGGTGGACAAGCGCCATCGCGAGGTCGAGCCGCCGCTTCATGCCGCCCGAGTAGCCGCGCACCTTTCGGTCGGCGGCATGCGAGAGGCCGACACGTGCGATCAGCTCGTCGGCGCGCTGGTTCCGCTCGCCGCGCGGCAGCGCCTGCAGCGAAGCCTGTAGGCGAAGGTGCTCGCGGCCGGTCAGAAGCGGGTCGAGCGCAGCCTCCTGCAGCGCCGCGCCGATCGCGGCGCGCACGTGCGCGCCCTCCGTCGCCACGTCGTAGCCGGCGACGCGGGCGCTGCCGGACGTCGGTGGCAGGAGGGTCGTCAGCATGTGGACCGTCGTCGACTTGCCGGCGCCGTTCGGCCCGAGGAAGCCGTAGATCTCGCCGGAGGAGACGCCCAGGTCGATCCCGTCGACAGCGCGCGGGCCGTTCTTGAACTCCCTGACGAGGTCGCTCGCCTCTATCGCGTAGGCGCTCACGACGCCGTACGTTAGCGAAATACTTGAGGTTGTCAAATACCTACTAGTTCAAGTAACATGGGGGTGGTAATGGCCGTGCAGGCGAAATCGAGGCCGAGCCCCGCGCAGGAGGCGCAGAAGTACTTCTTCGAGCTCGGAATGGCGCACCGGACGAAGGTCGGCGCCGAGCTGGCGCAGCTCGGGCTCAGCTTTTCCCAGGCGCACGCGCTCCGCCTGCTCGATCCTGAGACGCCGATGCCGATGAGCGCGCTCGCTGAACGCCTCTTCTGCGACGCCTCCAACGTCACCGGGATCGCCGACCGTCTCGAAACGCGCGGACTCGTTCGACGACAGAGCGCCGCGGGCGACCGCCGCGTCAAAGCGCTCACGATCACACCGAAGGGGATGAAGCTCCGCGAGCAGGTCGTGGAGCTGATGACCCAGCCTCCGGCCGCGATCGCCGCCCTCGACGAGGAAGACCAACTGGCCCTGCGCGACATCCTCGCGCGCGCCGTCGAGAACCTGCACCGCGGGCTGTAATGTCGAACGCCGTGAGCGCTCAACGCGTCGAGCCCCGTGCCGCCAGCCAGACGCCCGAAGTCCAGGCGTGGGCGAAGCTCCTGCGCGCGCATGCCACGTTGACGCGCCGGTTCAGCAGCGACCTCCAGGCCACGCACGGGCTGACCCTGAACGCCTACGAGGTTCTCCTGCATCTGGCGCACGCACCGGACCGACGCCTGCGTCGAGTAGACCTGGCCGGAAGCGTCCTGCTGACGGCGTCGGGGATCACGCGGCTGCTCGACGGCCTCGAGCGCGCGGGCTACGTCGACCGCGCGGCCGACGAGAGCGACGCGCGCGCGACGTACGCCGTACTCACCGACGCGGGCTACGAGAAGCTCCGCGACGCCGCACCGACGCACGTCGGCGGCATCCGTGAACTCTTCGGCGACCGCTTCTCGTGCGACGAGCTGGAGACGCTGGCCGGGCTCCTCGACCGGCTGCCGTCCGACCCTGTGGCCGACGAGACCTGCGAGCCGTAGTGCGTACTCAAGCCGAGCCGACGTACATCGTCACCGTCGAGCCTTCGGGCGCGCGGGTGGTGCCCGCCGGCTGCTCGTCGACGACCCTGCCGCTCTGGCTGGGATTCGCTGGCTTTGCCGTGAGCACCTGAACCTTGAAACCTGCGTTCTGGAGTGTGGTCGTCGCCGCCTGCTGAGTCTTTCCGGCCACGTCCGGAACGACGGTGAGAGTCGGATTCGGCCCACGCGAGACTGCGAGAAGGACTGTCGAGCCCTTCTTCACCATCGTGCCGCCCCCAGGGTTCTGCCCGGTAACGACGCCCGCCGGCCGACTCGAGGGCACGTACTTGACCCGCGCGCGCAACCCGCCATCGTGGAGCCGGCGCTGCGCGGCGCTCTGCTGGATCCCGACCACGTTCGGCGCGGTCACCTTCTGAGGAGCCGGAGCCGAGGTCGTCGTGGTTCCGGCGCCGCCACCACCCCCGCCCGTCGAGCCCGTGGAGACGTTGATCCGAACCTTCGACCCGCGCGGGACCGTCGCGTTCGGGAGCGGCTTCTGGGCAGTCACCGTGCCCTTCGGCTGGATACCCGGTACCTGGAACTCCACCGGCACGAGTCCGGCCGTCCGCAGCGCTCCCTTGGCATCGGCGGCGAGTTGGCCGCGGACGTCCGGCACCGTCGCCGGACCTTTCGAGACCTTCAGCGAGACCGTCGAGCTCTTGGCGACTTTCGCGCCCGCCGCCGGGCTCTCGGCGACTACGACGCCGGCCGCAGCCTGCGCGGGAACCGTCGTCACCTGCCCCGTCAGTCCCGCCGCCTGTAGACGAGCGAGGGCCGCTGAGGTCTTCGATCCGACCAGGTCCGGAACCTGAGCCAGCGATAGCGCCGCGACGGACAGCCCTACGCGCGAGTGTGGAGCCACGTCCGTCCCGCCCCCAGGATCCTGCGCGAGCACGGTTCCGGCCGGGGACTTGCTCACCTTCGCCGTTACCACGGGAACGAGACCGCGCTCGTTCAGACGGCGAGCAGCGTCGTTCTGCTTCATCCCCACGACTGCGGGCACGGCCACCGAACCCGCGGCATGGTGCTTGTGGTCGCGCGTCAAGAAGTAGGCCGCGAGTAGGCCGCCGATTACGAGCAAAAGGAACAGCAGCAGCCACGGCCAGATCTCAGGGACCGGCGGACGCCGCGGTGGTACGTACCGGTCCTCCTCGACGACGGGCGGGCCTGCCGTTTTCTGGTCCACCCTCCGTGCGCGGCGTGGGGCTCTCTGGAGAAGTGGCATCTCGGACGATTATTTGCCGCCTCCCGACGCGCCAAACGCACAGTCCACCTTTAGAGGGACGCACTGCTCGGGGATATCGCCGATAACGAGAGCCGACGGAACGGCGTATTCCGTCACTGCGGCGAATGACCCTTCAAGTTCCCGAACCGATCCCTGCCGAGGTCGCCGACGAAGCGGCTCCTCTCCGGCCGCCGCCGGAGACCGAGTTCGTCGAGGCCGGCAAGTTGACGATGGGACAGCTCGCTCAGGCGCACCGCGACCGGCTCGAGACCGGCAAGCACGTGCTCGACATCATCGTCGAGCGCGGCTGGGTCTCGGCCGAAGAGGTCGCGGAGCTCCGCGCGGCTTACGGGATCCAGGCTCCTCCGCCGCCTCTACTGGGGGCAGCACCTGAGCCGGAGGCTCCACCTCCCGCGGCGACGTGCGTCGCGGTCGCCATCCGGCTCACGAACGGCGACCTCATCACGGCTGGCGAAGCCGACGACTCCGACAAGGCCTCGGCCCTAGCTCTCGCCGTCGTAGCGGACCTCACGAGCGGCGCCGGCGAGTGGCCTTTCTTTGGCGGCCGGTACATCAATCCCGAGACGATCGTCTCGGTCGATTTGGTCGCGCAAGAACCGACCGCCTGAGAACCCAAGGACCTGTCACCTTGAGCCGGGTTAAGCGGCCGCACGGGCAAAGCCCGCACGGCCTCTGAGCCCCGCGTGACGAATTACACGCTCCTAACACAAGGCGTCACGCTATCGTTAACCTAGTTAACGGTTTATGCCAGCTCTCGCCCCCGCCGCCACGACTGACCCAGTCACCGTCGCGAACCGGCTCCGGCCGGTTCTCTTGAAGCTGAACCGGCACCTGCGTCGCGAGATCCACTCCCTGGGGCTCACCGGGGGGCAGGCCTCGTTGCTCTTCACGATCCAACGCCGGCCCGGCATCGGCGTTCGCGAGCTCGCCGAGCTCGAGCGGATGTCGGCGCCCGGGATGTCGAAGTACGTCGGCCGGCTCGAGGAGGCGGGGCTGATCTTCCGCGAGCCTTCGGAGGGGGACCGGCGCCGGATCGGTCTGCGTGTCTCACCCGAGGGCGAACGGGTCCTCCGCTCGGTCAAGTCACGGCGCACCGCTTGGCTGGCCGCGAGGCTCCGAGGGCTGTCCGAGGACGAGCTCGCTGCCGTCGATGCTGCGATCGAACCGCTGCAAGAGCTGATCGACGAGTGACCGCGGCGCTGCTGAGCATCAACCGCCGTGCGTTCGCGAGCCTTCGTATCCACCGGAACTACCGCCTGTACTTCCTCGGCCAGGCGATCTCGCAAACGGGAACCTGGATCGACAAGGTCGCGCAGGCGTGGCTAGTGCTCGCGCTGACCCACTCGGCGTTCGCGGTCGGACTGCTGGCCGCCTGCCAGTTCGTTCCCTTCAGCGTGCTGGGACTGCTCGCTGGCGTGATCGTCGACCGCCTCGACACCTGGCGGACGGTCGTGGTCACACAGGCGATCAGGATGGTGATCGCGGCCACGCTCGCAGGCCTCGTGCTCGGCGGCGTCGTCCAGGTCTGGATGGTCTACACGCTCGCGGTGCTGACGGGGATCGTCCTCGTGCTCGACGCGCCGTCGCGTCAGCAGCTCACCTTCAAGATGGTCGGCCGCGGCGAGCTGCCGAACGCAGTGGCGCTCAACTCCTCGCTCTTCAACGCCGCGCGGATCGTCGGGCCGGGGATCGGCGGCCTCCTGATCGCAGCGTTCGGCGTCGGCCCGGCCTTCGCGATCAACGCGGCAAGCTTCGTCGCCGTGCTCGGCGGGCTGCTCCTGATGGACACGAGCAGGCTCGTCGCCTTCGCGCGGCCGGAGCACCTGCCGACGCTTCTCGGCGGCCTCCGCGAAGGTGTCTCGTACGCGCGCGAGAGCCCACACGTGCGACTCGTCCTGACGATGCTGGTCGCGATCTCGACGATCGCGATGAACTTCAACGTCCTCCTGCCGGTGCTCGCGCGCCACACGCTCGAATCGGGGCCCGGCGTCTTCGGCCTGGTCGCGGCCTGCTTCGGGGCGGGCGCGCTCGTCGGCGGGCTTCTCTCGGCGGCGCTTTCCCGCGCCAGCTGGAAGGCGATCGTCGCCGGCGCCGGCGGCCTCGGCATCGCCGAGCTCGTGCTCGCGCCGCAGCACACGCTCGGTCCCGCGATCGTCCTCCTTTTCATCGCCGGCGTGTGCTTCACGCTCTACACGGCGAACTCGAACGCCGTGCTCCAGCTCTGCGCGCCCGACCACCTCCGCGGCCGCGTGATCGGCTTCTACTACTTCGCCTTCAACGGGCTAGCGCCGCTGGGCGGAATCCTGACGGGCTGGCTGGCCGCTACGGGAGGCACCGAGCTCGCCTTTGCAGTGGCCGGAACGGTCACAGCGCTGGTGGCCCTAGCCGCAGTGCCGCAGCTGCCGCAAGTGCGGGCAGAACCGGCCTAAAGGCCGGTTCTGCGGCGCCTTTTTACCTCGGTCTTACATCGATCCCGACGAATGCTGATGTCCCCGGCGACAATGAGAACATGACCAAACGGGGTCTTTGGATTATCGCGCTCGCGTGCGCGGCGGTGCTGGCGACGACCGCCGTGGCTGCGCGCGGACCGGGCGGCCCGTTGCCGACATCGATGACGAAGTACCTGCTCGGCGCCAAGATGATCCGCGGCGAGGTCGTGGTGAAGCGCACGGGCGGCGAGCGCGACTACCGGCTCGACCGTGGCAAGCTCACCAAGCGCTACGCCGCGGGCTCGCTGACGCTCCTCGAACGTGACGGCACCAAGACGCCGGTTTCGGTGGCCTCGACGGCGAAGGTCGTCCTCAACGGCATGCCGTCGACGCTGCGGCGCCTCCGCGCGGGCATGCAGATCGCCGTCTGGCATATCGGGGATCAGCCTGCGACCAACGTCCTCGCCGGCACCAGAGTTGCGCCGAAGTGCCCGACGTCGCTCTCGACGACGCTGTTCGGCCCCCGGCTCGTCCGGGCCGAGATCGTGCTCCAGGACACGGCGCTTCATGACTACAGGCTCGACCACGGCCGCATCAAGCAGGTCGGCGCGTCGACGCTGACGCTGAGGGAACCGGACGGCACCGACCAGACCATCGACGTCTCTCTGACGGCTCACGTCAGGATCAACGGGCAGAATGGAACCTTCTTCCAGCTGCGGAGAGGCATGATGGTTGTGACGATGCATGACGGCGACAAGCCGGCGGACCAGGTCTACGCGACCGGCAAATGAGCGGTAATCCCGCCGCGAACGGGCGGCACTCGGGCACCGTCTTGCTCGTCGAGGACGAGCACTCGATCGGCTCGATGACGCGTGGCTACCTCGAGCGCAGCGGCTGGCGAGTCGTCTGGGTCCGCTCCGGCGAGGAGGCGCTCGCAGAGCTGGGCCGGCATCAGATCCGGATCGTCATCCTCGACATCCGGCTGCCGGGAATCGACGGCTTCGACGTGGCCCGGCTGGTGCGCAGCCGTTCGGACGTGCCGATCCTGATGCTGACGGCGCGCGACGAGGAACCCGACCGAGTCGCGGGGCTCGAGCTCGGCGCCGACGACTACCTGACGAAGCCGTTCTCGCCGCGTGAGCTCGTCGCCCGCATGAAGGCGGTGCTTCGCCGCACCGACGGACGGCGCGCGGAGGACGTGCTGACGCTCGAAGAGGTCGTGCTCGACCGCAATGCCCGCGAGGTCTCCGTCGAAGGTCGCGCCGTCGAGCTGACGACGAAGGAGTTCGATCTACTCGCGACGCTGCTCGAGAATCCGGGCGTCGTGGTCAGCCGCGACCAGTTGCTCGACCGCGTGTGGGGGATGACCTACCCCGGCGGAACGCGCACGGTCGACGTGCACGTCGCGCAGCTGCGGCGGAAGCTCGGCAAGCCGGAGCTGATCCGAACCGTACGCGGCGCGGGGTACAAGACCGTAAGGCCGTGACATGAACAGACGCCGGTCGCTGCGGACGAACCTGTTCGTGGCGACCGTGCTCGTGGTCGCACTCTCGGTCGGGCTGATGCTCGTCGTCGGCGCCGTGCTCACGCGCCGGCAGGTCGAGCATGCAACGCTGGAGGGACTCGCGCATCAGGCGGACGTGCTCGCGGGCCGCGAGGCCATCAACGTCTTACCGTTCGCGCACCTGAAGCGCCTGAACAGGAAGATCCTGCGGACACAACAGGAACGCGCCGTCGCCGTGAACCCGCGGCGGCCCTCCCCGTACCTCTCCGACGAGGACCGGCTTCGCGTCCGCAAGGGCATCGACGTCAACGGCACGGAACGGATCCGCGGCACCGAGTACTTCTTCGCGGCGCGCAAAGTCGGCGGCAATCCAAAGGTGCTCGTGCTGCTGCGGCCCCGCAGCCGCGGGAACAGCGCGTTCTATCCGTTCCTGATCGGCCTCCTCATCGCTGCCGGCGCCGGGATCGCTCTGGCGGCGCTGGCGGCGTTCGTGCTGGCGCGCCGGATCGCACGCCCGGTGCGGCGCGTCGTGGACGCGACGCGGTACCTGGCGGAGGACCGAGATCCCGAGCCCGTGCCGATCGAGGGCGCCTACGAAATCGCGAGACTCGCGCAGGCCTTCAACGAGATGGCCGAGCAGCTCGCGCGGGCGCGTGCCGCCGAGAAGCAGTTCCTCCTCTCCGTCAGCCACGAGCTGAAGACGCCGCTCACCGCAATCCGCGGCTACGCCGAGGGTGTCGAGGACGGCGCGTTCGACATCGACGAGGCCGTCGCGACGATCTCGGCCGAGGCGGCTCGGCTCGAGCGGCTCGTCCGCGATCTGCTCGACCTGGCACGGATGAACCGCACCGACTTCTCGATTCACCGCGAGAACGTCGACCTCGCCGAGACCGCACGCGAGGCCGTCCGACGCTACGAGGGACAGGCGCGCGACTTCGGCGTCACGCTCGAAGCGTTCGCGCCCGCCCCCGCGCCGGCGGTCGCCGACCGCGACCGCGTACTGCAGGTGACCTCCAACCTCGTCGAGAACGCGCTGCGGCTGACCCCGCCGGGAGGTGTCGTCCGCGTTACGGCGAAGCCGGCCGTGATCGTGGTCGAGGACACCGGCCCCGGCCTGCGCCGGGAGGACCTGCCGCACGCGTTCGAGCGCTTCTACCTCCACTCCCGTTACTCCTCCGACCGACCCGTCGGCACCGGGCTCGGGCTCTCGATCGTCAAGGAGCTCACGCAGGGGATGGGCGGCTCGGTCGACGTCGAGAGCACCCCGAAGCAAGGCACGAGGTTCACCGTCCGTATGCCGTTCGCGGCGGGCGAGGTTTTTACGGACGGCTTACCGGCGCCGAACCGCGAGCAGACGAAGCGCGGGGATGATGCGACCGTGAAGTCCGAGGCGCAGCGCTAGCCCTCGGACGCGGTTCCTCCTCTCCCTTCGCGCTAGACGAAGCCCGCCCCGCGGGCTTCGTCCATTCTCGCCGCCGATAGCCTGCGGGTAGTGCTCGATGAGCGGCAGCACTACAACGTCACGCTCGCGATCCTGACGATCGCCGGCACGGCCTACGCGCTGCAGCAGACGATGGTGATCCCGGCGCTGCCGGCGCTTCAGCGCGAGCTGAACACGTCCACGACCTGGGTGACGTGGGTGCTAACGATCCTCCTGCTCGTCGCGTCGGTTTCGACCCCGATCCTCGGCAAGCTCGGCGATCAGTACGGGAAGGAGCGCCTGCTCGTCATCTCGCTGGCGCTCTTCCTGCTCGGGTGCGTCGGCGCCGCGGCGGCCTGGAACATCTGGATTCTGATCCTCTTCCGGGCGGTGCAGGGGCTCGGCGCCGCGGTCTTTCCGCTCTCGTTCGGGATCATCCGCGACGAGTTTCCGCCTGAGAAGGTAGGGATCGGGATCGGCCTGCTCTCGGCCGTCTTCGGCGTCGGCGGCGGCCTCGGAATCGTCTTCTCGGGGTTGATCGTCGATCACCTCTCCTGGCGCTGGCTGTTCATCCTCGGCGCGATTCCGGTCGCGATCTCGGTCGTGCTCGTGCACCGATTCGTGCCCGAGTCGCCGATCAAGACCCCGTCGCGAATCGACTACCTCGGCGCCTCGCTGCTCTCGGCGGGCCTCGTCTGCCTGCTGCTCGCCCTGACCGAGGGCGAGAGCTGGGGCTGGGGCTCCGCCCGGATCGCTCTCCTCTTCGGCGGTTCGGCGGTCCTCCTCGCGGCGTGGGTCGTCGCCGAGCTCCGCGTGCCCGAGCCGATGGTGGACATGCACGTTTTCGTGCAACGCCCTGTCCTGCTGACGAACATCTGCGCACTGATCACGGGGTTCGCCCTCTTCGGAACCTTCGTGCTGCTGCCGAACTTCGTGGAGACGCCGCGCGGGCTCCCGGACGCGACGGCGAGGCTCGTCGACTACGGGTTCGGCGCCAGCGCCACGAAGGCGGGCCTCTACCTGCTGCCGAGCTCGCTCCTGATGCTCTTCGCCGGCCCCGCGGCCGGCCTGATCGGTCGGCGAGTCGGCTTCAAGTGGCCGCTGGCCGCCGGGATGGCCTGTTCGGGCGCCGCGGCAGGTTCTCTCGCCCTCTGGCATGACCATCCCTGGCAGATCCTCGCGCCGATGCCGCTGCTCGGGATCGGCGTCGGCTTCGCCTTCGCAGCGATGGCGACCCTGATCACCGAGGCAGTGCGGCCGAGCGAGACCGGGGTCGCGACCGGCATGAACACGGTCATGCGCACGGTCGGCGGCGTCGTCGGCGGCGAGCTGGGCGCGGTGCTGCTCAGTGTGTACACGATCGACCACACCGGCGTTCCGTCGGTGACCGGCTACGAAGCCGCCTTCGGAATCTCGGCCGCGGCAGCGTTCGCCGGTGCAGTCGTCGCGGTCTTCGTCACCGCTCCCCGGGTGCGGCGGAAGCGACTGGCCGTCGCCGAGGCGACGGACTAAGTGCTGCGCGTCGTCGTCCAGAACCTCTTCGGCCGCCGCGCGGAGTGGCCGAAGCGGCGTGCCGTCCTCGCGCAGGGCTTGCGCGAGCTCGAGCCGGACCTCGTCGCCTTCCCCGAAGCGATCGTCACGCCCGACTATGACCAGGTTGCCGACCTCCTGGGCGCCGATTTTCATGTCGCGCACCAGCAGGAGCGCGAGCCTGGCGACGGCTCCGATGTCGAAGCGGGTCAGGGCCACTCGATCGCCAGCCGCTGGCCGCTGAAGCAGACCTGGGAGCTCGACCTGCACGTGACGCCCAGGACGGACGGCTTCGCGTGCGGCCTGATTGCCGCCGAGGTCGAGGCGCCTGCGCCGATCGGGGCGGTCCTGTTCGCCTACCACAACCCGAGCTGGCAGCTCGACTTCGCCTACGAGCGCGAGCTGCAGGCCGTTGCCGCCGCGCGCTTCATCGACGAGCTCGTCGACGGACGCGAGATCCACGTCGTCCTCGCAGCCGATCTCGACGCCGATCCGGGAAGCTCGAGCGAGCGCTTCTGGACCGGACGCCAGTCGCTCGACGGCCTGAGCGTCTGTTACCGCGACGCCTGGGAGAGCCGACACCCGGGAGAGCCCGGACACACGGTTGGCGTTCCGGAAAACACGCTCGTCGTCGACTGGGACTGGCCGTTCCGGCGGATCGACTACGTCTTCGTCCGCTGCGGCGCGCACGGCGGGCCGACGCTGGCGATCACCGCGTGCGAGCGGATTTTCGAGCGTCCGGTCGGCGGCGTCTGGGCGAGCGATCACTTCGGCGTCCGAGCGGATCTGGATTTGCCGCGCCGGTGAGCGAGCGGCCGCTGCAGACCTCGATCACGCTCGACCTCGAGCACTGCTCGGCTGAGCTTGCGCAGGCGCACCGCGAGCTCTACCCAGAGCGGATCCCGGAGGCGATCCCGTTCTCGCTGACGCTCCACTATCCGTGGGTGCCGGCGGCGGAGGTCACGGAGGCCGACCTCGAGCGGGTTCGCGAGTACTTCTCCGCGCGGCCACCGCTCGAGTTCGACCTCGTGCGCGTCACCGAGTTCCCCGGGATGGTCGCGTACGCGGAGCCGCAGCCGGACGCCGAGCTGCGCGCGACGATGCGAGGGCTCTGGGCGCTCTATCCGGAGTTGCCTCCCTACGGCAGGCCCGGCTTCGATCCGATGCCGCACGCGACGCTGACGCGCTACGCAAACCCGATCAACGCCACCTTCGAGCAGGCGAAGGCGCACGTCGAGCCGCTGCTGCCCGTCCACTGCTTCGTGACCGAGGCGATCCTGCAGCAGGAGTACGAGCTGGACCGGATGCGCGTCCAAGAGACGTTTCACTTCGCGGGTTAGATCTGGCAAGCTGCGCCCGCCCAGTGACGTCTCAGCCCGAAAAGCTGGATCTCGCGCTCGTGAAGCGGCTTCGCCAGGTTGTCACCGGCGCCGTGGCGACCGAGAGCGAGTTGCGCACGCTCGCCGACCAGGCCGACGGCTGGGCGCGGGCGACCGAGGCCCAGCTCCGCGCCGCCGAGACACGGCTCGCGAGGCTCAACGCCGACCCGGCGAGTGAGCTCGGCGACATGGCGGTCGAGCTCCGCCGGGTCGAGGATCTGTACGGCGAGCTCGAGGAGGCGCGGTCGCTGGTCGCGGGCCTCGAGCGGCGGACGCGCGAGCTACGAACGGAATGGCTCAAGCATCACGCCGAGGCGACCCCGCCGCTCGGCGGGGCCGCCTAGCGCGCGAGTGGTTACTGCACCGCGGAGCGGCTGAAGACCCGGATCGACGCCGCCGTCAGGAGCAGCGCAAACCCACCGACCACAGCCAGGCTCAGGGCCGCCATCGCGGCCGGGTCGCTGATACCCCAGATCGCATGCAGCCCGGTCGGGTCCCCGCGCAGGCCGTAGCGCATCAGGGCCAACCCGTGCGTGAGCGGCAGGAACTTCGCGACCCAGGTCAGGAACGTCGGCAGCGCCGTGATCGGGAATAGAGCTCCAGCCAGGAACCAGGGCAGGATCGCGATCGCCGGCACGCGGGCGATGTACTCCTCCTGTCGCGGCACACGGTTGGCGAGGATCTCCGCGGCGCCGTACATGCCGACGGTGAAGAGGACGCCGGCGGCGGCGAACCAGGCGATTCCGCTCGCAGTCGCCTCGAAGTCGATGCCGCGGGCGACCGCGACCGCGATCAAGACGCCGACCTGCAGTGCGGTGATCGCCAATGCGACGAGCAGGTTGCCGAGCACGAGCAGGCCGCGAGGGATCGGCGCGGTCAGCAGCTCGCGCTGCGCGCCGCTGACCCGGTCAACGATCACGCTCAGCCCCGAGAACATCGTGTTGAGCGGGATCAGCAGGCCGACCGTGCCGATCGCGACGAAGGACTCGTAGCTCGTGTCGGTATGCAGCGCCGTCTTCAGGGCCGGCGCGATCACCATCGCGAACATGATCGGCGTCAGCAGCGGGACGACCAGCTCGCGCGGAGTTCGGGCCGTGAGCTGGAAGCGGCGCCGGGCGAGGGTCGCGAGCGGGCTGAGCGCTCGCGGACGCCCGGCCGGGACAGGGATTGCGATTTCGGCGGTTGACATCGGGACTCTCCTTTCGGTTCAGGCGGCCGCGGCGAGCGAGTCGCCGGTCAGCCGCAGGTAGACGTCGTCGAGAGTCGGTTCGCGGGCGCTGATCGCCCCGGCGAGGCCGAGCTCGTGGATGGAGGCGATGGCGTCCCCCGAGCTGGTGTCGTGGAGCGGCACCGTCAGCCGCGAACCGACGGCGAACGCGTCGTCGCCGGCGAGGCCCTTCTCGCGCAGCCGCGCCAGCGCGGAGCCGACGTTGCCGTCGACACGCAGCTCGACGAGCTGCCGGCCGAGCCCTGCGAGCAGCGCTGCGGGCGTGTCGAGCGCCACGATCCGCCCGGCGTGGATGATCGCGACGCGATCGCTGAGGCGCTCCGCCTCGTCGAGATAGTGCGTCGTCAGCAGAACGGTCATCTCGGTGCGGTTCCGCAGGCTCGCGATCGCTTCGAGGAGCTCCGCACGGATGCGCGGATCGAGCCCGACCGTCGGCTCGTCGAGGAAGAGCACGCCCGGGCGTGAGACGAGCGCGCGGGCGATCTCGAGCCGCCGCCGCTCGCCGCCGCTGTAGGTTCCCGTGGGCCGGTCGACGAGGTCGGTCAGTCCGAGCGTGCCCGCGAGCTCCTCGATCCTCGCCCGTGCTTCCCGCGGCTCGACGCCCCAGAGACGGGCGTGGATCTCGAGATTCCGCCGTCCGCTCAGCGAGCGGTCGACGACGGGCTCCTGAAAGACCACGCTGCTGGCCCGGCGTGCGGCAAGTGGCTCCGTCGCGACGTCGAATCCGGCCAGCCGAGCGCTGCCCGCTGTCGGCTCGATCGTGGTCGTCAGCATCCCGACCGTGGTCGACTTGCCGGCCCCGTTCGGGCCGAGCAGGCCGAAGACCTCACCGGCCGCGACCCCGAACGAGATGCCTTTTACGGCCTCGGCCCCACCCGGGTAGGTCTTCCTGAGCTTGGTCACTTCGATCGCATTCATGTCGCTCCCTTCGGGCAGTCACACCTGCCACGGTTCGTTCGTCAGGGAGATGACGGATGCGAACGCGAAGACGTGACATGACCGACGATTTCGAAGCCCACCGACAGCATCTCCAGGCGGTGGCGTACCGAATGTTGGGCTCCGCCAGCGAGGCCGAGGACGCCGTCCAGGAGGCCTGGTTGAGGCTGTCGCGCTCGGACACCGCGACCGTCGAGAACATGGGCGGCTGGCTGACGACCGTCGTCGCGCGCGTCTGCCTCGACATGCTCCGCTCGCGCCGAGCGCGCCGCGAGGACTACGTGGGGTCGTGGCTGCCGGAGCCCGTGGTCACGATCGAGAACGGGCCAGAGGACGAGGCCGTTCTGGCCGACTCGGTCGGGCTGGCGCTACTGGTCGTGCTCGACACGCTGACGCCCGCGGAGCGGCTCGCGTTCGTCCTCCACGACATGTTCGGGATGCCGTTCGAGGAGATCGCGCCGATCGTCGACCGCTCCGACGCCGCGACGCGCCAGCTCGCGAGCCGCGCGCGCCGCCGCGTGCGAGGCGCAGCGCCGGCGACCGATCCGGACCTCCGCGAGCAACGCCGTGTAATCGATGCCTTCCTCGCGGCTTCACGCGAGGGCGATTTCGAGGCGCTGGTCGAAGTGCTCGACCCGGACGTCGTTTTCCGTCTCGACGCCGGCGGCATTCCGCCCCGCGCGCGTCCGCCGGTCGAAGGCGCCGAGGCGGTCGCGGCCCAGATCCTGGAGCGCGGCACGCCGTTCGCGCGCTTCGCACGACCCGCGATCGTGAACGGCAACGCCGGCGTGGTCGTGATCCCACGGAGGCAGCCGGTCGCGGTCGTCGGGTTCGTCTTAGCCGACGGCCGGATCGCCGAGATCGACGTGATCGCCGATGCCGCGAAGCTTCGGCGCCTCAGCGTCGGATCACGCTGACGGTGAAGGCCTTCGTGGCCGTGTTGGCGCTCGAGTCGTTCGCGGTGCACACGACGCGGGTGCGGCCGACTCGGAAGAAGCTCCCCGACCGCCGCGTGCACTTGACCGTCACCGAGTTGTCGACGTTGTCGCGCGCGGTCACGAAGTACCTGACCCGCGCGCCTTTCGCGCGTCTCGGCACGCGCACCGTGCGCGAGAACGCGCCTTTGATCGCCGGCGGCGTCAGGTCGAAGTCGTAGCCGTAAACGGTCACCTTCCCGATCCAGGTGTCCTTGGTCTGGAGGTCTCTGGTTCCCTTCCCCGTCGCGCCGGCGTACTGGCCCAGGCCGCCGGTGATCGCGAAGCTCGCCCGATCGATGCCGGCGTTGCTGGGATCGCACCTATCGCGGTCGATGAGCGTGACGTTGAAGCCGCCCTTGTTGGCGATCGCGAGCCCGGCCCCCGAGAAGGTCGTGCGCCGGCAAGTCGGGTTGGAGAAATCGACGAAGACGATGTATTTCTCCGTGACGAGGCCGAGGCCGGGGACCGTCGCGTGGCCCGACATCCGCAGGCACTCCGTCGTCGACGGCGTCCCGGGCGGGCAGTCCCCCCGCTGCGGCATCGCCCCCGAAGTTCGCCGTGAAGCTAAAGCTCCCGAGCTCGCGCCCGTCCGCGCTCGTCGCTGTCGCGAGAAGCAGCGCAACCGCCAGGAGGACCATCCTCATGCCGCGGTCGTAATCCCGGGGCCGTTCGATAATCGACCTGTGGAGGAGCACTTCGTCGACCTCCCCGGAACGCAGTTGTTCGTGCGTGCCTGGGGCGAGCCGGACGCCCGGCCGGTGGTCTACTGGCACGGCGTCTTCATCGCGCCGCGCGCGAGCATGACGATCAACGAAGCCGGGCCGTGGCTCGCAGAGCATGGGCTGCGGGTGCTCGCCCTCGACGCACCGGGCTTCGGGAAGTCGCCGGCACTCGAGCCGGCCGCTTACCACCCCCACGCCCTCGCGGCGCTCGTTCCGCAGCTGCTAGACGCACTCGGCGTCGAGCGGGCGCCGTTCGTCGGTTTTTCGTGGGGAGGCGACATCGGCTGCCACGTCGCGGCCAGACATGCCGAGCGTCTGAGCGGCCTGGCGATCCTCGACGCCGGCTATTCCGACCCGCCGTTCGACGCAGGGCAGCCCTTCGACCAGTACGTGGCAGAGAACGAGGCGGACTGGAACGAGACGGTCCGGCCGGACTGGGACGCGGTCTTCGCCGAGGCTCGCGAGCGCCACCGCCGCTGGAGCCCGGCGATCGAGGAATCCGTTCGCGCCGGCCGTCGGGAGGAGGGCGAACGGATCGTCCCAACCGGTGACCCGCGCGTCGTGGCGGCCGCTCAGCACGGCATCGCGCAGGCCCCGCCGTCGGCGACGCGCGCCGAGCTCGCAGCGACCCGCCTGCCGGTGTTGCTAGTCGTGTCGGACGACGCCGCCGAGGACGACCTCGCCCGGCTCGCGGCCGACGTTCCGCATGCCGAGATCCACCGGCCGGGCGGAGTCGGTCACGACGTCCTGATCGACGGCGGCCCCGGGGTCGTCCACTTCCTCGGGGCCTGGCTCGAGCTACTGCCCCACTACTAGGAGAGCAGGGCTGTCCCCGCAGGGGACTGTCCTATTAACCGCGGTAGGCAACGCAGACGGCTGATGGGACAGTCCCCATTCGGGGACAGTCCCTTACTACGAGATCGTCCAGGTGTCGCCCGAGCCGAGCAGTGCGGCGAGGTCGCCTTCCTTCTGCTCGCGGGCAGTCGCGAGCTGCTCCTCCATGAGCTCGTCGTAGACCGGCCGCTCGATGTCGCGAAACACGCCGATCGGCGTCGCGCCGACGCTGTCGCGGGTCAGGCGCGACAGCGCGAACGCCGGCGAGGCCTCGGGATGATGCGCGTCCCAGACGAGCGCGTCGCCGTCACCGTCGAAGGCCTCGGCCGAGCCGTCGCTGCGCAGCCGCACGCCCTTTGCGCCCTCCTGCCCGAACCGCACCGGCTGGCCGTGCTCGAGGTAGATCCGGTTCTCCTTGTCCTCGCGGACGAAGTCGAAAGCGCCGTCGTTGAAGATGTTGCAGTTCTGGAAGATCTCGACGAACGCGCTCCCCTTGTGGTGCCCGGCGGCGCGGAGGACGTTCGTCAGGTGCGCGCGGTCGGTGTCGATCGCGCGCGCCACGAAGGTCGCCTCTGCGCCGATAGCAAGCGAGATCGGGTTGAAAGGCCAGTCGAGCGACCCCATCGGCGTCGATTTGGTCACCTTCCCGCGTGGGCTCGTCGGCGAGTACTGGCCCTTCGTCAGCCCGTAGATCTCGTTGTTGAAGAGCAAAATCTTGATGTTTACGTTGCGTCGCAGGGCGTGGATAAGGTGGTTGCCGCCAATCGAGAGCGCGTCGCCGTCGCCGGTCACGACCCAGACCGAAAGGTCGGGCCGGGACGCGGAGAGCCCGGTCGCGATCGCGGGCGCCCGGCCGTGGATCGAGTGCATCCCGTAGGTCTCCATGTAGTACGGGAAGCGGGCCGCGCTGCCGATCCCGGAGACGAAGACGATCCGCTCCTTCGGGATCTCGAGCTCGGGCATGAAGCTCTGGAGCGCGGCGAGGATTGCGTAGTCGCCGCAGCCCGGGCACCAGCGGACTTCCTGGTCGGTCTTGTAGTCCTTGGCGGTGAGCTTGGGCTGGGCGCCGTTGCCGTTTTGCTCGGTCAATGTCGCGGCCGCCCGTCGTCGTACGTCTTGATGTAGTTCGGCGGAACGTTTGACCCCAGGTTGGCGCGGCCCTCCGCGTCGCTTTTCCCAGAAGGGCCGCCGGCAGCCATCGCATCCACGTTGTCCACGCCGCGGCGGAGGCCTTGGTCGTCTCCCGCCTGCACCGACCGTAGGCGGCGGATGAAGTTACGAAGTCCCAGCATCGTCTCCCCCCAGTTGCTCGTGTGGATTGGGGGCGAGCCCCTCGCCCTCGTGCTCGGGCGTCGCCGGATCGTCGGCGAAGTCGCCGGGCCGGGTCGTACCGAGCGCGAGATCGTCGGGCGCGCGAGAGCTTCCGCGTAGCTTCTCCCAGAGCTTTTCGAGCATCAGAGCATCGCCTCGATCGCTTCCTGCACCTCCCCGGCGCGGAACGGCAGGCCGCGGACGAGGTTGAAGCCCGCGGCGTCGACGAGAAACTCGGCGCGGATGAGCTTGCGGAGCTGGCCGAGGTTGATCTCCGGGATCAGCACCTTCTCATAGGCACTGACGACCTCGGCCGTGTTGCGGGGGAACGGGTTCAGGTAGTGCAGGTGTGCGTGGGCGACGTTCCCGCCGCCGCCGCGGACGCGACGGATGCCGGCCGCGACCGGGCCGTAGGTACCGCCCCAGGAGAGGACGAGCAGGTCGGCACCGTCGGGGTCGTCGACGGCGAGGTCGGGGATGTCCGAAGCGATCCCCGCGATCTTCTGCGCCCGCAGGCGCGTCATCAGGTCGTGGTTCTCCGGGTCGTAGGAGACGTTTCCCGTCAGATCCTGTTTCTCGAGCCCGCCGATCCGGTGCTCGAGGCCGGGCGTGCCGGGGATTGCCCACGGGCGAGCGAGCGTCTCGTCGTCACGAACGTACGGCTGGAAGTCCCCCTCGGGCGGGTCGGTCGTGAAGCCGGCATCGATCTCGTCGATCGTGCTCACGTCCGGGAGCAGCCACGGCTCCGAACCGTTCGCGAGGTAGGCATCCGACAGCAGGTAGACCGGTGTCCGGTACTTGAGCGCGATCCGCGCGGCCTCGATCGCGGCGTCGAAGCACTGCGCCGGCGTCGAGGCGGCGAGCACCGGCACCGGCGACTCTGAGTTGCGGCCGAACATGACCATCAGCAGGTCGGCCTGCTCCGGCTTGGTCGGCATCCCCGTCGACGGACCGGCGCGCTGGATGTCCAGGATCAGAAGCGGCAGCTCGAGCGTGACCGCGAGGCCGACGGTCTCGCTCTTGAGGACGACGCCGGGGCCGGCCGAGGTGCAGACCCCTAGCGCGCCGCCGAAGCTCGCGCCGAGCGCCGCGCCGACCGCGGCGATCTCGTCCTCCGCCTGGAATGTGCGGACGCCGAAGTTCTTGTGGCGGGCGAGCTCCTCGAGGATCGAGCTGGCCGGTGTGATCGGATAGGCCCCGAGGAAGAGGGGCAGCCCGGACTTCACGCCCGCCGCGATCAGCCCGTAGGCGAGTGCCTGGTTCCCGGTGATGTTGCGGTAGGTGCCGGGCCGCAGCTTCGCCGGCTTGACCTCGTAGGAGACGGCGAAGTCCTCGGTCGTCTCGCCGAAGGCGTAGCCCGCGTGGAAGGCCCGTTTGTTCGCCTCGGCGATCTCGGGGCGCTTCGCGAACTTCCGCTCGAGGAAGGCGACGGTGTTCTCGGTCGGCCGGTGGTAGAGCCAAGACATCAGCCCGAGCGCGAACATGTTCTTCGCCCGCTCGGCCTCGCGCTTCGTGACGCCTTCGACCTCCTTGGTGGCCTCCAGCGTCATGCTCGTCAACGGCACCGTGTGGACGTCGTAGGCATCGAGGCTGCCGTCCTCGAGCGGGTTCGCCTCATAGCCGGCCTTGGCGAGGTTGCGCTCCGTGAACGTGTCCTCGTCGACGATCAAGGTGCCGCCGCGCGGGAGGTCGCGAAGGTTGGTCTTCAGCGCCGCGGGGTTCATCGCGACAAGCACGTTTGGCGCGTCGCCGGGGGTCAGGATGTCGTGGTCCGCGAAGTGGACCTGGAAACCGGACACACCAGGAAGCGAGCCTGCCGGCGCGCGGATCTCCGCAGGGAAGTCGGGGAACGTCGAGAGGTCGTTGCCGAGGATCGCGGTCTCGCTCGTGAACTGCCCGCCGGTCAGCTGCATCCCGTCGCCGGAGTCGCCCGCGAAGCGGACGATGACGCTGTCGACCTGCTCGACTTGCTTGGCCTGATTGGCCATCCGCCGTAGGTATAGCGCGTTGACACGTGGTTGGTGCGGATCCGTCGCAGACAAGTTCCGAGTCAGGGACTGTCCCCGCACGGGGACTGTCCCAAGAGGCAGTTGTTGGGACAGACCCTGCGGGGTCAGTCCCTGCTCACGCAGTTCGTCTGACGACCTTGATGCCCCACGCGCGGCCGCTCTCGAACAGCTCGTCGGGATCGACCTCGTCGCGCCAGCCGAGGAAATGGGGCTCAGGTTCGTCCTCGGTCGAGCCGTACACGGCCGCCCGTGGCTCCGGCTCGACGGCCGCAGGGCCTCGCTCGAGCTCCTCGAGCCGACGCTCGGCCTCCTCGGCCGCGGGACCCTCCATGTACCCGCGAGGCATGGGCCAACGCTACCCGTTTCGATTTCCGGGGACGGCGCATAACCGAGGCATGGCACGAGAACGCCCAACCGCCTGGACTCCACGAGCGATTCCGTTCGGGTTTCTGATCGCATTGCTCGGCGCGTGGGTGATCGTCGCCGCCCTGATCGGGCCCGCCTTCAACTTCGGGTTCTTCAGCGACACGAGCTGGAACTTCTCCGCCAAGCAGTGGGAGACGCAGCTGATTCCGGGCATCGTCGCGATTGTCGGCGGCCTGATGCTGATGGTGCCGGCGCGCGGAGGCGGCGCGCTCGGCGCCCTGCTCGCCTTCGCTGCGGGAGCCTGGTTGATCATCTGCCCGGTCCTCTATCCGCTCTGGTCGAGCGGCTCCATCGAGCCGTACGGAAGCGAGGGAATGAAGGCGCTCCGCTGGATCGGCCACTTCTACGGCCCCGGCGGGCTGATCCTCTTCTTCGCCGGATACGCGTACGGGCTCTTCGCCCGCCGCACGGTCGTTCAGGACACCGAAGTCGCCGCCGAGCCGCAGCGGAAGCGGACGGTCACGGCCGGAACCTAGCGCTCTAGCCGGCCCGGGCTTCGGCCAGCAGCGCATCGAGATCGAGCGGCGCGCTGTACATGGCGACGCCGTCGCCGCTCGACGGGCGGGGCCACTCCTCCTTGGGCCGATCCCGGTAGAGCTCAATCCCGTTCCCATCGGGATCGCGGAGGTAGACGGCCTCGCTGACGCCGTGGTCCGTGGCGCCGGTGATCGGGATTCCTGCTTCGACGACACGCCGAAGGGCATCGCCTAGTGTGGCGCGGTCGGGATAGCGGATCGCGACGTGGTAGAGGCCGGTCGTCCCCGCCGGCGGGGCTGCTCCGCCCCGGCTCTCCCAGGTATTGAGGCCGAGGTGATGGTGGTAGCCGCCGGCGCTGAGGAACGCCGCCTGGTCGCCCGCCCGCTGCATGACGTCGAATCCGAGCACGTCGCGGTAGAAGCCGAGAGCGCGGTCGATGTCCGAAACCTTGAGGTGGACGTGTCCGATATCGACACG
This sequence comes from Actinomycetota bacterium, assembly GCA_046723355.1. Taxonomy (GTDB): domain Bacteria; phylum Actinomycetota; class Thermoleophilia; order Gaiellales; family Gaiellaceae; genus 13-2-20CM-68-14. The sequence goes on along the minus strand of JBKOUJ010000054.1, from coordinate 23,282 downwards.
CGGATCAATCGCCTCGCTCACGCCGCGAAGCTTACGGGCGGGAGCGCGCAATGCGCCCCCGCCACTCACCTGCCGTTACGGGCCCCAGGGAAGGGAGCCGTTCATCGCCGCGAATCCCAGTGCGCCGAGGAGCACGAGGAACGCCTTCATGCGACCGGACATGCCATACCTCCTTTCCGACTCGGGCTACCGCAGGCGTCGAAAGAAAGCGCCCGTAGCCATTTGTCGACAGGGGAGTTTCGGACATCCTTTGACGCAAGGCGGCGAACCCGCAAAGATCGACCCCGGCGTCGTGAACGAGCATCACACTGGACCAGAGTCAATCGGCCAGCGCCTGCGCCGGCTCAGGCTCGAACGCGGGTTTTCCCAACGCGATCTCTCGTCGCCGGGCGTCTCGTACGCCTACATCTCGCGAATCGAGGCGGGCGCGCGGCGTCCGTCCGTGAAGGCGTTACGGCAGCTTGCGCGTAAGCTCGGTGTTTCCGTCGAGTACCTCGAAACCGGATCCGATCTCCGCGACGTCGACGAACGCGAGCTTCGGCTCGCCGACGCAGAGCTCAAGCTCCGCCTCGCCGACGACCCGGCCGCCGCACGGGCGACGATCCAGGAAATCCTCGACGACGCGGTTGGGGCCGGCGACACGGGCTCTGGGCTCAGAGCGCGCATCGCACTCGGACTTGCAGAGGCGGGTGCGGGAGAGAACGCCGCCGCTGCCCAGCGTCTCGAGGAGGCGATTTCCTCGGGTCTCCTCGATCCCTCGCGGCGCCCGGACGTTTACGCGACGCTCGGTCAGTGCTACGCGGCACTCGGCAAGCCGGAGCGCGCCGTCGAGCTCTTCGAAGAATGTCTCGGCCGCCTCGAGGAGGAAAGTCCCGATGACACCGCGGCTCAGGTTCGATTCTCCACCTACCTCAGTTATGCCCTCAGTGACGTCGGCGACCTCGGCCGCGCGGGGGAGGTGCTCGAGGAGGCGCTCGGGCGCGCCGAGCAGGTCGCGGACGCCTACACGCGCGTGCGCTTGTACTGGTCCCTGGCCCGTCTCTACGAGATCCGTGAACAGCCGACGGCCGCGCTCGACTACATCCGTCGCGCGATCGCGCTGCTCGAGGTGACCGAGGACACGCTCAATCTCGCCCGTGCCCATCTCCTCTGCGGCACGATCATGATCTCGCAGGGGAAGGTCGAGGAAGCCGGGCCGCACTTCGAGGCCGCAGAGCAGATGCTCGGCCCGAAGCCGGATCCACTCGATCTCGCGAACCTGCGTTCCGACCAGGCCAAGCGCGCCGTGCTGCTCGATCAGCCGGCCGAGGCCGAGCGTCTCGCGCGCCAAGCCCTCGAGGCCCTCGGTGAGGACCATCCCGCAGAACGAGGCGTCGCGATGGCCATCCTCGCCGACGCGCTCGCGACGCAGGACAGGCCCGAAGCGGACGAGACATTCAAGCGCGCCGTCGAGCTCATCGACGTGCACGGCCGCCAGGTCGAGAAGGTGGACACCTACCGGGCCTGGGCGCGCTACCTCCGCAAGGCGGGTCGCGAGTCGGAAGCGCTCGACGTACTCGACCGCGCCGCCCAGCTCAGCTCCTCCTCACGGACAGCCGGCATTAGTTGATCGAGGCCTCGCTCCGAGCGCGCGGCCCCTACTCGCTCCGACTCTCGACCCGGCTCGGCAGCGACGCGACGCGGATCGTCCGGCGGGGCGTGCTACGGGCGGTCTATGAGATCGACGGCCGCCTGGAAATCGCCGAGGCACGACAGCTTCCGGACGGCGCCGTCGTCGTGCGCGCCCCGGGCGAAGCTGCCGTCGAGCGCGTGCGGTTCACGCTCGGTCTCGACGACGACCATTCGCAGTTCGTGGCGCGCTTCTCACACGATCCCTTCCTCGGTGGGACGATCCGTCGCCTTCGCGGTCTGCGGCCGCTCCGGTGCGCGACCGTGACGCAGGCGCTGCTGCGGGCGCTCTGCGGGCAGCTGATCACAGCGCGGCGCGCACGTGAGATCGAGCGCCGGATCGTGCGCGAGGCGACGGCTTCGCTCGACGGCCTGCACACGGCGCCGACTCCGGCAACGTTCGCCCGATTCGCCCCCGCGGAACTGCGTCGGCTCGGCCTCGGAACGCCGCGTGCGAGCGCACTCGTCAGGCTCTGCCGCTTGCTCGACCTCGAGCGGCTGCGCGACATTCCCACCGACGCAGCGGCAGCGCGCCTCGTTCGCGAATCGCGGATCGGACCGTGGTCGGTCGGCGTCGTCTGCCTGGAGGGCCTCGGCCGCTACGAGCGCGGCCTCGTCGGCGATCTCGGCCTCGTCAAGCTGCTCGCGCTCCTCCGCGGTCGCTGGGTCGAAGGTTGGGAGACGGCGGAGCTGCTGGAGCCCTATGGCGAGTGGGCCGGGCTGGCGAGCGTGTACATGCTCGCCGGCTTCAAGGACGGGACGCTGCCGATTTCCCAGCGTCTCGCGGCCTAGGAGGGGTTTGGCGCAAAGCAGTCTATGCCGCCGGCGAGCGGCCTTACGCCAAACCCTCCTAGACTCCATCCACCAATGGCTGTCGATGAGCGACGCGTGGCGGTTTTGGGCGCCGGCACGATCGGCGAGGCCCTGATCTCGGGCCTGCTCAGCGGGGGCTGGCGGAACCCTGACGAGATCGTCGCAACCGGGCGGCGCGAGGAGCGAATCGAGGAGCTGCGCGAAGAGCTCGGCGTCGAGGCGACGCTCTCTAACACCGACGCAGTTGCCAGGGCGGCGCTGATCGTGATCGCCGTGAAGCCGCAGGACTTCGACGTGCTGCTGGAGGAGATCGCGACGGCCGTCACGCCGGAGCAGACCGTGCTGTCGGTCGCCGCCGCAATCCCGACGACCGCGATCGAGACGCGACTTGCGAAAGGCGTTCCCGTGGTTCGCGCGATGCCGAATGCGCCGGCGACGGTCCACGAGGGGATCGCCGGGATGTGCGCCGGAGTGCACGCGGACGAGCCTCACCTCGCGCTTGCCGAGGAGGCCCTGTCGCACCTCGGCGGCGTCGTCCGCGTCCCGGAGCCGTATATGGATGCGGTCACGGCGGTCTCCGGCTCGGGCCCCGCCTACTTCGCGCTGCTCTCGGAGGCGATGATCGAGGCCGGCATCCTGCTGGGGCTCGGCCGCGACGTGTCGACCCAGCTCGTCATCCAGACGATGCTCGGAACCGCGAAGCTGCTCCGCGACCAGGAGATGCACCCGGTCGAGCTCCGCGAACGCGTCACGTCGCCCGGCGGCACGACGATCCGCGCCGTCCGCGAGCTCGAACAGGCGGGCGTCCGCGCCGCGTTTTTGAACGCGATTCAGGCGGCGATGGAGCGCTCGCGGGAGCTCGCGGCAGGTGCGCCGTGAGAAGCGCACCATCGCCGCTGTGGAGGGGGCTGGGGGAACCGGGAGGTTCAACCGAATGAATCCGCGACCGGCAAGGTCGCGGCGAACTCGCGAGAAAGAAGGGGGCTCGTGGGGGGTAACCTGGTTTTCCCCCACGCGACGGAGCGCCCGCGATAGCGGGCGCGGAGGAGGCCGCTGTGGAGCGTTCGCGCGAGCTGGCGGGAGGTGCGCCCTGAGGGGTCGCGACGTCGAGGTCGAGGTTGTGGACGGCCCCGAGGCAGCAGCGCGCCGCGTCGCCGAGCTCCTCGCCGACGCCGCGCGCGCCGCGCAGGAGATCGCCCTCACCGGTGGGTCGACGCCGGGCCGGGCCTATGAGCTCGCCGCGGAGCTCGAGCCCGAATGGGGCAACGCGGGCGTCTGGTGGGGCGACGAGCGTTGCGTGCCGCCGGAGGACGAGCGCTCGAACTTCGGCCTCGCCAAGCGGACGCTGCTCGACAACCTAGAGAGCCAGCCGGGACGCGTTCACCGCATCCGGGGTGAAGACGAGCCTGCTGCGGCTGCCGCCGATTACGACCGCGAGCTACGAGGGACGACGCTCGATCTCGTCCTGCTCGGGCTCGGCCCCGACGGCCACATCGCGTCGCTGTTCCCTGATTCTCCGGGGCTGCACGAGACCGACCGGCTCGCAATTCCGGCCGAGCCGAAACTCGACCCGTACGTCGAGCGGGTGACGCTGACGCCATCCGCGCTGCGCGCCGCCCGGCGGATCGTCTTCCTGGTCACCGGCACCGAGAAGGCCGAAGCCGTGGAGCGTGCTCTCGCAGGCCCGCCGGCGCCCGCTGTGCCGGGCAGCATGATCCGCTCGGACGGCGGCGAGACACTTGCAGTCCTCGATCGGGACGCTGCTTCGCGGTTGCGCGACTAGACAACGACGCCTGTTTCCGTATATATACGCGGCGTGCCGATACCCGAGCCGCAGCCGCCGCTGCTCGACGTCTTCACGATCGACCGCCCCGAACAGCTGAAAGCGCTCGGGCACCCGTTGCGCCTGCGCGTCCTCGAGATGCTGGGGCAGAGCGAAGAGGGATCACTCACGAACCGGGAGCTCGCGCAACGCCTCGGCGTCGACCCCGGGCACCTCCACTTTCACGTTCGAATGCTTCTGCGCGCCGGGCTCATCGACCTCGCCGACGGCGGCAAGGGTCGGGAGAAGCCTTACCGTGCCGTGGCGAGGACGGTGCGGGTTGCGCCGGAGCTCGTCTCCTCCGGCTTGGGCACCGACGTGCGAGCGACGATGCTCGACGACCTCCAGCGGGCCTGGGCACAGTTCGGCACCTCCGGGACCTTCCGGATCACGCAGACGACGGTGCGGATCCCCGCCGAACGCGCGCTGCGGCTGATCGAGGAGATCGCCGAGCGCGTGCGTGACGAGGAGAGCGACGACGCCGAGCCGCTCGTGATCACCGCGTTCATGCACCCGGTGCCGACCGGCTCGACTGACTAGCCGAGGGGAGAAGAGGAGAGCTGAGCTCGGCGGCGATCCCGCGGCGGGCCGCGAGCTCTTGCAGGACGAGCACCGTGTCGGCGACCGGGATGTCTTCCAGGTATTCGTCGCGCCCCTCGAACGACTCGAGCACGCTGTCGACGGCGATCGCGTAGCCGACGACGTCGTGCGCCGCGATGAACGCGAGCGCGTCGCCGACGTCGGCGGGAAAGTCGGCCCGCGTTCGGATTGCATCGGCATGGAACCGGGCTCGCTCGTAGTCCTCGAGGACGAGACAGGCAAGCGCCGCTGCATACCGTCCGATCGGCGAAGCGGCAGTCGCTGCGCCGGCATCGAGCGCCCAGCGGGCATCGGCCGCTGCGCCGTCCCAGTCTCCGGCGATGACGCGCGCCTTGGCAGCGCCGATCGGACGGCCCCAGCTCTCGGGCGGCGCGTCGGCGAAGCTCTCGCGGTACCGCTCGGCGGCTCGCGTAAACGCAGCGGCGGCTTCGCCGCGTCGGCCGAGCATCAGCAGGGAGAGTCCCGCGCCGGTCGACGCGTTGCCGAGCCGCGTCAGCTGACGCTGGCGCGCGTCGGGGTCACCGGCTTCGGGGAGGCGGCGCTCTCCGTCGCGGTAGCGTCGCTCCTCACGCTCCAGATGCGCCTGCCAGTCCGCGGCCGCCGCACTCGCTCGTTGGTTAGGTGCATCCATCCTCCTCCCCGCGGCGAGCGTATCGAGCTTGGGCGGACGCGTGGGTCATGGATCCGTGCCGAAAGCGTGACTGTAGCCTTGGCCTGATGGCCGAGCTCCGCGAGGTCTACTTCGTCGACGGTGTCCGCAGCGCGTTCGGTCGGGCGGGGCCGAACGGCGTTTTCTGGCGGACGAGGGCCGACGACATGGCGGTCAAGCTCGTCCGCGAGCTGCTGCGGCGGAACCCGTCTCTGCCGCAGGAGCGGATCGACGACGTTGTCTTCGCGGCGACCGCCCAGGTCGGCGACCAAGGACTGACCCTCGGGCGCGACGTCGCTTTGCTGGCCGGCCTGCCGCGGACCGTGCCGGGCTTCGCGGTCGACCGCATGTGCGCCGGCGCGCTGACTGCGATCACCACCGGTGCCGGCGAGATCGCCATGGGCGCCGCGGACGTGATCCTCGCGGGAGGCGTCGAGCACATGGGCCGGCACCCGCTGCTCGAAGACGTCGACTACAACCCCCGCTTCGTCGCCGAGCGGCTCATCGACCCGTCTGCGGCAACGATGGGCCAGACCGCCGAGAACCTCCATGACCGCTACCCGCAGATCACGAAGGACGACGCCGACGCCTACGCAGTCCGTTCGCACCACCGCCTTGCCGACGCCTGGGAGAACGGCGCCATGCGCGAGACCGTCGTACCGATGAGCGTCTTTACGGACGACGGTTGGCGCGAGGCAGATGCGGACGAGTTCCTGCGCCCCGACACGTCGGTCGAGGCGATCCGGGACCTGCCGACGCCGTTCCGGTCGGGCGGCCGCGTCACGGCCGGGAACTCGGCCGGCCTGACGGACGGCGCGACCGCCTCGCTGCTCGCTTCTCGGGAAGCGGCTGAGGAACTTGGGCTCGAACCGAAGCTCCGGCTCGTCTCGTACGCCTTCGCCGGCGTCGAGCCGGAACTGATGGGGCTCGGCCCGGTGCCGGCCACACAGAAGGCACTCGAGCGGGCCGGGCTGTCGATCGAACAGATCGACGCCTTCGAGTTGAACGAGCCCTTCGCCGTGCAGGTGCTCACGTGGTGTGACGGAATGGGCGTCTCAGCCGAGGACGAGCGCCTCAACCCGTACGGGGGTGCGATCGCGTGCGGCCATCCGCTCGCGGCTTCCGGCGTCCGGCTCGTCGCGCAGCTCGCTCACGCGATGCGCGAGCGCCCGAGCTCCCGCTACGGGCTCACAGCGCTCTGCGTCGGCATGGGCATGGGCGCCGCGCTCTTGTGGGAGCGTGTCTGAGCCGCTGACTGAGTTCAAGCTGGCAGGCGTCGTGAGGCCGGAGCTCGACCGGCCGCTCGCGCTGGTCACGATCGACAACGGCGCCGACCAGACGAAGCCAACGGTGTTCGGCCGCTCGGCGTTCGAGTCGCTCGCGCGCGTGCTCGACCGGCTCGAGTCGGAGGACTGGGCGGCGCTCGTCATCACGGGCAAGCCCTACTTCTTCTCCGCAGGGGCCGACCTCGAAGAGTTCACCAGGCGCGCCGCCGCCGACCTCGCTCGCGAGGGCAGCCGGACCGGCCACGAGCTCTTCGGGCGCATCCGCGCCCTCCCGTACCCGACAGTCGCCGCGATCAACGGCGCCTGCCTGGGCGGCGGCGTCGAGCTCGCCGTGCACTGCGACGCGCGCACGATCTCGACTGCGGTCCGGCATTTCGCATGCCCGGAGTGCCTGCTCGGAATCGTCCCCGGCTGGGGAGGCACCCAGCTCGTTCCGAGGCTCGTCGGCGCGGAGACTGCGATCGAATTCGTCGTCGAGAACCCCCTGAACCGGAATCGGATGCTGGACGGCCGCCGAGCGCACGAGCTCGGCTTCGCGGATCGCCTGCTCGAACCGGTCGAGTTCGTCGACGATTCGCTCGCGTTCGCCGTCGACCTCGCACGTGATAGCGGGCCGAAACTCGGCACCGAGACCAGCCCTCTGGACGCGGACGTCGCGGACACGCTCCGAAAGGCCCGCGCCCGCTTGGACGACATCGTCCACGGCGCGGCACGGGCGCCGTACCGCGCGCTCGACCTGATCGAAGGTGCGCTCTCAGGCTGGAGCCTCGAGCAGGGCTACGAGGCGGAGGAGGACGTGATCGCGGAGCTGCTGCCGGGGCCGCAGGCGCAAGCCTCGCTGTACGCCTTCGACCTCATCGAGCGACGTGCGAAACGGCCCCCCAAGCTCGCCGCCGAGCCGCGGCCGGTCGCTCGGGTCGGGATCGTCGGCGCAGGGTTGATGGCCACGCAGCTTGCGACCCTGTTACTACGGCGACTGGAGCTGCCGCTCGTCGTCGCGGACGTCGACGAGCAGGCGCTCGAGCGTGCCCGCGCCGCGATCGAAGCCGAGTTCGCCGGCCTCGTCGCCAAGGGCCGCTATGACGAGGGAGAGGCCCGGTTCCTCGGCAGCCTCGTACGGACGACCACCGGGCGCGACGAGTTCGCGGGCTGTCAGTTCGTCCTCGAGGCCGTCTACGAGGAGCTCGAGGTCAAGCGGCAGGTCTTTGCCGAGATCGAGGCGGTCGTCTCGCCGGAAACCGTCCTGGCCACGAACACGTCGGCGCTCTCCATCACCGCGATAGCCGCCGAGCTCGCGCATTCCGAGCGCGTCGTCGGCATGCATTTCTTCAACCCGGTCGCGCTGCTGCCCCTCGTCGAGATCGTCCGCGGTGAGCGCACCGATGACGCAACCGTGGCGACAGCCCTCGACGTGGCCGCCAAGCTTCGCAAGCGCCCGGTGCTCGTGCGTGACGCCCCCGGCTTCGTCGTCAACCGGGTCCTCACTCGCTTGCTGTCGGCCGTGCTGGCCGCGCTCGAGCGCGGCAACTCCGTGGAGGAGACCGACGAGGCGATTCTGCGCCTCGGACTGCCGATGGCTCCCTCGGTGCTCCTACAGATTGTCGGGCCGCCCGTGGCGCTGCACGTGCTCGAGACCCTGCACGCCGCCTATCCGGAGCGCTTCCCGCTCTCGCGGACGCTCGCGAACTACGCCGCCGGCAACGAGGAGATCGCCCTCGCCGAGCAGAGCCCGCTCACCCAGGACGAGATTCTCGAGTCGGCCTTGGCCGCGATCGACGACGAGATCCGCCACCTGCTCGACGAGGGCGTCGTGCCGGAGGCCGCAGACGTCGACACCGCGCTCATCCTCGGCGCCGGCTTCCCGTTCTGGCTGGGCGGGATCACCAAGCACCTCGGCCGAGGCGTGGCCATAAGCCCGAAACGGGACAGCAGCCTGGGCCGGGTTTAAGGGCCGCGCCGCGCAGGTCGGCGCGGCCTTTCAGGTCGGCATCGCAAGCGAAGCCGACGATCAAAGCGGCATGTCGGAGAGAATGGCTTCGTGAGAGACGACTGGCGCATCCGGATCGACGTCGCCGAAGAGCATGCCGAGGGCCTGCTCGATCGGCTCGGCCTCGACCTGGGCTCGGAGGCCCGCGAGCTGGCCGAGGAGCTGAAGGGACGGCGCCTCGCCGTCTCGCGCGACGACGACACGATCTTCGTCTACGCCGGCTCGCGGGCCGAGGCCGAGACCGCCCGTTCGATCGTCGATGCGGAACTGCGCGAAGCCGGCGCCGAGGCAGGGATCGGAGCGATCGAGCACTGGCTCGCAGAGGAAGACCGCTGGGACGACGAGCCGCCCGAGGAGTTCGAGCCGGAGCAGGAGGTCCTCGAGCATGGGCACGCGCCCTGGGAGGTACGAATCGAGGCGAGTTCGCCGCACGACGCCGAAGAGTTGGCCCGCCGGCTCCAGGACGAGGGTTACGGCGTCCTCCGCCGGCACACCTACGTGCTTGTCGGCGCTTCGTCCGAAGAGGAGGCGCACGACCTCGCCAAGCGGCTCCACGGGGAGGCCGAGGCGAGCGGCGAGCTCGTCTACGAAACGCTGCCCCAGAACCCGTTCGCCGTCTTCGGCGGACTGGGCGGAACGGGCACGCCGATTTAGTCCAGCTGGCTTACAAGCCGCTCGATGGGGTATGCTGCGTGCAGCGACGCTCGCCAGGGGTTTCCATGCGGGCTCGCTTCCCATTACGAGGTTGCAGCACGGGAAACGTGCTGCGTCGATGCAAGAAACGACTGAGCAGCCGACGCTAGCGCCGGAGGCGGCAAACGGTCTCAGCGAGACCGCCGCCGGCGCCCAAGACTGGGCCGGAGAGCCATTTCTCCGGGCCGACGAAGACGCTGCGGTCGTGCTGGCGCCCGGGACGGCGCGCCGACTCGCGCTGGACGACGCGGTCGCGGAGATGGACGTCGGCCTCGAGGCGCCTTCGTATGAGTGGAAGCGCCGATACGCGCTGATGCTGGGTCTCGAGCGCGTGCTCACCGACCGCCCGCCGCGGCTCGCCTCCGGCACGGAGCTGCGCCGCCACCAGATCGACGCGCTCGCCGGGATGCTCACGGAGCTGATCGCGGCGGCCCAGGAGGAACCGGAGCCCGCGAATGGGAACGGCAATGGGGCGTACATCGAGGCCGAGGAGGACGAGGACGAGGAGCTGGAAACGCCCGCGGCCGAGGGCGACGCCGACGAGCTGCCGCTCTCGCCCGAGGAGGATCCGGGCGCCGTCCGCCGGTTCCGGTTCCGCCATCCGACGGCTTCGGGCAAGACGATCGCCGCGGCGGGCTTCGTCGAGGCCGCGCGGACGCTCGGCGTCCTGATCCTCACGCACCGCCGGCTGCTCGTCTCGCAGTTCAACCGCGATCTGACGACGGAGGGGTACGGCGACCGGCTCGTCGACGCCATCGAACGCGGCAAGCCCGCTACGGGTCCTAGTCACAACCCGCTGACGATCCAGACCTATGCCTGGTTCGCGCGTCACTGGCGCGACCTCGAGCCGGACGCGTACCACCTCGTGATCGCGGACGAGGCGCATACGGCGCTCGGCGAGAAGACGAGCACGGCGATCCGCAGCTTCACGAACCCGATCTACATCGGCATGACCGCGACCGAGCAGCTGATCGCAAAGCAGGTCTCGGACGTCTTCCCCGCGTCGGTCGACGACCTGCCGCTCGGTGACGCCGCCCGCCGCGGCCTGATTGCTCCGCTGCGCTCGCTGCGCGTGCCGCCGGCTGCGGCGATCCACACTGTGCCGATCGTGGGCGGCGACTTCGAGGAGCGCGCCCTGGCCGCCGCACTCGATCACCAGGCGCTGAACCAAGCGGCCGCGAGCCTTTACCGCGACCGGTTTGATTCGACGCCCGGGATCGTCTACGCGGCAGGAGTCGACCATGCCTACAACCTGGCGAAGGAGTTCCGGGCCGCAGGCCTGAAGGCGGAGGCGGTCAGTGGCCGGACGCCGCCGGTCAAGCTCGCCGAGATCCTCGCCGCCTACGAGCGCGGCGAGATCGACGTTCTCATCAACGCGATGCTGCTCGCCGAGGGCTGGAATTCACCGCGCGCGACCGTTTGCATGCATCTCGCGCCGACCGCGAGCAAGCGCGTCTACCAGCAGCGGATCGGCCGGATCATGCGGATTCACCCGCGCAAGGAGGCCGGGATCGTCGTCGACTTCGTCCCAAAGGCTGCGACGCACAACGAGCGCGTCGTCTCCCTGCACAGCCTGCTCGACTCGGACTTCTACCGCGAAGGGGCCCGCGTGACGCCGGCGCCGCGCCGACGCCAGCAGCGGCGTTCACGCCGGAAGCTCTCCCCGGTGCCGTGGCTCGTCCCGGTGACCGCTGACGTCAAGCGCCGGCTCGGCGTGATCACCCGTGAGTGGCAACGGGTCGATCCGCGCTTCCTCGACGAAGACGAGCAGCGCTACTGGGCGACGATCGCGGGGCGCAACGTCCGCTACGACGAGCGAGTCGAGTTCGCGAAGAAGTTCACCGAAGGAGGCGCCTCGCGCGGTGCGCTCGAGACCTTCCTCGCGACCTGTGCCGCGGAGAACCCGAACCGGCGCCTGCGAATGACAGCGCTCGCCGACCGCGTCTCGATGACCGTCGAGCGCGCCGACTTCGACGACCTCGTGACGCTGGTGACCCAGGCGCCGACTTGGGACAAGGACCGCGTTCAAGGCGTCCGCACCCTGCTTCGCGCGATCGGCGAAGGGAAGGCCGACGCGCCGGACCAGATCCTCTCGCGCTGGATCTGGCGGCTCGCGCGCGCGACTCGCAAGGTGCAGGACAGGCGCGCGAGCGCGGAGTTTCCGGAGGCGAAGCGGCTCCTCGGCGCGCTCGCCAACTCACGCGGGCACCGGCACGAGGAGAACGCGGCGAAGCTCGTCAATGCAGCCCGGGAGCAACCGCTCGAGGTCGGAGTGGCTCTCCTCGCCTCTGCCGAGGGCTACACGCCGCGGGCGAACCAGCTGATCGACGCGGCGCGCGACCAGCTCGGAACGCTGCAGGAAGTCGCCCACGCCCTCGCCGACAACCTGCCGGCCCCCAAGCAGCCGAGCGGCCGCTCGCGGCGACGGCGGAGGCGCCGCAAGAAGAAGGCACAGGCCGCGGTCCAGCAGCAGCCGGGCCAGAACGGCCAGCCGCAGGAGCAGCCTCCGGCCGCCCAGGACGGCGGGCCACCGCCGGCCGACGCGCCCGCGCCGGTCGCAGAGCCCGCGCCAGAACCGTAACGCCGGCTCCCGACGAAGGACCATAGGAACGTGGTCCTTCTGGTTGGGATCGCCTTTTTGGCAGGGGTCGTCACCGCGATCTCCCCTTGCGTGCTGCCCGTGCTCCCGATCGTGTTCGCGGGCGGCGCGAGCGGGGGTAGCCGTCGCAGGCCCGTCGCGATCGTCGCGGGCATCGTCGTGGCGTTCACGACATCGCTGCTCGCGCTCGCCTGGCTGCTCCGGACGCTCGGCCTTCCCCAGGACCTGCTGCGGAACATCGCGATCGGGCTGCTCTTCGTCGTCGCCGCCATGCTGATCTTTCCGCAGTTCGCGGTGCTGATCGAGCGCCCGCTGTCGCGGCTGAGCCGGCGGCCCGCCGGAGACCTCGGCGGCGGCTTCCTGCTCGGGCTCAGCCTCGGGCTCGTCTTCGTCCCATGCGGGGGTGTGATCCAGGGCTACATCGCCGCACAGTCGGCAAGCATCGGCGGCGTCGGCTTCAAGACCGTCGCGATCACGGTCGCCTACGCGCTGGGCGTCGCCCTGCCGATGCTCGTCATCGCCAACCGCGCCCACGCCGCGGTCGGTCTCCCCGCGTTTCGTGAGCATGCGCAGACGATCAGGGTGGCCCTCGGAGTCCTCGTCGCCGCCTCGGGCCTCGCGATCGTCTTCCACGCCGACCGGACGCTGCAGACGAAGATCCCCAACTACACCGGCTTCTTCCAGGCGGCCGAGAAGAGCTGCTACTCACGCCAGCATCTCGGTTACCGTTGCGTCCGCGAGCAGGGCAACCTCGCCGACGCCGGCACCGCGCCCGGCTTCCGAGGGATCACCGACTGGTTTAACTCGAAGCCGCTGACGATGCGCGAGCTGCGCGGGAAGGTCGTGCTCGTCGACTTCTGGACCTACTCATGCATCAACTGCCTGCGGACGCTTCCGCACCTGCGCGCCTGGTGGAAGGAGTACCGGCGCGCCGGCCTCGTGATCGTCGGCGTCCACACACCGGAGTTCGCGTTCGAGGCCGTCCCGCACAACGTCGACGAGGCGACGAAGCAGCTCGGCGTCACCTGGCCGGTCGCGCTCGACCCGCACTACGCGACCTGGAAGGCCTACAACAACGAGTACTGGCCGGCCGAGTACCTGATCGACAGGGAGGGTCGGATCCGGCATGAGCATTTCGGCGAGGGGGAGTACGACAACACGGAGCGGCTGATCCGCCAGCTGCTCGGCGAGCCCGGCCGTTCGCACGCCGAGCTCGCCGACATGACTCCGACCGAGCTGACGACGCCGGAGACCTATCTCGGCTACGAGCACCGGCTGGCCGACTACGCGGGGTCGACCCCGGTTCCGGGTCGCACCGCAGAGTACAAGGCTCCGAAGGACCTGCCTCAGAACGGCTGGGCGCTTTCAGGCCGTTGGAAGCTCGGTGCCGAGCACACGACGGCGGCACGCGGCGCCGAGCTAGGCCTGCATTTCCACGCGAAGGACGTCTACCTCGTCGTGGGCGGCCACGGCCGGGTGAGGGTCTCCGTCGACGGGCATGACCTCGGGACGATTCCAGTCAAGGGGATCAGTCGCCTCTACACAGTTCTGAGTACGCCGCACCTGCTCGACGCGCAGCTGCGGCTGCGCTTCACGCCGGGGATTTCGGTTTACTCCTTTACGTTCGGCTAGCGCGTTACTGGTCCCGCGGCCCCGACTCGCCGTTCTCGCCCTCTCGCTCGCGTAGGTAGCGCGTCAGCTCGGCGGCGAGGGCGTCGCCGGACGGAAGATCGACCTGCTCCTCCATCGTGTCGGCCCGCTGCTCGAGCTCCTCGACGTAAGCCGCCGTCTCCTCGTCGCTGGCAACCGCCTGGCTGACCTGCTCCTCGTAGGTCTCGGCCGCACGGTCGAGCTCGGTGGTATCGATCTCGATCTCCATCAGCCCGCCGAGGCGGTTGCAGAGCGCGGCCGCAGCACGAGGGCTCGGCGTCAGCGAGACGTAGTGCGGCACCGCGGCCCAGAGACTCGCGGACGGGATGCCGGCCTTGTTACACGCGTCGTGGAGGACACCGACGATCCCGGTAGGCCCCTCGTAGCGCGACGTCGAGAGCCCCAGCTCCTGGACCAGGGCCGGATCAGAGGCGCTGCCGGTCACCGGCGAGGGCCGCGTGTGCGGAACGTCGGCCAGAAGGGCGCCGAGAGTCACGACGAGCTCGACGCCGAGCCCCTGCGCGTGACCGACCACGAGGTCGGTGAACGTGCGCCAGCGGACGTTCGGCTCGATCCCGAGCAGCAGCACGACGTCGCGATCGAGCCCCGCCGGCTTCCCGTGGTAGAAGGCGGTCTCCGGCCAGTCGATCCGACGGGTGATGCCGTCGACGAGCGACACGTGCGGCCGGGTCGCCTGGAAATCGAAGAAGCCCTCGGGATCGACCTCGGCGATCTGCTCCGCGTCCCAGAGCCGCGCCAGGTAACCGGCAGCAAGGGACGCGGCCTGGGCGCCGTCGTTCCACCCTCGGAACGCGGCGACGAGCACCGGACGCGTGAGCTCCGGCCGCGCAGAAACGCGAAGCTCGGATTCCATCTTTTGAGTTTACGCGCGTCCGCTCGCGAGCCATGCCGGGGGGGCGCCAGAACGCATCAAGGCGTCGCTTGCGATGCCGCTGAAAGGTCGTGGCGGCTTTGCCGCCGCGACCGTTAAACCCGGTTCATCGGGCGATCCAACTGGGCGGGCGCCAGAGCGCGTAGGCGAGCGCCACGATGCCGGCCCAGGCCGTGGCGGCAACCCCGACGTGGAGCAGCACGAGGTACCAGGGCAGCTGAAGACGGTACTGGAGCTCGCCCAGCCCGACCTGCACGAGCAGAACGGCGAGGACGGCGAGCGCTGCCCAGAACAGCCGCGGCGCGCTCGCGCGGCGCGCGGCCAGATAGCCGAGCAGAAACAAGAACGAACATCCGAACACCGCCACGACGCCGGCGTGCGCGTATAGGACCGGCTCGAAGCGCGCAAGGCGGTGAACCTGCGCCGTCCCGCCACCCGAGTGCGGGCCGGCCGCGGTCGCCAGCGATCCACTGACAAGCAGCGCCAGGCCCGTCACCGCCACGAACGTTCCGAAGATCCTCAGCTCGCGCGGGACGAGCGGCTCGGCCCGGCCGACGACGCACATGGACGCGACGAGGACGAGCACGACCGCGCCGGCGAGCAGCAGCATCGAGAGCAGCAGGTGCGCCGCCACGACCGGCCAGCGTAGGTCGGTCTTGACGGCGAGGTACCCGAGCGGCGCCTGCGCCAGCGTCCCGAGGAAGAGCGCGACCGCCAGCTGCCTGCCCCGCCGGCGGAGCGGCGACCAGAACGCCGTCACCGCGACGAGCAGCGTGATCAGGATCGTGACGCCGCCAACGACGCGGTTCCCGAACTCGATGTACGCGTGGTAGTCCTTCGCTGGAAGCGGATGGCCGGCCTCGCAGCCTGGCCAGTGTCGGCAGCCGAGGCCGGAGTCGGTCAGCCGCACCGCCGCGCCCGTGGCGACGATCGCCCAGAGCGCAAACAGCTCGAGCGCGGCCAGGCCGAGGAACCAGACCGGCGCGAGCGCGAACGACCGCAGCCGACCGGCCGCCCTCGTGGTCTCGACGTGCACGAGAATCAGCGTACTCGTGTCGGAGTTCTCCCAACGGCTGATCGATCGATCCGGCTACCTCGGCGAAGGGTTCGCAGGCGTCTATGACCGTTACCGGCCGGCGCCGCCGATGGAGGTGCTCGACGTCCTCGCTCACGTGGCCGGGACCGCGCGGCCCAGCGTCGTCGTCGATCTCGGTTGCGGCACGGGGCTTTCGACCCGCGCCTGGGCAGAGCGCGCGGAGGGCATCGTCGGCGTCGAGCCGAACCCGCGCATGGTCGAGCGGGCGCGCGCGGCGACCGCTCAGACGAATGTTCGCTACATCGAGGCGTACGCATCCGACACCGGGCTGCCCGGGGGAGAAGCGGACCTCGTCACCGCCTGCCAGGCGTTCCACTGGATGGAGCCGCAGCCGGTCCTCGCCGAAGGGGCACGGCTCCTGCGGCCGGGCGGCGTTTTTGCCGCCTGCGATTACGACGTGCCGCCGGTCGTCGAGCCCGAAGTCGACGCCGCTTTCGCTGCGCTGTTCGAGGCGCGCCACGAGGCACGCGAACGGCTTGGCCTTCGCGCAGGTGCGTCGTCCTGGCCGAAGGCGAAGCATCTCGAGCAGATCCGGGCGAGCGGACACTTCCGCTACGCGCGTGAGGTTCTCGCGCACGGCTGGTGGGAAACCGACGCCGAAGGGACGATCGGGCTCGCCGAGAGCCTCGGCGGCCCGCGCGAGATCTTCGGCGGACAGGCGCAGCGCGTCGACGAGACGTTCGAGGTCTTGCGCGAGACGGCTATGCGGGTGCTCGGCGATCGAACCTGGCCGGCAATGCTCTGCTACCGCCTTCGCGTCGGGATCAAGTGAGCGGCTCGAGCAGCTCCGGCGCCGGATAGCCGTCCGCACCTTCGATGGTCGTCGGGCGCGAGCCGAGGAAGAGCGGCCGGTCGGCCGCGTTCAGGAGCACCGGCATCAGGTCCGGCCCGCGCAACTGTCCAAGGATCCCCGCTGCGCAGTCGAGCTCGCCGAAGCTCGTGACGGGATCGGCGCGAACGCCAGGACCCGCGATGACGACCGGCACGGGATCGCCCGAGTGGATGACCTCCGACGAAGCGGGGGTCGCATGGTCGCCCGTTACGCAGACGATCGCGCGATCCGTCGCCAGGTCCGTGAGCAGCCCATCGATCTCCTCGACCGCCGACTGCTTGCGGCGCGGATCCTTCGTGTGCCCGGCTTCGTCGACCCGTTTGTCGTGCACGTAGACGAAGGTGTCGCCGGCGTCGAGCCGCTCCGCAACGAGCGCGGCGTCGAGGCCTGCCTCGACGGGCTGGAGGCCCAGGCACCGGCCGAGGCCGCGTAGGAAGGCCGACTCCGCCGCGAACGCGCCGTCGATCCCATGCCGCTCGCGGAAGCTCGGCAGCGGGCGCGGCCGCCCGAACCACTTCAGCGTGATCGCGTTGAAGCGCTCCCCCTCGAGCCGCCGCATCACCTCGCGGCTCCATTCCTCGCACGCGCGGGCCGTCCGCTCCGCCTCCCGCACCAATGGGCGCGGGCGCAGCATCGGATGGCGGTCACGAAAGAAGGCGTCCGAGTCAGTGACCCGCTCGTCGGCTCCGCCGCCGATCCGCAGCACCGACTCGCCGCGCCACAGGTGCTCGAGGGAGAACGAGAGCCCGTCGATCTCGATCCGGTCGCAGCGCGCTACCAGCTCCCCGGCGAGATCGGCGTCGCGCCCCGGGTCGGGCCGCCCGGTCAGCCACCAGCCGTCGTCCCGCCGCTCGGCGGGTCGAAGAGCCGCGTACGCGAAGACGTGCTCGACGCGCACCTCCTGGCCACGGCCGAGCGCCTCGAAGACAGCCCGGCCCGGAAACTCGCTGGCCTGGTAGCCGAGCATGGCCCAGTGGGCGACCTCGCTCGAGGGCGCGCGACCCGGGCCGACGCCGTAGAGCACTCCGCAGGAGCCGCCCGCGGCGAGCGCGTCGAGGTTCGGGGTCGCGGCCGCTTCGCTCGCCGTCCGTCCGCCGAGCATCTCGTGCGCGCGATCGCCGAGCCCGTCGATCAGCACGAGGACGATCGGGAGCACGCGCGGAGGCTAGACCAAACACGAAGGGCGGCTTCTTCAAGCCGCCCTCCGCGGTACTCCGGCGCCACTGACCCCTAGCGGCGCCGAACTGTGATCGTCGGGCTGAACCCGGCGAGATATCCTCCGCCCGCCTGATTGACGGACATGGCGATGCGAATGTGCGACCTACCCTTCGGCAGCGTCAACCGGAAGACGGCGGTCGACTTGCCGCCGAGGCGGACCTTCTTCAGCGTCACCCACTGCCCGAACCGCGAGAGGCGCTGCGCTTGCACCGAACGGCGAGCGTGCGATGTTGCCGACTGGACGGCCGTCGTGAATCTGCCGTTCCGGTAGAAGAGCCTAATCCGGGGGCGAACCAAGACGCCGACTGTGACGCTCGTCCGACCGTTCCACTTCGCCTGGTAGTTCGTGAAGATCTTCGGCGACGGCGACAGGACGAGATTCCACGCGCCGCCGGCGGTGGTCAGCACCGTAGTCATCTCGGCGAACGAGGTCTGCGGATACGGCTGCTGATAGATCGTCACCTTCTCGTTGGCCTGCCCGTTCGAGACGGTCCCTGAGAGGGAGACCCCCTGCCCGTAGACGATGATCGGCAGCGAGACGCCTGCCGTGACCGCGGGAGCCGGCCCGCTTACCTTGATCGTGCCTCGTACAGTCGGGTTCAGACCATCGTGGTAACGGTACGTCCCGGCGGCCCTGAACTGATGCGAGTAGGTCTTCCCGGGGCCGAGGATCGGCGAGACGAACGAGCCGTTGTTCGAGACGACCTGGTGGTTCTTTGTGTCGACGTTCACCCACTTGACTGAGTCCCCGGTCTTGATCGTCTTGATCGAGGGGGCGAACGAACTAGCCTTGATATTGACCTGGACTGTCGCCGTAGTCGCCGGTGCGGCCGGCATGGCGCCGACTGCAACAGCAGCGACGGCGATGAATGGGATGAAGAGCTTCTTCATGGCACCTGACCCCTTCTCATAGCGACGTCTGTTGAAACGACGCAGCGGCCGAAAAGTCGCGCTCGCTTACAGCGTTTTTACGTTCCGCGAGTCGTATAGCTCACGCAGAACGCGGGCGACGCCGACCGGGACGAGCGCTTCCCAGTCGCCGCCCTCGCGCAGCGCCTCGCGGACCTCGATGCCCGAGAGCTGCTTCTCGGCGCCCTCGTCGAGGATCACAACCTCGTAGCCGGCCTCGCGCAGGCGCTCGAGCTTCGTGCCGCCCCACGCGGAGAAGAGACGCAGGTACTGCGTCACGCCTTCGGGCACGTAAGCCGGCCACAGCTCCGGCTCGTTGACGGGGAAGGGAATCACGTGCACGGTCTCCGGCTCGAGCCCGAGGTCGGCGGCTGCTGCCTTCACCATCAGGAGGCGCTCGGCGTAGGAGAACGGATTCGACTCGGGCAAATGACGGAGCGGGTCGCTCGCCTCCGGCTTGATCCGCTCAGGGTCGGGATTGGTGATCCCGATCCACACTTCGTCGGAGCGATCGGCGGCGCCGCGTAGGTACTCGAGGTGTCCGTTATGGAACGGCTGGAACCGCCCGTGGATCATCCCTCTCTTGGTTTCCATCAACTCGTCTCCCGGGTCTCCCGAGCGAAGCGATGGGACAACCTAGCCAAGCCGAAAATGCGCAGCATTTTCGGCTTAAGCCACCGTGACTCCGGAGCCCTCCTCGACTCGGCCGATCCTGCGGATGAAGAGCCGCTGCGCCCCGAACTCCGCCTCGAGCGCGGGGCCCTGCTCGGACGGCAGCGAGACGAGCAGCCCGCCCGCCGTCTGGGGATCGAAGCCGAGCGCGACGATCGCCTCGGGCGTACCGTCGAGGGTGACATGCGCAGCCGCGAAATCGCGGTTGCGCGGGTCGCCGCTCGTGCGCACGCCCTTCCGTGCCAGGTCGAGGGCGCCGTCGATCGCAGGCAGGCGCTCCCACTCGAGCACGAGCCGGGCTCCGCTCCGCTCGGCGACCTCGTGCGCATGCCCGAAGAGCCCGAACCCTGTCACGTCGGTGACGGCGTTCGGCGTGCGCGCGCGGAGCAGCTCGGCCGCGTCCTTGTTGAGCGTTCGCATCCACTGGACGGCGCGCTCGAGCGGCTGGGAGCCGGTCAGGCCATTCTTGTGCCCGCTCATGATCAGGCCCGTTCCGAGGGGTTTCGTCAGGAACAGCGCGTCGCCGGGGCGCGCCCCGTTCTTCGGCCAGATCGCCTCTGGGTGGGCGGTGCCGATGACGGCGAGCCCGTACTTTGGCTCGGCGTCGCGGATCGTGTGCCCGCCCGCGAGCAGCGCCCCCGACGCCCGAACCTGTGCGTCTGCGGCCGCGAAGATGCGCGCCAGGATCTCGGTCGGCAGCTCCTCCGGGAACGCCGCGATCGAGAGTGCGAGCAGCGGCGCGCCACCCATCGCGAAGACGTCGTTCAGGGCGTTCGTCGCGGCGATTGCCCCGTAGTCAGCCGGGTCGTCGACGACCGGGGGGAAGAAGTCGAGCGTGAAGATCAGCGCGCGCTCGTCGTCGAGCCGGTAGACCGCCGCGTCGTCGGCCGGCGCGAGGCCGACGAGCAGGTTTTCGGCGTCTACGGGCACGAAGCCCGCAAGCAGCTCCTCGAGGCGCGCAGCCGAGTACTTGGCTGCACAGCCTCCGCAGGAGGCGAGGTCGGTGAGCTTGACTCCGGTGGCTCCGAGATCCATTAGGCCCTCGATTCGGTTCGCGGAACTGTAGGCACTTGTCTCCTCTTCGTCCACAGACGTTTCAGCGGGTGGCGGTATTCCCGCTTCTGCGCAAAAAAGGCGGCGACCGAAGCCGCCGCCCTGTCAGGGGAGAGGAGGAGATGGGCCGCTGAAAGTGCTGCGCACTTTCAGCGGGAAACTGCCTCCTGAGTTCTTTCTCGGCGCTTCTAACCCTTTTCGATCGGGACGTCAACGAGGTTGCCCCACTCGGTCCACGAGCCGTCGTAGTTCTTCACCTTCTCGTAGCCGAGCAGTTCCTGGAGGACGAACCATGTATGGGCGCTCCGCTCGCCGATCCGGCAGTACGCGGTGACCTCCTTCTCCGGCGTGATCCCTTTGCTCTCGTAGAGCTCGCGTAGCTCGTCGGCACTCTTGAACGTGCCGTCGTCGCGTACAGCAGTCGCCCAAGGGATCGAGGCGGCCGTCGGAATGTGGCCCGCGCGCTGCGCGCCCTCCTGCTCGTACCCGGGCGGCGCGATCAGATCGCCGGCGAACTCCTGCGGGCTGCGGACGTCGACGAGCGCCTTCGTCTGCTCGCCGATCGCTTCCTTGACGGCGTCCCGATAGGTGCGAATCGACTCGTCGCGCTCGGTCGCGCTGTACTCCACCTGCTCGGGCTGAGGCGTCCCGGCCGTGAGCTCGCGACCCTCGTCCGCCCACTTCTGGCGGCCACCGTCGAGCAGGCGCACGTCCTCGTGGCCGTAGATCTTCACGTACCAGTAGGCGTAGGCGGCAAACCAGTTGTTCTTGTCCCCGTAGAGGACGACCGTGGTGTCGTTGGATATTCCGCGCTCGCCCATCAGCCGCTCGAAGGTCGTCTTGTCGACCAGGTCGCGCTCGACGGGGTCTTGGAG
This sequence comes from Actinomycetota bacterium, assembly GCA_046723355.1. Lineage (GTDB taxonomy): Bacteria > Actinomycetota > Thermoleophilia > Gaiellales > Gaiellaceae > 13-2-20CM-68-14. The sequence goes on along the minus strand of JBKOUJ010000054.1, from coordinate 1,968 downwards.
GTCGTCCTGCCAGTGCAGCTTGACTGCGCCAGGGATGTGCCCCTCGTCGTAGAGATCCGGGTTTTCGTCCGCCTCGGCGACGGCGACGCTCTCGTCGTTCAGGTGATCGGCGAGCCAGTCCGTCGTCACGAGGACGGGCTTCGCGTATCCGTTCTCCGCCATTCGGCCTCCCTATACAAATTGAAGTAACAGGCTCGAGCCTACCAACCTAGAGCTCCTAGAGTTCACCGGGCGTCCGGATGATTTTCCAGACCATGTAGATGCCTAATACGGCCGCGACCGCGAAGCCGACGACGGCGACCCACTCGAACGTGTGGACGCGAGCGAGCAGCGCCGAGGCGACCAGCAGGCCGACGACGATCAGGGATGCGCCGAGGCGGTTCGCCATGGAGCCGAGCATGTGGTTCGCGTCGTCGAGGTCGGTCGGGGAGACACCGACCTTCAGCGTCCCCGTCTCGAGCCGGTCGGCGATCTGGACGATCCGGCGCGGCAGGCGCGTCAACGGGCCGAGCTGAGTGAAAGCCTGGCTGAGGAACCGGTCCGGCTCGAGGTTGCGCTCGGCCTCGGCGAGCATCAAGTTGCGGGACTCGTACTCGAGCAGGGAGATCGGATCCAGCTCCGGGTCAAGCCTACGGGCTATCGAGTCGGCCTGTGCGAGCGTCTTGCCGACGAGCGCGAACGAGGGCGGCAGGCGAATCCCGTAGCGCAGGCAGATCCTTTGGAGGTCAGCGAGCGCCTCCCCGGCCCGGATGGCGGCAAGCGGGCGCCAGTGATAGCGCGGGAGCTTGCGCCGGAGCTCGTGTGCGAACGCGGCCTCGTCCGAGTCGAGCGTCGTAAGCGACAGCCCGAGCAGCAGGCTCGCTGCGTCGTCGGCGCGGTTGCGGGCAATCGCGAGCAGGAGCAGTGAGAGCGTCGTCCGGATCTCGTCGTCGAGCTTTCCAAGCAGGCCGAAGTCGAGCAGCGCCACGCGACCGTCCTCGGTCAGGAGGACGTTGCCGGTGTGCGGGTCGGCGTGGTAGACGCCGTCGACCGTGACCTGGCGGATGTACGCGCGGAAGAACTCCCGCGCCAGATGCTCAGCCTGCTCGGCCGGGAGACCGTGCTCGGAAGTCACCTTCTTCCCGTGCATGCGCTCGAGGACGAGCGCCTCTTCCGTCACGTGGGGATGGACCACCTTCGCGACGAGCAGCTCCTGGAAGTCGGCGATCGCGCAGCCCACGACCTCGTGTTGTGCGCTTCCTCCCTGAGGTCGAGCTCGGCGCGCAAGTGGACCTCGACCTCATCCATGAGCGCCTCGAGCTGGAAGAGCTGCGCCGTCTCGGAGCGCTTGTGCAGGAAACTGGCCGTGGTCCGCAGCACGTCGAGGTCGAGCGCGACCTGCTCGGCGACCCCGGGGCGCCGGACCTTGACCACGACCTCGCGGCCGTCTTTGAGCAGGGCCGCGTGAACCTGTGCCATCGACGCGCTCGCAAGAGGGTCCTCGTCGATCCGCGCGAAAGCGTCCGGGCCGAGCTCTTCGTCGATCGTGCCCCGGATCTCCGCGAACGGCACGGGCGGCGCATCATCGACGAGCTTCGCGAGCTCGTCGATGTAGACGTCCGGGAGCAGGTCCGGGCGTGACGAGAGCAGCTGGCCGAGCTTCACGTAGGTGGCGCCCAGCTCCTCCAGCGACTTGCGGAACTCCTGCGCCCTCTCGCGGGTGGCCGGCCGGTCGCCTACGACGCCGACCTCGCGCAGGACGCGGGTCAGCTTGCCGCGCCGCGCGACGCGCGCGACCTCGAAGGCGCGCCGAACGCGTTGTGCCCGTGCCACGAGCGGTCTCTATCCGTTCGTTTACGGGAGCAACCGCCGGACCGCGCCCTCGAGCTCGTGAACCGACACCGATCCCTCGAACTTCGCCTTTACACGGCCGTCTCGGCCGACGAGGAACGTCCACGGCTCGGAGCGCAAACCCCACTGCCGCATCCA
>JBKOUJ010000120.1:0-24480 GCA_046723355.1 Actinomycetota bacterium | reverse complement strand
TCGGTGCCGCTCGCCTATCGCGAGAGCGCTCCGGCAGAAATCGCAGGTGAGCGCGGCACGCTGACGAGGCTTCGCGTCTGCCGGCCGTTTTTTCGGCTTAGCGGAAAAAAAGGGAGAGCCGCCGAGGCGGCTCTCCCTGGTCTTCGGCTCACGAGTAAGCAGAGCCGGACTCACTTCGCGCCACTAGGGAATCAACGTCACCGAGAGGTTATTGGTCGTGTCGGTGAGCACGAGTGAGGTGAACTGGACGGTCATCGGCGGGCTGCAATCCGGGGAGAACGTCGCCGTCGCGTCGATCGTGTAAGTCGCCTGGCCGTTGTGGACCGGCACCGTTGCGGTCGACGAGAACCCCGTCTTGTTCACCGCCTTCGGATGCTTCCCGCCGTTGTTGATGCACTCGGCTGTGCCGGAGAGCGTGACGTCGATCGACTCACCTCCGAGACCAGCCTCCTTCGCGCTCACGGTCGCGGTGTTGCCCGAGATGGAAAATGTGGGCGAGCCCACGAAGTGCGGGCTTCCGGCGAAGGCGACCGTCGAGATCGCTGCGGCAGCCCCGATAAGCGCTGCCAGAACTACATAGCGTTTCTTCAGACGCATCAGATGCGCCTCCCCTCCTATGGTCTTGGGGATTCACTCTTTGAGTGAACCTGGTCTCCAGAAATGACTCAGCGCCAAAAGTCGCCGAGTAGACTCAGGCGTTAGGCACCGCCTCCCCTCTTCGGTCGTCTTCGTAGGGCGTCGGGGAATGCGAGGTCGGTGCAACGGCCCCGCCCCACGCGCAATCGTGGGGTGGGGCTTTTGCTTCTAGAGCCGGAGCCGCAGACATCCGGATTTTGCTCAATCCGTCCTTTCGCCTGGGGGGACGCGCGGACGGGCGCCGCAGTACTGTGGATTGTGTCCCCATCCGCGCCCGAATTGCAAACGTGCAACCCGCAAAGCAAGGCCAAAAACCTCGCAAAGAGCACCATTTATGGATGCTCGACGCAGGAAATCAGCCGGGAGCGGAGTCTATTGTCAGAGAGTCGGCGGGTCCGCTCGCCAGCCATTGGGCCGCTAAGCGTCCCCGCCGGCTCTTCTCTAGACGGTGCGGGCCTGGCTCTTCTTCCCGACCGCCTTAGAGTTGCCATCGCCGTCCGGCTCCAGGGAGGAGAAAACGTCGACCTCACAGGGCCACGAGCGCACCGTCCTCAAGCGAGCGCTCAGCACGAGAACCTGCTCGCCGCCGAGGCGACGATGCGCAATGCCGTCTGCTGGTTTTCGCTATGCCGTCTGCTGGTTTTCGACCTCGAAAGTCGTCTCCTCGGGCGGCGAGGGGAAGCCACCTTCAATGCCGCTTTGCAGCTGCGGCATCAGCGTGTTATCGCGGAAGCGCTCCCAGCTTTCCCGGGACTCGTGGATTGCCACGATCGTCCAGCCGTCCGATGAAGGCCCGGCCGCGTGGAAGATTTGACCGTCGGGGAGGTCCCTGCCGCCGTTCGGATGTACCGCCGCGAGGGACGTCTCGTACTGCTCCTTCGTCCCACCCGAGAACCGATGCACGATGCCGTATGCCATCTCCGCTCCTTTCCGTCGGGCCCATTGGGCGCGGCGTCGAACGCCCCCGCGGCCGACTTTTCGTGGGGCCCACGGCGCCGCTGAACGGGCGATCGTATGCCGCCCGACAGCCGGCTTCAACCTAAAGAGACGTTGCGTAGCTTCCGCGCTTAACTGCCAAGGCGCCGCCGTTGATCTCCTCTCCCGGCGCGCCTTGGCTGCTACCTGATGCCCCTTTTGCGGAGGTTCTGCAATATCTGAACCGAGTTCCTTACATAGACCTTGCATTGCCGGGCCAGGCTCGGAATGGGCGTCCGGCGGGGCGGGCTAGGCGCCGCCCCGCCGGAGCACGTCAGCTCGCAGCGGTGATCTTGCCGAAGAGGCCGTCGGCCTCGTCGTTCGGACCGGCCGTGAAGAAGAGGGTCTGCGGGTTGCCGTTGTTCCCGGCGTTGCCGAACTCGAGGGCCCACAGCCCGTCGATCGCGATCTTGTTGCCGTTCTCGTCGCGGAGGGCGCCGTCCTTCTTGAAGTCGCCGTTCGGCTGCTCCGTGAACGCGTGGATCTTGCCGTTGCCGAAGTTGCCGATCAGGAGGTCGCCGCCGAGGCTTCCCCATCCTGCCGGTGCGAGTGCGACCCCCCAGGGAGCGTTGAGGTAGCCCCGGGTAGCCACGCGGTGTAGGAACGTGCCGTCGAGGTCATAGACGTCGACGATCCCTGCGCCGTTCCGGTCGATCTCGTCGCCTTCCGGTCCCTGGATCCCGTAAGTGACGAAGACGCGCGATCCGATCGTCTGGATGCCGAACGGCGCGAACCCCTTCGGGAGGTCCGGATCGACGAATGCTCCGGGCGTGGTGACCGGGTTCCAGCCGCCGTCGAAGACGTCGACTTTGCCGGGTCCGGCGAAGTCAGCGGCGTACAGGCGGGGGCCGGAGGTGCCGTTCGAGATCGCGAGGCCTTTGAAGTTGGCCCCCGGCATGTTCACGGTCACGAGCGCGGCCGTCGAGCTGCCGCGCCAGGCGCTGATGGTGCCGTCCTCCGAGGCGAAGATGAAGTTCGACGTGCCGAGCGTGTTCGGGGTAGCCGTCGTTCCTACCTGGAACTGGCCGGTGATCCCGGAGAAGACGGCGCCGGTCGGCGCTCCGGGGACGCCCTGAGCGTTCAACCCGCCGATCTGGACGAGCACGCCGGCCCCGGTGTAGACGGATGTCTTGGCGGCGCCGTTGTCGGCGATCCACCAGGGGCTCGTCGCGCTCCGGGCGAGCCCCCACGCGTTCTGAAGATTCGCGTCGGTCGTCGGCGCTACGCCAGCCACATTGGAGACGAGCGGCGTGACTGTGTAGGTGTTGCCAGGCGGGCCCGCCTGCGTCGGCACCGCCGCCACGAGTCCGGCGACGATGAAGAAGGCGAGGAGAGCTCCGCGGACGGAGAGTCGAGTCATCGGTTCCCCTTCCCTTGTGTGCAGTTCCCGACTTGCTTACGGAGAAGGGGACGGTCCGGTTTGCCGTCGGGGCGCCGGTTTAGAGAGCCGGGCGTCGCGGCATGCAGTCGGACATGGTCTTTCTTTTGCTCTAGCTGGCAGCCCTGATCGTGCTCGGGATCGTTCTGGCCGTCGCCGTGATCAAGTGGCTGTTCATCCTCGCGGTCGTCGCGGCGCTCTGCCGGATCATCCTCTTCTTCGTACGCCGAACGGCCTGACGTGAGGAGGCCGGGTGCGCCGGCCTCCTCACGAATCGAAGCGGGGTTAGGTTCGAGCTACGAGGGCGTGTGCGGCTCGTGGTCCCCGATGTGGCTGGCGGGAACCTGCTCCGCCTGCTGGAGCGAGTCGACGCGTGGGGCGCGGATCCGGACCGAGATCCGGTCGCCGACCCGCAGCTGCGAGGGCGAGATCACCGTCGGGACGCCGCTGCGCCAGAGGATGAAGATCGTCCGAGGCCCGTAGCTGAACGACTCGTCGAGCGGCTGGCCGAGCATCTTGCGGAGGGCGAGCCAGTTGCCGCTCTGGACGTGGATCGAGACCTTGCCGTTCGCAGCGGGCGTATTGAGTGTTCCGATGAACAGCCACAAAGGCCTGTGAGCGAACCCGGGCGTCGGCCCGCGATCGGCGACGCGGCTGGCCGCGGTCGCGGCGATCGCCGCGAACGACGCGCTGCGCAGCGCTCGCACGTGGACGCTGATCGCGTCGCCGGCGACGAGGTTCGACTCCGCCACGACCGTCGGAACCCCATGCGACCAGCGCAAGAACTGTGTGCCGGCGCCGACGGCGAAGTTCTGGTTGTCGCTCAGGCCGACGAGCTTCTTGAGAGCGATCTTGTTCCCGCCGTTGACGTCGACGTAGAGCGTCGACGAGTTCCCGGCGTCGGCGAGCAACCGGCCGTTGAACACGTAGGTGACGCTGCCGCTGCGCGCAGCGAACGTGCTCGAGGCTCCGGCCGCGAGCAGCACGAGTGCCGCGAGGGCGACGTAGGTGAGGCGCCTTCTCATCTCGAGACCTCCTGGCTTGGGTGAAGGAGCGGAAGACGCCCGGATCGTCGGCGGCTCGCGTCAGCCCACGATTCGGAGTCGGTAAATCGCGCGTAAAGGGTTACGTAAGGGCGGCGAGCACGTCTGCCGCGTGCGTGTCCGGCTTCACGCGGCGCATCACCTTCGAGACGTTCCCGTCGGCGTCGATCACGAAGGTCGAGCGCTCGATGCCCATCGACTTCTTGCCGTACAGGTTCCGCTCCTTCCAGACGCCGTACTCCTCGGCGACCTCATGCCCGGGATCCGCGAGCAGCGCGAACGGGAGCGAGTACTTCTCCTTGAACCGGACGTGCGAGGCCTCGTCGTCCGGGCTGACGCCGAGCACCACAGCGCCGCGATCCTGGAAGTCGGAATAGACGTCGCGGATCCCGCAGGCCTGCGTTGTACAACCCGGCGTGTCGTCTTTCGGATAGAAATAGAGGACGACCGGTTTTCCGCGTAGCGAGGAGAGCTTGACGCGTTCGCCGGCGTCGCTCGTGAGCTCGAAGTCGGGTGCCGCCTTGCCCTCTTCGACCATCGCAGCGATCCTACCGACAGGCTATGGGACGCTGGTGGAGCGATCTCAACGGGACCGTCCGCGGGTTCATCATCATCCTTACGATCGCGGCGGTCGTCTTCGTCCTGAATCTCGAGGGGACGCTGATCTCGCTCTCGCTGCTCTTGCAGATCGTCTTCTTCCTCGCGATCGCGGTCGTTGCGTACATGTTCTGGCGCGACCGGATGCGGCACGACATCGATACCTGGTCGGATCGCTCGCGCCGTGTCTTCTACGGCAGCTTCGCCCTGATCCTGGCCGACCTCGCCGTCTACTTCTGGCCCGGCCGGAACACCGCCGGGCTCGACGCGTTCGCGTTCATCGTCACGCTGATCCTGGCCGGCTTCGCGATGTGGCGGGTCTGGCGCTCAGAGCACACCTACGGGTACTAGTGCCCCATCCAGCAATACATGCCGGCTTCTGGCCCGCGATCACGCGACGCCAGAGCCCACCCTCGCTCTTGCCAAGGCTGCCAGCCTTGGCCCCGAGCGATTGCGGCCTCTGGCTTGGTGCTCGCGACCCAGAAGCTCGACGGCATTACTGGACGGGGCACTAGGATCAAGGCATGGGACTCTGGAGTTGGATCCGAGGCGTCGGCGGCAATCCTGAAGAGGAGGCCGACCTGCGTGAGGAGTTCGGCGGGGAAGATCCGGGCGAGGCGGAGGAGCGCTACCTCGAGGAGACGGGCTACGGCGCTCCGGCGGGCTACGGCGGCGGGCTCGCGGCGGGTGACGCCGCGGACGTCGCAGCGGCCGACCTCGACGAGTTCAAGCCGCCGCGCGACCCCGCGCCTTAGGCCTTGGGCCTTTACGCCTCGACGCGAGCAGCCGTTCCGTCCAGGGCGCCGAGGGCGTCCCGGATCGACACGTGCTTGCCGACGAAGATCGGAGTGTCGCGCTCGGTGTAGCGCGAGGCTTCGCTGTCGCGCAGGCGCAGCATCAGGTGCATGAAGTCGGCAGGCTCGTCGCACTCGAAGGCGGTCATGAACTCCTGGTCGTCGATCCCGAACGAGTACGTCGTGTGGTTGTGGATCGTCGGGAACTCCTCGCGCCCGATCCGGATGTGCTCGTCCATCGCGCGGCGGCGGTCCTCCGCGGACAGTGCATACCAGGGCCGAACCTTCACGAACGGGTAGACGACGAGGTAGGGCGATTCCTTCGGCACGATCTTGCGCGCCTTCCGAGCCGACGTGTACTCAGAGGCCTTCGTAGTTGCGAGATACGAGTACGGCGTCTCGACCCACGCGGCAAGCGGCGTGCCGTTCAGCGCCGCGCCGAGCTCGCCCAGGTCGTCGTAGCGCTCGGTGATCTTCCAGAGGAAGAAGTCGCAGTCCGGCCGGACGCCCGTGACTGAGTACGCGCGCACGGCGTCCATTCGGCCTGCCCAGTCCTCGACGACTTCGGCGAAGGCGTCCTTGCCCGCGGCCCGCTCGTCGATCGGCAGGCGCCGCCAGGCGGGGTCAACTCGATAGAAGCTGTAGGCGACGTACTGGCCGCTCACGCGCGAAATGCTAGCGACGGGCGTGGCGCGTGCTCTTCGGCGTGGCGTGACGCCGCGGCGTGGCCTTCGAGCACGTGAGCGCGCCCGCCTGCGCGGCGTGGGCGACGGTCCTGACCTTGCTGAGATCTGTCTTCGGCGTGTCGTCGGCGTAGAAGAGCCCCGACTGCCAGCGTTCGAGATCGGGCTCGTCGCTGACGTGGAAGAACAGCAGGCCAGCGACGGTCGGCTGGCAGTAGGCGAGCTGGATGGCGCGCCTGTAGTAGGCGCCCTGCAGCGCTTCCGGGACAGCATCTCTCGTCGTCGGGATGCCGACATTGAAGTAGCTGGTCAGCTTGTCGGCCGGGATCGTCGTCTGGACGCCGTACTCGCCGTAGAGGATCGGCAGCGAGGCGCCGCGCTGGGCTGTGCCTCGGAACGCGTCGCGCAGCAGCTTGACGAGCTTCGGGTAGTCGGCGATCGAGATGCTCGTTGACTTCGGGTGCAGCGCCGTCGGCGGCGTCCTCGACGACTCGCCGTAAGGGTGGATGACGAGCATGTCCATGATCGGCGCCGAGCGACGGCTTCGTCGGTAGGCGGCGCCGAGGTCGCGAAGGAAGGTCGTCGGCGAGTGAGTCTGCCGGCTCGAGCTCGCCCGGTCGGCGCCGCGCGGCGAGACCGCGCCACCGATCACGGTGATCTGCGGCGAGGCCGCCTTCAGCGCGTCGTAGGTCTGCGCTAGCAGCGCCTCGTAGGCGGGCGCAGCGAGGTCGCGGCCGCGCTTGTCGAACTGCGGCATCCAGAACCTGTTCAGGTTCGGCTCGTTGCCGACGATGAAGTCGCGGACGTAAGGGAGTGACTGCGCGATCGACACCGCGTACTGGGCGAACTGCATGCGGTCGCGGTTGCTCAGCGGCGTCTGGAGGCTGCCGCCGGTGTCCAAGGCGATCACGAGCTTGATCGCGTCGAGCTGAGCCGCGTCGGCGCTGGCCTGGAATGCGGCGAGCTCGTCGGCGGTCGGCGCCGTCTTGCCCCGCGACCAGTCCGCGCGCACCTCGATCTCGTCGAAGCCCGCGAGCAGCGCGAGGTCCATGCGCGTCTTGGCCACGACCGGATCGGGGATCAGGCTGGCGGACTCCGACGCGCCCACCGCGAGCTTCCGCGGTGCAGCGGGCGACGGGGCGGCGGTCGCGAGGGCAGCGATCAGGGCGCCGAGGAGGGCAAGCTTGCGGATGGGCGGCATCCTGCACTCGGCATCGGCGGCCGCCGCGCCGACTTTATACCCAGGAGTGCTACTTCTCTTGGATGAAGTTCGTCCCGCTGCAGCGGGTGAGCCGTGCCGCTCGCGCCTCGGCGGCCGCTTTCTGGAAGGCCTCCAGGCTGGGCTTCGGCTTCTGGTCGGCGTAGTAGAGGCCCGACTGCCAACCGGCGAGGTCGATCTCGTCGAAGGTGTGGAAGATGAAGAGGCCCTTCACGGTCGGCTGGCACGCGGCCAGCGCGAGCGCCTCCCGGTAGTAGTGCGCCTGGGTGTCCGGGCTGACCGCGTCGCCGGCGCTGGGCGAGTTCACGTCGGTGTAGGCCTGCCGGTCGGCGGCGGGGACGTGCGTCTGTACGCCGAACTCGGTGTAGTAGATCGGGATGTCGCCGCCGCGCTGCGCGGTTCCCGCGAACGCGTGGTCGAGCAGCGCCAGCAGCTTCGGGTAGTCGGCGAGAGTGATCGTCGTCGATTCCGCGTGCGTCTCGGTCGGCGAGAGCTTCGACATCCGCATGTAGGGATGGATGGCGAAGGCGTCCATGATGGGCTTCGTGCGGCCGCTCGCCTTGTAGGCGGCGCCGAGGTCCTCGATGAACCGGGTCGGCGAGTGCGTGTCGCGCTTCGTCCCAGGCTGGTCGGAGCCGCGCGGCGCGAGTGCGCCGCCGATCACCTGAATCTCCGGTGAGACGGCCTTGAGCGTGTCATAGGTGCGGGCGAGCAGCTCGAGATATCCGGTGGCGGCGACGTCCTTCCCTCCGGCGCCGAACTGCGGCATCCAGAAAGTGTTCAGGTTCGGCTCGTTGCCGACCACGATGTCGCGGACCTGCGGGAAGGCTTTCGCAAGGGCGGCGGCGTACGCCGCGAACTGGCCGCGTGCGTGCTCCGTGCGCGGCGTGGTGCCGCTAAGGCCGTGCCAGACGAACACGAAGACGGGCATGTGCAGGTCGTCCGCGGCCTTGACGACGTTGCCGAGCGTGTGCCGCTCCTGTGCCGACGGCGCTGTCGCACCGGGCCGCCACATGCTCGAGACCAGCACGGAGTCGAAGCCCGCGTCGTGAGAGACCTTCATCAGCTCGCCCGCCGTCTTCGGATCTGCCTGCTTCATCGCATCGTCGCCGGTTGCGACGAGCAGTCGGTGGCCGGGTCGCACGTGCCCGGGCTTCGGGATCGAGACGCCTTGGCCCGTGGTCGTGGTCGCGCCGGTCGAGGAGCCTGAGCGGCCCGAGGTCGAGCCGGCGGCTCCGGTGACCGTCGTGTCGCTGCCGCCGCGGAGCGTGAAGGCGATCGCGATACCGGCAACGGCCGCAGCGCCGAGCAGGGCGAGCACAGGCCCCTTCCACCTCATGGGGTCGGGAGCCTACCCACGACTACGCTTGGAGAGTCGTGGAGAGAAGGCTCGAAGACCAGCTAAAACGGCTGCCGGCCAAGTCCGGCGTCTACATCTTCCGCGACGCACGCGGCCAGGTTCTCTACGTCGGCAAGGCCAAGTCGCTGCGCGCGCGCGTGCGCAGCTACTTCCAGGCCGGCGCGGGCGGACGCCACGCGATCGCGCAGCTGCCGGAGCGTGTCGCCGACATCGAGGTCATCGTCACCGGGACCGAGGTCGAGGCCCTGCATTTGGAGCAGAACCTCGTCAAGCGCTACCGCCCTCCGTTCAACGTGCGGCTGCGCGACGACAAGTCGTTCCCGTACATCGCCGTCACGGTCGAGGACGACTTCCCGCGCGTCATGTTCACGCGCGAGCGACACCGCCGCGGTGTCACCTACTTCGGGCCGTACGCGAACGCGAAGAAGGTGCGCGAGACGCTCGACGTGCTGAACCGCGTCTTCCAGTACCGGCCCTGCGAGGGGCCGCAGCCGGGCCGGCACTCCGGTATTCCCTGCCTCGACTACCACATCGAGCGCTGCCACGCCCCGTGTGTGGGCTACATCTCGAAGGAGGCGTACGCCGAGATCATCGACGGCGTCGTCAACTTCCTGTCGGGCGACACGCGCACGATCGAGCGGGAGCTCGAGCAGAAGATGCGCGACGCGGCCGAAGCCGAGCGCTTCGAGGAGGCTGCGCGCTACCGCAACCGGCTCTTCGCGGTCCGACGCCTCACGGAGCGCCAGGCCGTCGAGAAGCGCAGCGTCGGCGACGTCGACGTGATCGGGCTGGCGGTGGACGGCGACCGGGCGACGGTGCAGATCTTCCCGCTCCGCGGCGGCAAGATGATCGACCGTTACGGGTTCCATCTAGAGAACGTCGAGGGGCAGGACGCAGCCGCGCTACTCGAGGCCTTTGCGGTCGAGTACTACGGCGCGGCGCCGTCCGTGCCGCCGCAGATCGTCGTGCCACGGGATGCCGGAGACACCTCGGCGCTGGCAGAGTTCCTGTCCGAGCTGCGTGGCTCGCGCGTCGAGGTACGGGCCGCGGAGCGCGGGGAGAAGCGGCGCCTCCAGGAGCTGGCCGAGCAGAACGCCCGGCTCGCGCTCGAGTCGGAGAGCTACCAGACCGAGCAGAAGCGGCTGCGCCGGGTCGAAGCGCTCGAGGAGCTGCGCGAAGCGCTCAACCTGGAGAGCCTGCCGATCCGGATCGAGTGCTTCGACATCTCGAACATCCAGGCCGCCGAGCCCGTCGGCTCGATGGTGGTCTTCCAGGACGCGACCGCGAAGAAGGCGCACTACCGCAAGTTCGCGGTGCGCGGTCTCGACGGTCAGGACGACTTCGCCGCCATGGCGCAGGTGATTGAGCGCCGCTTCGCGCGCATGCGCGACGTCGCCGACGAGGAGTACGACGAGGGGTTCGCGGCGGTGCCGAACCTGGTCGTGATCGACGGCGGCAAGGGCCAGCTCTCGGCCGCGCTGGCGGCGATGCAAGGGTTTGACCTGCCTCGGGTCGCGGTCATCGCCCTCGCGAAGCGCGCCGAGGAGGTGTTCCTGCCGGGACGGCCGGATCCGGTCCTTCTCGACCGGCATTCGCCGGGGCTTCAGCTGCTTCAGCGGATCCGCGACGAGGCGCACCGCTTCGCGGTCGGCTTCCACCGCCAGCGCCGCGACGCCCGCGCGCGCGAGTCGATCTTCGACACGCTGGAGGGCGTCGGCCCGGCCCGGCGACGCGCGCTGCTCCAGCACTTCGGCTCGGCCGAGCGCGTGCTGGCGGCGACGCAGGAGGAGCTGGAGGGCGTTACCGGTTTGCCGGCCAAGACGGCGCGCGCTATCTACGCGCAGCTGCATAAGGCCGGGCGCGCATGAGAGGAGGGACTGACCCCAGGGGATCTGATGAAGGGGGCCTCCCCGCGAGCAACGGCAACGATGCTCGCGGCAGATCCCATCCGAAAGGAGCCCCAGGCAATGATTGTCGCGCGTTCGACATTCACAAGAGCGTCTTTCAGGCGGCCGTGCTCGACGTCGCCACAGGCGCGCTTGTGGAGGAGCGCTTCGCGGCGAGGCGCGAGGCGCTCGACGACTGGGCGATCCGTCACCGCGGTTCCGTCGAGCTGGTGGCGGTCGAGGCGACGACCGGCTGGCGCTGGGTGGTCCAGATCGCCTTGGCGATCCCGCTCCTCGCCGCGCTGCTCGGCCTCTTGAACGGCTTCCGGATGACGCGGCTGCCCGACCCGAAGCCGTCGTCGGCAGCTGAAGGGATGTTGATGGGCTAGCGAGGGTGCCGGCGGGTAGTACTTCGCCCGTGTCGGAGGCGGCTGCGGACAAGCGAGGGGACGGCGTCGCGGGGCCGCGCGCGGTTTGGCGCATCGTCAAGCGCCGCGATTTCGGCCCGTACTTCCTCGGCAACGCCCTCTCGGCGAGCGGGACGTGGTTCCAGAACCTCGCCGCCTCGCTGCTGGTCTACCGCCTCACCCACTCGGCGCTGCTGCTCGGCGTCCTCAGCTTCTCGCAGTTCATCCCGATCCTCGTCCTGACGCCGTGGGCCGGGGCGCTCGCCGACCGCGTCGACCGCCGGAAGCTCCTGCTCGCGACCCAGACGGTCGCGATCGTGCTCTCCAGTGGGCTCGCAGTGCTCGCGTGGGCGGGCCTCGCTACGACGTGGGTCGTTATCGCGGACACGCTTTGCCTCGGCGGCGTCAGCGCGTTCTCGGCGCCGGCGCAGCAGGCGCTGATCGTCTCGCTCGTGCGGCGCGGCGAGGTGCCGACCGCGGTCGCGCTCAACTCGATGACCTTCAACCTTGCGCGCGCCGTCGGGCCGGCGGGCGCGGCGCTGTCGGTCCACTACCTCGGCATCCCGGCCTCGTTCGCGCTCAACTCGTTCTCGTACGCGATCTTCGTCGCGGCGCTCACGGTCGTCCGTCCCCGGCGCCAGGAGCGGGCGAGCCGCGAGGAGTCACGCGTGCGCGACAGCCTCCGTCTGCTGCGCGAGCGGCCCGAGCTCGCGGCGTTCCTCGTCATCGTCGCGATCGTCGGCTTCGCGTCCGACCCCGTGAACACGCTTTCGCCGGCCTTCGCGCACGCGTACGGGAAGCCGGACACTTGGGCCGGGCTCATCGTCGGCGCTTTCGGCGCGGGCGCGGTGACGGCGGCACTCGTCGTCGCCGGCCGCGTGACAGGATCGCGCTGGCGCATGGCGGCGACGCTCTTCCTGCTCGGCGGCGGCGTCGCCGCGTTCTCCGTCTGCCCCTGGCTGCCGCTCGGCTTCGTGCTGCTTTTCGTCGGCGGCTTCGGCTACCTGGCCTCGAACACGGCTGCGACCACGCGGCTCCAGCTCGGCGTCGCCGAACGGCAGCGCGGCCGGATCATGGCGCTCTGGAGCCTCGCCTTCCTCGGCCTGCGCCCCTTTGCGAGCCTGGTCGACGGCGCAATCGCGCACGCGTGGAGCGTCCGCGCCGCGGGAGTCGTTCTCGCGCTGCCCGCCCTCGCGGCCGCTGCGGCCGTCAGCGCGGCTGCTCTGCGACAGCGTCACGGTCAGCTTTCACCCGCTGCCGCCAGTGCACCGTCCGCAGCATCACCAGGATCGCCCCGAAGCCGAGCAAGGCGTTGAAGGCGATCAGCGTCACCCGCATGCCAACGCTGAAGCTCAGCAGCACCGTCTTCGCCGCCTTGCCGGCGAACGTGTAGAGAAGCAGCGCCTGTTCGGTGCCGATTCCCGACGGGCTGATCGGGAACAGCACCGCGAGGCTCTGGGTCACCTGGACGAGGATCGCATTGTGCAGCGTTGCCGGGACGTGGAACGCCCGAAGGAAGAAGAAGATCGTGACGAGGCGCAGGCTCCAGTCGGCGAGCTGCCAGATCGCGACGTGTCGTAAGTAGTGGCCGAAGTCGGAGAACACGGCGAAGCCGCGGGCGACGCGGCGGCGGAACTCGAACAGGTCCTCGGCGAACCAGAGCAGTATGAGCAGTACTACGAAGACGATCACGGCGAGCACGATCAACGTCCCCTGGAGATGTGCGAAGAACCAGTGGAAGTCGAACGCATGCAGGCGGGCGAGGACCGAGCTCCCGGGTAGCTGCTGGCTGACGAGTGCGTAGACGATGAAGCTGGAGGCGAGGACGAAGTCGAACAGCGTCAGCGCGACGAGTGTCGACGCGAGGGTGGGATACGTCGACCCCTCGACCCGGTGCCTGGCGATGAAGAGCCCAACGGCGTCGCCGCCCCGCGCCGGGATGATCGCGTTCACGCCGACGCGGGCGAGGTAGGCGCCGAATACCGAGCGCCAGCGGACGAGGCGGGCCGGGTACGCGGCGGCGATGATGTTCCGCCAGGCGCGGCTGACGCAACAGAGCTTGAGGAACTGGCAGAGCAGCGCCAGCCCGAGCGCGGTCCAGCCGACATCAGCGAGGTGGTTGAAGAAGACCCCGATGTCGTGGATAACGCCCTGCATATGCGGCCTCCCGCCGCAGCGGGCTACGGCCGGTCGGGAGGCCCGGAGCCGTCCGAGCTCGCGCCGTCCGGAGCCATGTACGGGTACCGGTAGTCCTTCGGCGGAACGAACGTCTCCTTGATCGTCCGCGGCGAAACCCAGCGGATCAGATTCCACATCGAGCCGGCCTTGTCGTTCGTGCCAGAAGCGCGGGCGCCGCCGAACGGCTGCTGGCCGACGACCGCGCCGGTCGGCTTGTCGTTGACGTAGAAGTTGCCCGCCGCATACTCGAGCTTCTCGTTCGCGTCCTCGATCGCGCCGCGGTCGCGCGCGAAAACGGCGCCTGTGAGCCCGTACGGCGCGGTCCGGTCGACGAGCTCGAGCGTGTCGTCCCACTTGTTCTCGGGATAGACGAACGCGGTCACCACCGGTCCGAAGAGCTCCTCGCGCATCGTCCGGAAATCGGGGTCCTCGGTCTCGATCACGGTTGGTTGGACGAAGTAGCCCTCGTCGTCCTCGACGCCGCCGCCGACGAGCACCTTTGCCTTCGCGGCCGAGTTCGCCTCCTCAATCGCCTGACGCTGCGTGGCGAAGGCGTTCGAGTCGATCACGGCGCCCATGAAGTTCGAGAAGTCGCTGACGTCGCCGACCTTCAGCTCCTTGATCTCGTCCGCGAGGCGCTCGCGGAGATCGGGCCAGAGGTTCGAGGGTGCGTAGACGCGGGAAGCCGCGGAGCACTTCTGGCCCTGGTACTCGAACGAGCCGCGGACGATCGCGGTCGCGACCGCCTCCACGTCCGCGGACGGGTGGGCGACGATGAAGTCCTTGCCGCCCGTCTCGCCGACGATGCGCGGGTAATTGCGGTACGTGTCGATGCTGCCCCCGACCGTCTTCCACATCGAGTTGAAGACGGCCGTCGAGCCGGTGAAATGGATCCCGGCCAGCTCGGGACTGGCGAGCGCCGCGTCGCCGATCGTCGCGCCGGAGCCGTACACGAGGTTGATGACGCCGTCGGGCAGCCCAGCCTCCTGGAGCAGGCGCATCACGTAGTAGGCGGAGAACGCCGCCGTCGAGGCCGGCTTCCAGAGCACCGTGTTCCCCATCAGGGCCGGCGCCGCGGGCAGGTTGCCGCCGATCGCCGTGAAGTTGAACGGCGTCACCGCGAACACGAAGCCCTCGAGCGGGCGGTACTCCATTCGGTTCCAGGTTCCGGGGGCCGAGTTCGGCTGCTCCTTGTAGATGCGCGTCATGAACTCGACGTTGAAGCGCCAGAAGTCGGTCAGCTCGCAGGCCGCGTCGATCTCCGCTTGGTGGGCGGTCTTCGACTGGCCGAGCATGGTCGCCGCGTTCAGCGTCGCGCGCCAGGGGCCGGCAAGAAGCTCGGCGGCGCGAAGGAAGATCGCCGCGCGGTCCTCCCACGGCATCCGCGCCCAGTCGTGCCGGGCCTCGCGGGCGGCGTCGACCGCCTGTTGTACCTGCTCCGGGCCGCCTGAGTGGACATCGGCGAGCACGTGCTTCTTGTTGTGTGGCTCGACCGCCTCGAACGTGCTGCCGGTCTTGACGTCCTTCCCGCCGATCACGAGTGGGATCTCGATGCGCTCTCGCTCGAGCTCACGGAGCCGCTGCTGCAGCTCGGCCCGTTCCGGGGATCCGGGCGCATAGTCCTTGACCGGCTCGTTGCGGGGCTCGGGCGGGAGGGCGATTGCCGGGCGGCTCATCGCGCCTGATTGTATGCCTGCGATGTCGTTCTCCGAGGACGTCCGCAACGAGCTGGCGGCGATCGCGCCCAAGCGCGAGTGCGACCGGCAGGCCGAGCTGTCGGCGCTCTTCCACTCCGCCGGCGTGTGGCACATGCAGGCAGGCGAGGTTTCGGTGCACCTCGACTTGGCGAGCTCCGCGGTGGCGCGGCGGGCGTTCAGCCTGCTGCGGTTGCTCGGCGTCGACTCGGAGATCCGCACCTACCGGCGCCGCGCGTTCGACCGCGCGACTCGTTACCAGCTCCACGTAAAGGGCACGCCGCGCGCCCTGGCTGTGCTCAAAGACTGCGGAGTGCTCGGCGCGCGGAGCCAGCCGCTCGCGCGGCCGCCGAAGCGGATCGTCGGCCGCAGGTGCTGTCGCGGGGCCTACCTGCGCGGGGCACTGCTCGCGGCGGGCTCGGTGTCGGCGCCGCCGTCACCGCACCTCGAGATCAGGCTCGAATCGAGTGAGGCGGCGGAGTTCCTCGCGGACACGGCGGCGCGCGAGGAGGTCCCGCTCCGTGTGCGCGAGCGCCGCGACCACGTGATCGCCTACGCGAAGCGGCTCGACCACATCGCGGAGGCGCTGGCCCTCGCGGGCGCTAGCGACGCCGCGCTCGTACTCGACGAGCGGGCTGTGGTCGGCGAGACCAAGGCGCGCGCGAACCGGCTGACGAACGCGGACGAGGCGAATCTCGTCCGAACGAGCAGGGCGGCCCACGCCCAGCTCGAGGCGCTGCGGCTGCTCGAAGGCGAGCAGCGGCTCGACGGGCTTTCGCCGCGGCTTCGGGAGACGGCGGAATTGCGGCTGCGACATCCCACGCTCTCGCTCCGCGAGCTGGGGCTCAAATGCCGGCCCGTTGCGTCGAAGGCGGCGGTGCACCGGCGTCTGCAGGCATTGATTCGGCGTGCACAAACGTAGGCTCGAACGAGTGTCTTTATGCCTTTCGGGCCAGTTGAAACCGCCGGGGCGCATTCGTTAATACTTCGCCTGGCGGGTTCGCGCTCGTCCGGTGATGGATTCAGACCCCGTCCGTCGCCAAGGTCCGGAGCGCGACAATTGCGGAGGGGGAGGTCGTCCTCGGAGCTTCCCCTCCGGCCCGCCCGCTGCGCGGGTGGGCCGGTCGGGCTTAAACGGCGCACGGGCAAAGCCCGCACGCCTTTCAATGTCGTCGCCGCAAGCGGCGACGACGCGGCCCGCCCTTTTTTCTTGTTCCACGGTGTCGCACGGGCGTCTCCGTTAGATTCCAAAAAGAGAGGAGGAGGAGGCTCATGGCCAAGGCGAAGGTGGCGATCAACGGATTCGGGCGGATCGGGCGGAACTTCTACCGTGCCCACCTACAACGACAGGGCGACTTCGAAGTCGTCGCGGCCAACGACCTGGGTGACCTGACGACGATGGCGCACCTGCTCAGGCACGACTCTGTGCTCGGGCGGCTCGATCAGGACGTCGAGGTGGGGGACGGGACGATCACCGTCGGCGGGGACGAGATCCGGATGTTCTCCGAGAAGGAGCCGAAGAACCTTCCTTGGCGCGATCTCGACGTCGACATCGTGCTTGAGTCGACCGGCTTCTTCACCGACCGCGACGGCGCTGGTCAGCACCTCGATGCCGGCGCCTCCAAGGTCGTCATCTCCGCGCCCGCGACGGACCCGGACGTCACCGTCGTGCTCGGCGTCAACGACGACCACTATGACCCGGAGTCCCACCGGATCGTCTCCAACGCCTCCTGCACGACCAACTGCGTCGCGCCGATGGCCAAGGTCCTCCACGACGCGCTCACGATCGAGCGGGGGTTCATGACGACCATCCACGCCTACACCGCCGATCAGCGGCTCCAGGACCTGCCGCACTCGGACCTCCGCCGCGCCCGCGCCGCCGCGCTGAACCTGATCCCGACCTCGACAGGCGCCGCGAAGGCGATCGGGATCGTCATGCCGGCGCTCCAGGGCAAGGTCGACGGGATGTCAATGCGCGCGCCCGTGCCGGACGGGTCCGTCACCGACCTCGTCGTCGAGGTCGGACGCGACACCTCGGTCGACGAGGTGAACGACCTGTTCCGCGCCGCGGCGCAGACCGGGCCGCTCGAGGGCCTACTCGCCTACAGCGACGAGCCGCTCGTCTCGCAGGACATCGTCGGCTCGCCGTACTCGTGCACCTTCGACAGCGAGCTGACGATGGTAAACGGCCGGCTGGTGAAGGTCTTCGGCTGGTACGACAACGAGTGGGGCTACAGCTGCCGGCTTGTCGATCTCGTTTCGAAGATGGCCGGCGCGGCGCTGCCGAAAGCCGAAGCAGCCGCCACGGCGTAGTGCATCGCCCGCGGTCGGTCCGCGACGCCGAGGTCGGCGGCACGCGCGTGCTCATGCGCGCCGACCTGAACGTGCCGCTCGAGGACGGCCGCATCGCCGACGACACGCGCATCGAGGCATCGCTGGCGACGCTCCGGCTGCTGCTCGAGCGTGACGCGGATCAGGTGCGTGTCTGCTCGCACCTCGGTCGGCCAAAAGGGGTCGACCCGGCGTTCTCGATGGAGCCGGTGCGCGCGCGCCTGCGCGAGCGTCTGCCGGACGAGCGGATCCAGGTGCTCGAGAACACGCGCTTCGACCCCGGCGAGACGAAGAACGATCCGGCTTTCGCGCGAGAGCTGGCGGACGGCAGCGACCTGTTTGTCGAGGATGCCTTCGGGTCCGTTCACCGCGCGCACGCGTCGACCGTCGGCGTCGCCAAGCTGCTGCCGGCCTACGCGGGCCTGCTGCTCGAGCAGGAGCTCGAGGAGCTCGGCAAGCTGCTCGGGGACGTCGAGCGGCCGTTCGTGCTCGTCTCGGGCGGCGCCAAGGTCGAGGACAAGCTCGGCGTCCTGCGGAACCTGGGCGGGAAGGCCGACACCGTCCTGATCGGCGGCAAGATGGCGGAAGAGCTCCGGGACGAGAACCCGCTCGACTTCGAGGTCGTGCTGCCGGAAGACGTCGTCGGCGCGGCCGCGTTCGAGGCCGACGCTGAGAGCGGCGTCTTTTCGTACGACGACCTTCCGGAAGGCTGGCTCGGGCTCGACATCGGCCCGGGGACGCGGGAGCGCTTCGCGGCCGAGCTCGGCGGCGCGCGCACGATCTTCTGGAACGGCCCGATGGGCGTCTTCGAGTGGCCGCGCTTCGCCGAGGGAACGAAGGCCGTCGCGGAGGCGGTAGCCGGTGCGGACGCCTTCTCCGTCGTCGGCGGCGCTGACTCGATCCGGGGGCTGAACGAGCTCGGTCTGACCGACCAGGTCTCCTGGGCTTCGACCGGGGGCGGTGCCGCGCTCGAGCTTCTCGAGGGCAAGGACCTACCCGGTGTGTCTGTGATTCCACCTGCGTGATCGACATCGGCCGCGCCCGCGCCGAGACCCCCGGCTGCGAGCACGTCGTCCACCTGAACAATGCCGGCTCCGCATTGATGCCGCAGCCGGTCCTCGACGCGGTCGTTACGCACCTCGAGCTCGAGTCCCGGATCGGTGGCTACGAGGCGCACGACGCGAACGCGGAGGCGATCGAGCGCTTCTACGGCGCGACGGCCAAGCTGATCGGCGCGGCGCCCGAGGAGATCGCTTTCGTCTCGAGCGCGACGCGCGCGTGGGACATGGCCTTCTACTCGTTCCGGTTCGAGCGCGGCGACCGGATCCTCACCTCGGTCGCCGACTACATCAGCAACTACCTCGCCTTTCTCCAGACCGCCGAGCGCACCGGCGTGGAGGTGGTGACCGTACCGAACGACGAGCACAGCCAGCTTTCGGTCGACGCCCTTGGCGACGCCGTCGATGAGCGCGTGAAGCTGATCGCCGTCACGCACGTGCCGACGAACGGAGGTCTCGTGAACCCGGTCGCCGAAGTCGGCGCGATCGCGCGCGAGGCGGGGATTCCGTACCTCGTCGATGCCTGTCAGGCGGCTGGCCAGCTGCCGCTCGACGTCGACGCGATCGGCTGCGATGCGCTCTCCGCGACCGGGCGCAAGTTCCTGCGCGGACCGCGCGGGACAGGTTTCCTGTACGTCCGTGCGGAGCTGCTCGAGCGGCTCGACCCACCGCTGATCGACATGCGCGCTGCGGACTGGGTTGCGCCGGACCGCTACGAGCTGCGCCGCGACGGCCGGCGGTTCGAGGAGTGGGAGCAGGACTACGCCGGCAAGGTGGGGCTTGCCCGGGCGATCGACTACGCGCTCGAATGGGGAGTGGAGGCGATCTGGGAACGCGTCCGCGACCTGGGTGCACGCTTGCGTGCGCAGCTCGCCGAGCTGGACGGCGTCACCGTCCGCGACGTCGGCGAGGAGCAGTGCGCGATCGTCACCTTCGACGTCGCAGAAGCGCCGGCCGACCGCGTCATGGAGACGCTGCGGCGCCGCGGCATCAACGTGAGCGTCTCGGCGACGAGCTCCGCGGTGATCGAGTCGCTCGAGCGCGGCCTGCCCGACCTCGTCCGCGCCTCCCCGCACTACTTCAACACCGGCGACGAGCTCGACCGGCTGGTCGAATCCGTCAGAATCGCCGCCCAGTGCTAATCGCGGGCAACTGGAAGATGTACAAGGGGCCGGGGGCAACGCGTGAGTTCTGCGCGGCGTTCTCGCCACCCAACGGCGTCGACGCGGTGCTCTGCCCGCCGTTCGGCTCGCTCGGCGCCGGTGTCGCGAGCGGCCACACCATCTACGCCCAGAACGTCCATTGGGCCGACGACGGTGCCTTCACCGGCGAGGTCTCGACGGTGATCCTGGTCGAGCTCGGCGTCAAGGGCGCGATCGTCGGCCACTCGGAGCGCCGCCAGTACTTCGGGGAGACGGACGAGACCGTGCGGATGCGGACCGAGCATGCGCTGGAGGCGGGCCTGCGCGTGATCGCCTGCGTCGGCGAGCTCGAGGAAGAGCGTGAGCGCGGGGAGACCGAGAACGTGCTGCGGCGACAGGTCGGCGTCCTCTCCGAGCACGAGCATCTCGTGATCGCCTACGAGCCCGTCTGGGCGATCGGCACCGGCAAGACGGCGACGCCCGAGATCGCGCAGGAGGCGCACGCGCTGATCAAGTCGCTGCTCGACGTGCCGGTGCTCTACGGCGGCTCCGTCAAGCCCGAGAACGCAGCGGAGCTGCTCGAGCAGCCGGACGTCGACGGCGCCCTCGTCGGCGGCGCCGCGCTCGACGTGGGATCGTTCACCGCGATTTGCGAGACCGCGGCACGGCTTTCCCGCTCGTAGCGCTCGTCATCCTCGACGGCTGGGGCTGCGCGCCGCCTGGGCCCGGGAACGCGGTCGAGCTAGCCGACACGCCCGTCTTCGACGGGCTATGGGCGCGCTACCCGCACACGACGCTGAAGGCCTCCGGCGAGGCGGTCGGCCTGCCCGCAGGCCAGATGGGGAACTCGGAGGTCGGCCACCTGACGATCGGCTCCGGGCGCGTGCTCGATCAGGACTTCCAGCGGGTGAACCGCGCGATCGCGGACGGGTCGTTGTTCGAGAATCCGGCGCTGGTGGGCGCCTTCGAGCGAGCGAAGGAGCGCGGCACCAACGTCCACCTGCTCGGGCTGGTTTCGTACGGGGGCGTCCATTCGCACATCGACCACCTCCGGGCGCTGCTCGAGCTCGCGCGGCGGCTGGGGTTGGAGGAGCGGACGTTCGTTCACGCGTTCACGGACGGCCGCGACGTATCCCCGCACTCGGCCGTACGAGACCTCGCCGAGCTCCCCGCGGAAAAGATCGCCACCGTCGCCGGCCGCTACTACGCGATGGATCGGGACGAGCGCTGGGAGCGGACGGACCGGGCCTTCGAGGCGATCGTCCACGGCAGACCCGTCTGGGGTCAGACCCCGGCCGAGGCCGTTCAGGCCAGCTACGACCGGGACGTGACCGACGAGTTCATCGAACCCGTCGCGATCGACGGCCGGCCGCGGCTCGGCGAAGGCGACGCCGCGATCTTCTTCAACTTCCGCCCCGACAGAGCACGCCAATTAGCGATCAAGCTCATGGACGCCGGATTCGATCTAACGACCATGACGCGGTACCGGGAGGGCTTCGACTGCCCTGTCGCGTTCGAAGAGCAGGACGTGGCCGAGACGGTGGCGGAGGTCCTCGCGGAGCATGGCGTCCGGCAGCTGCACGTCGCCGAGACCGAGAAGTACGCCCACGTCACCTACTTCTTCAACGGCGGGCGCGAGGACGAATGGACGGGCGAGATGCGGATCCTCGTCCCCAGCCCGCGTGACGTGCCGAGCTACGACCACAAGCCCGAGATGTCGGCGCGCGAGGTCGCCCGCCGGTTTTGCGACGCCGTCGGCAACGGCTACGCGTTTGCGGTCGTGAACTTCGCGAACCCGGACATGGTCGGCCACACCGGCGCGATCCCGGCCGTGGTCGAGGCGGTCGAGACGACGGACACCTGCCTCGGCGAGATCGTCGAGGCAGTTGAGCGCCTCGGCGGCGTCAGCCTGATCACCGCCGACCACGGCAACGCGGAGCAGATGCTCGAGGCAGACGGCACGAGCCCGCACACCGCACACACGACGAATCCGGTCCCTCTGATCCTCACGGACGAAGGAATGGCCCTGCAAAACGACGGCGAGCTCAGCGATCTCATGCCCACGGCGCTATACCTGCTCGGCTTTGCCCAACCTTTACAGATGACCGGGAAATCCCTGCTGAGGTGAAGAAGACCCCGGTTATACTCGTCCGGCCTTGCCCCTAGCTCAGCCCGATCTCGGCGTCCTTCGGAAGGCGCAACGCGGCGACGAAAGAGCCTTCTCGCTGATTGTCCGGGCGTACGAGGTGCCGGTCTTCAACTACGTCATGCGTCTTGTGGGCGACCGGGCTCTGGCGGAGGATCTCACCCAAGAAGTCTTCATCCGTGTCTTCCAGGGCCTGCCGAAGTTCTCGCTGCGGTCGAAGTTCACGACCTGGCTCTTCCAGGTGACGAAGAACCGCGTCCTCGACGAGCTCCGCGCCAGCGAGCGGCGGCCCCGCGCGCTCGTCGCGATCGACGACGCGCCGCCGCTAGAGGTCGTCGACGCGCCGGTCGAGCAGGTCGAGACGATCCAGGCGCTCTGGGCCGCGGTGGACGAGCTCAACACCGACCTGAAGATGGCGCTGCTGCTCCGCGACGTGGTGGGACTCTCGTACAACGAGATCGCCGACTCGCTCGACACAACGCTCGCAACCGTGAAGTGGCGGATCTTCAAGGCGCGCGAGGAAGTCCAGCTGGCGCTCGCGCGTGAGGGCATCACCTTCGGCCGCGAGGCCGAGGTCATTCCGCTGACGCGCTAGACGCCGGCGGCAAGTCTGGCGGCGAGGGCTTCGGGTAGCCCGCGCTCGCGCATCTCAGCTTGCGTCTCCTCGACCGGGTACTCGACCCGGTGGAAGGTGGCGCGCCGGTCGAGCTCGAGGAGCAGGTATGCCGCGCGCGGGTCGCCGTCGCGCGGTTGGCCGACCGAGCCCGGGTTGAGCAGGGAGCGCCCGGACTCGAGATCGACGACCGTCCCGTCTGGCGCGACGCCGCCGTCCAGGTCGTCGCCGTCGAGCGCGATCGCGAGCGGCACATGGCTGTGGCCGACGAGGACGAGCGGCTGGTTGGTTGCCTGAAGCGTCCACCAGGCGGCCTCGTCGCTGAGCACGTACTCCCAGACGGGGTCGCGGGCACTTCCGTGGAACAGGTCGACGCCCTCCCGCCGCATACTCGGCGGCAATGCCGCAAGGAACTCGCGTGCCTCATCGGCGAGGACGGTCTGGGTCCAACGGGCCGCCGCGGCCGCGTCGCCGGCGAAGTCGTGGATCGGCAGCGAGCCGAGCACGACGAGGTCGTGGTTGCCGGCCAGAGAGAGCTCGGCGCGCGCCGCGACCGCACGGCAGCACTCGTTCGGCTGCGGCCCGTAGCCGACCAGATCGCCGAGACACCAGATCTCGTCGGCCCCGGACGCCTCGATCGCAGCCAGAACGGCGTCGAGCGCGTGCCGGTTAGCGTGGATGTCCGAGATGACCGCGACCCGCTTGCTCAAGGGGGCCACGATAATCCTCGCCGTCGTCGCCTGGCTCGCTGCGGCGGCGCTGCTGCTGGGCACGAAGGTGCCGTCCGACCTGCACACGCCGCACCTGAATTCGTCGGCGTTCTTCTCGCAGGCGCAGCTCCACCGCGCTACGCGCTACAGCTCGGTCGGGCGGCTGCTCTTCATCGCGGGCGTGATGGTCGAGCTCGCGGTCCTGGCCGTGATGAGCGTCTTCGGCAGGCGCCTCGCCCGCGGCTTCGCGCTGGGCGAGATCGGCGCCGGCGTCATGATTGCCGTGGCCGCCTACCTGTTCGTGACGGTGGCCACCTTGCCGGTCGGCCTGCTCGGGCTTTGGTGGGACCGGCGCTACGGGATCTCTAAGGAGGACTACTGGGGTTACATGCTCGGCCAGATCGGCGGGATCGCTGCGCAGACGGCCACCACCGCGATCGTCATCGCCTTGGTGATGGTGCTCGCGCGGCGCTTTCGACGCTACTGGTGGGCGATCGTCGCTCCGATCTTCGTCGTCGTCGGAATCGTCTTCGTGATCGTGGGTGCGTTGCTGGCACCGCTCGGCACCCACCGGATCCCGGATCGGGAGGTCGCGGCCGCCGTCCAGCGGCTCGAACGGCGCGAAGGCGTGACGGGCACCGAGATTCGCGTCGACAAGGTGAGCGGCGAGACCCGGGCGGTCAACGCGGAGACGACCGGCTTCGGGCCGACGACGGTGGTGGTTCTCTGGAACACGCTCTTCCGCTCGCACCTGAGCGACCGAGCGATCGCGTTCGTGACCGCGCACGAGCTCGGCCACGTCGCCCGGCGCCACGTTCTCAAGGGGATCGCGTGGGGCGTTCTCTTCACGCTGCCGCTGACCTTCCTCCTTTCTGAGGCGACGCGGCGACGCGGCGGCCTGCATCGGGCCGAGGTGGTCCCGTTCGCGTTGCTCGTCTCGTTTGCGCTCAGCCTGCTCGCGATGCCGCTCGGGAACGTAGTCTCGCGCCGCTATGAGTCCGAAGCCGACTGGATGGCACTCCAGGCGACCCGCGACCCGACCGCCGGGCGCGAGGCCTTTCGCAGCTTCACGAGGATCGACTTGGCGCAGGCGAGCCCGCCGCTCTGGTCATACGTCTGGCTCGACGACCACCCGACGGTCATGCAGCGCCTCGCGATGATTCACGCCTGGGAGGTGAGGAGGGTTCGACGCAAAGCAGTCTGTGCCGCCGGCGCACGCTGCTCGCCCGCTGAGCATCGTCCTCAGTCGCGCCAATAGCTTCGGCTATTGACGCTCCCTGCGTCCTCGTCAGCGAACGAGCATCGCGCCGACGACGAGCAGCTTTACGCCGAACCCTCCTAGGAATTCGAAGGCGGGTCGGTCTCCGGGAGGTTCCTGATCCCCTCCCGCGACGACCACTTCGACCACGAGTCCTCCATCGCGTCGAGCAGCTCGCGCATGAAGCGGTTCGACATGTTCACGCGCGCGACCACGACTCCCGGGACGTCGCCCTCCTCGACCTCGTGGTCGATCCGCGCGAACGTCAGCGTGAACTCGTAGTCCGAGAAGCTGATGTTCGCGAAGTTCGCGTACACCCCGGCGAGGTGCTCCGGGTCGAGATGGATGTTGAGCTGACGCTCCTGGGCCTCG
>JBKOUJ010000172.1:0-22748 GCA_046723355.1 Actinomycetota bacterium | reverse complement strand
GTCGCCCAACCAGACTCCGTCCACGGTTGGGATCGACCATTCTGGGTTATTCGTTACTGGAACCGGGAGGCTGCGGCCATCGAGGGGGCCACCGCGAAAAGGGAAGAGGCGGGTCTCGATCTCGCTCACGCCTAACGAAATCTAGTTAGCCGACCCCCCAGCCCGAGTTTAGAGTGACGCGGCACCAGCCGCCATGGACGAGCAGGGTGCCGCCGCCCGGCCGGACGGCGTCGCACCGAAGCCCGACCCCTGAATCCACGGGGGCGCTACGACCGACTAGGAGAGCGGCGACTCTCCCAGCGTTTCTCACGCTGGTGCGATGGTGGTATGAGCCGCACCGACAAGACGTGCTCGCGCTCCGTCACGCAGCCTCCGGTCGGCCGCGAATGGGCAGCAATTGGGAGTTTGTGCCCGTTCGCCGCCGTCGACGAGAGCGAGGCGCCGCTGGGGAAGCGGAATCCGCAGCCATTGACTCCCTGCTTTATACAAAGAAACCCGCCATTTGCAGCGGGCTTCTTAGATGGGCGGTACTGGGCTCGAACCAGTGACCCCCAGCTTGTCGAGCTGGTGCTCTCCCAACTGAGCTAACCGCCCTGGTCGGCCCAGTTTAGCCGAGCAAAAACCGGGCGTCAGCTGGCCCCGGCCGAGCGGTACAGCTGGTCGATCGTGCGCGCCTGGCTGAGCGCGTCCGCTCGCCCGAGCAGCAGCGGGGCTTCGCCGCGGATCGCGGCGCTCACGTTTTCGAGCTCGAGGCGGTAGGAGTTCGCAGGCTCGATCGGGATGCGCTCTGGCTCGGCGCCGGGCCGCAGCACGTCGATTCCGAGCGTTCTCGGCGTGAAGGGATCCGGGACGACGATCGTTGCTTCCTCGCCGACGACCTCAAGCCCTGCGCGTCGCGGCACGACGAAGCCGCAATCGAAGTGCCCGAGGATCCCGTCGGCGAAGGCCAGCGCGGCCGCGAAGACCACGTCGACGCCGCTCGGGCCGACCACCTGCTCGCCACGGGCGCGGACCGGCTCGCCTGCGACAAGTCGGAGGCCGCTGATGCAGTAGCAGCCGACGTCCATCAGCGCCCCGCCATCGAGGACGGGATCGAAGCGGGTGTCGCCGGTGCCGCGCTCGGTTGCAAGGTCGAACGCGAAAGCTGTGCGGATGACTCGTATCCGTCCGGCGACGCCCTCGTCGATTAGCTCGACGAGCCGGCGCGTCTGCGGGTGGTGCCGCCACATGAAGCCTTCGGAAAGGACGAGGCCGGCGGCATCCGCGCGGTTGAACGCCTGTTCGACCTGGTCGGGGTGCTTCGAGAACGGCTTCTCGACGAGCACGTGCTTGCCTGACTCGAGCGCCTTCAGCGTCCACTCGACATGGAGGCTGTTCGGGAGCGAAACGTAGACGGCCTCGACATCCGGGTCGGCCAGCAGGCCCTCGTAGCTGCCGTAGGAGCGCTCGAGCCCGTGCTCGTCCGCGTAACTTCGAGCCCGCTCCTCGTCACGGCTGGCGACGGCTATCACATCCACATCGGGGGTCTCGGCCGCGCCGGCGAGGATCGCCTCGTTGATCAGGGCCGTCGAGAGCAGGCCCCACTTGACGCTCATTCGCTAGCCAACACGCTCCAGCGGCGCGTAGTCGAGCATCAGCCGCCGCTCGGAGTCCTCGCCGGCGAAGCGGACGGTGACTACGCCGCCCGGCTCGATGCGAGTGACGATGCCTTCCCCGAGGGTCTCGTGGCGGACGGTGTCGCCGGTCGCAAGCTCGGGCACATCCTCGCGGGGCGCGATCCCGCCGCCCGCGGAGGCGTACGAGGACCAGGACGCCGGCCGCAGGCGCTCGCGATCGACGCCCTCCTCGGGCAGCTCGTCCAAGAAGCGCGACGGCAGGTTGTAGTTGCGGTTCCCCCAGAGCGAGCGCGCGCTCGCGTGGGTCAGGACGAGCCGCTCCTTCGCGCGCGTCATGCCGACGTACGCCAGCCGCCGCTCCTCCTCGAGCGTGTTCTCCTCGAGGGAACGCGAGTGCGGAAAGATCCCCTCTTCCATGCCGATCATGAAGACGGCTCTGAACTCGAGCCCTTTTGCGTTGTGCAGCGTCATCAACGTGACGAGCGACCCCTCGCCGCGCATCGCGTCCTGGTCGGAGTAGAGCGAGATCTCCTGGAGGAAGCTGGAGAGGTTCGGCTCGTCGGCCTGCTCCTGGTACTCGCGCGTAACGCCGACGAACTCCTGGAGGTTCTCGATCCGGCCTTGGGCCTCGATCGTCCGCTCGGCCTCGAGAGTCGCCAGATAGCCGCTGCCCTCGAGGACGCGCTCGATCACCTCGGGCACCTCCATGTCGAGGGCGCCGGCCATCGCCGACTGCATCAGCGTTCGGAACTCGCGGACGGCCCTGAGCGGCGCCGCTCCAACTCCGGCCTCCTCGCCGAACTCGAACGCCTCCCAGAGGGAGATCCCGTGCGCGTCGGCGTAGGTCTGGAGCCGGGCCATCGACGAATCCCCGATTCCGCGTCGCGGCCGGTTGACGATCCGCTGCAGCGACACCGCGTCGTAGGGGTTGTCGATCACCTGCAGGTAAGCCATCACGTCCTTGATCTCCGCCCGCTCGTAGAACCGCGGGCCGCCGACGACCTGGTAGGCGACACCTTGCCGGACGAGGATGTCCTCCAGCACGCGCGACTGCGCGTTCGTCCGGTAGAAGACGCCGATCTCGCTGCCGTTGAAGCCCTCCTCGACGAGCCCGGCGATCTCGGCGGCGACGAAGCGCGCCTCGGCGTGCTCGTCCTCGACCTCGTAGACGCGGACGGGCTCTCCCTCGCCGAGGTCGGAGAAGAGATTCTTCGGCTTTCGCTCGCGGTTGTTCGCGATCACATGGTTGGCGGCGCGCAGGATCGTGTTCGTCGAGCGGTAGTTCTGCTCGAGCGGGATCGTGCGCGTGCCCGGGAAGTCGCGCTCGAACTCGAGGATGTTGCGGATGTCGGCGCCCCGGAACGCGTAGATGGACTGGTCCGGGTCGCCCACGGCGAAGAGGTTCATGTGCTCTCCGGCCAGGAGCTGGAGCAGCCGGTACTGGGCGTGGTTCGTGTCCTGGTACTCGTCGACGAGCACGTACCGGAACGCCTTGCGCCAGCGGTCGAGCGCCTCCGGGAAGCGCTCCAGGACGTCCACGGTCAGGAAGAGCAGGTCGTCGAAGTCGACGGCGTTCGAGCCGAACAAGCGGCGCTGGTAGAGCTCGTACGTGTCCGCGACCGTCTGGTCGTAGAAGGACGAGACACGTGCCTTGTACTCCTCGGGCCCGACCAGGTTGTTCTTCGCCGCCGAGATCTGGGCGTGGATGCCGCGCGGGACGAAGCGCTTCGGGTCGCGCTCGAGCTCCTCCAGGCAGGCCTTGGTGAGGCGGATCTGGTCGGCCTGGTCGTAGATCGTGAAGTTGGTGCGATAGCCGAGCCGCGGCGCCTCGCGGCGGAGGATGCGGCCACAGGCGGCGTGGAAGGTGAGGATCCAGAGGCGGCGGGCGGTCGGGCCGAGCAGGTCCTCCAGCCGCTCCTTCATCTCGTTCGCGGCCTTGTTCGTGAACGTGATCGCCAGGATCTCGTTCGGCTTGACCCCGCACGCCGTGATCAGGTGGCCGACGCGGTGGGTGAGAACGCGGGTCTTGCCGGATCCCGCGCCGGCGATGACGAGCAGCGGCCCCTCGGTCTCGAGCACGGCCTCGCGCTGGGCGGGGTTCAGGCCGGCGAGGTAGCTCTCGGGCGTCGTCACGGACATCGGTTCTAGGCTAGCGGCCGTGGGTTACGCGTTTTCGTCGTTGAACGAGCTTGGCCACGGCGTCGTCCGGAAGATCCGGCCGGCGCTCGAGATCAACGCCTTCGGCGCCAATGCCTGGGTGCTCGCACCCGGTGTCGAGTCGCGGCCGCATTCCCACGAGGAGCAGGACGAGCTCTACTTCGTCCACCGCGGCCGCGCGCGGTTCCGGCTACCGGGCGAGACGCGGGAGCTCGGCCCGGGCGGCCTCTGCCACGTCGAGGCGGCGACGCCGCGGCAGATCGTCAGCGTCGGCGACGAGGATCTTGTGCTCGTCGTGATCGGCGCGAAGGACGGCTACGTCGGTCGTGACGGGCAGCCGGCCGATCCGTCGCAGCTCGGCTAATCGGACCGGGCCAGGCTCGCGAGCACGACGAGCACGAGCGCAGCGACGGCTGCGCTGAAGACGATCCCGGCTGTCTTGAGGCTGGTCGCGTTGGCGACGACGCCGACGCCGATCACGGGCACCGAGAGGCCGACGTACATGACGACGAAGAAGCTCGACGCGGTCTCGCCTCGCCGCTCGACCGGCGCGCGCTGGTTGATCGCCGCAAGCCCGGCGCCGATCACGAGGCCCTGCCCGATGCCGACCACAGTCGCCGAGGCGATCAACGTCCCCAGCGACTCCGTCCCGACGGCGAAGCCGAGCATGACGACGCCGGCGACGAGCAGCACACACCCGGAGACGAGCGCCCGCCGGTCGGACAGCCGCGAGACTGCCAGCTGGCCGAAGATCGAGCCGGTGAAGAGGATGAAGACGAGGACACCGGCGAGCGCGTGGCTCGTCCGCCCGAGCTCGAGCGCGAGGAAGGCCGGCGCCACCGAGCTGAAGACGCCCGCAACCGCGAAGCTGCCGAAGCCCGCCGTCGCGCCGCGGACGAAGACGCCCCGCACCTCGGCGGGCACGCTGAGCCGCTGCAGCCGGAGCCGGAACCGCTGCCGCTCGACCGTCTCCGGCGTCAGCAGGAGGCCGATCGCCGCCGGGACGAGCAACGCGATGTCGACCAGGAACGGCGTTCGCAGCGGCGAGCGGGCGTAGTCGGCCAGTAGTCCGGCGAGCAACGTTCCGAGCCCGAGGCCGCCCAGGTTGACGATGACGGCGACGAAGCTCGCGAGCCTACGGCGGCCGCCCGGCGCGAGGTCGACGAGCGCCGCCGTCGCCGTCCCGGTGAAGATGCCGGCGGAAAGGCCCGAGACGACACGCCCGGTGTAGATCGGCACGAGCGAGCCGGCGAGAAGGAAGAGCAGGGCGCTGATCGCAGAGAAGACCAGCCCGAGCAGAAGCACCGGCTTGCGCCCGATCTCGTCCGAAAGGTTCCCGAACGCGAGCAGGCCGGCGATGACGCCGAAGGCGTAGACGGCGAAGACGACCGTCACCGTCAGCTCGCCGAGCGAGTAACGCTCCTCGAAGAGTGGGTAGAGCGGCGTCGGCAGGGTCGTTCCGATCATCGTCACGAGGAACGCGTAGGCGACGAGGACGAAGCCGGCGTTCCGGCTGACGAGGAGACGCACGGCGGGTAGCTAAACGAACGGCAAGGCCGTCCGTCGCGGCGGCGAGGATTCCGGCATGACGAGCCAGACCGCGCGACTCGAGGCTTTCAGCGACGGCGTCTTCGCGATCGCGATCACCCTGCTGATCATCGAGGTCCACGTCCCCGGGCATGAGCACGCCGAGACCCTCGGTCACGAGCTGCTGCGGCTGTGGCCGTCCTACCTCGGCTATCTCACCAGCTTTCTGACGATCGGCGTGATGTGGATCAACCACCACCACGTGTTCGAGCTGATTGCGCGCGTCGACCGGACGATGCTGCTTCTGAACACGCTGCTCCTGATGATGATCGCCTTCGTCCCGTTCCCGACGGCTGTGCTCGCGCAGTTCGTCGAGACGGATGGAGCACGCGCCGCGGCGTTCCTCTACGGTGCGACGCTGACGCTGACCGCGCTCGCCTTCCTCGCTTGGTGGCGGTACGCGTCGGCCGGGCGCCGACTGATCGACGAAGCGGTTCCGGACAAGGCTGTCGACGACATCACACGCTCTTACCTTCCCGGGTCGCTCCTCTACGGCGGCGCCGCCCTGCTGGCCTTCGTCGAGCCGTGGGCCAGCGCCGCCGCGTACCTCGGGATCGCCGGCTTCTACGCGTTGTCGCTAGCTCAGTGGCGCGCGCGGCTCGGGCGCAGGCCGAGGTAGCGGCCGAACGCAGCGAAGCCGCCGCAGACGGCGGCGAACTCGGCGACGGCGTTGCGCGGCCCTTCGTCCGGGCCGCCTCCGAGGAGCGCCAGCACGGCCACTCCAGCCGCGAAGAGCAGACAGAACAGCCAGGGACGGCCGCGCAGCTCGAGAGGAAGGCGGTCGAGAACCGGCCCCAGGTCGTCGAAGACGTCGCCGGCATCGCCTGCGGTCTGCGGGCGCAGAGCTCCGGTCCTGTGTAGTGCAAACGCGCCGGCGACGATCGGGACGAGGGACGCGCCCGCGATCGAGAAGGTGAGCGCGATGCGCCAGGCCGAAATCCACGCGCTGAACTCGTAAGTCGTCACCATCACGGCCAGGAGAGTCGTGGCTCCCGCCGCGAGCGCCACGCCCGCTCGGCGCCGCAGGAGCGTGATCGCAGACGCAGGAGCGGCCACCTGCGACCGCAGGCGCCAGGCTCCGGCAACCGCGAGCAGGCCGGCCGCGAACGAAACCTGCGGTGCCAGCAGCATGGTCGCCGCCGCAGCGACTCCGATCGGAACGCTCCGGGCGGCGGTGATGTCGGGCCAGGGAGCACCCAACGAGAGGAGGATCGCGTAGCCGATTCCCGCCGGCGCCAGCGCCGCGACCGAGCCCCAGGCGACACGGCGCGCCCCCGAAGTTGCAAGCTCGTCGGCGAAGCGGGCAGCGATCAGCGCCGGGTCGCCGAACCGGCCAGGCTCGCCGCTTTCATGCAGATGGTCCTCGACCTCCGCAACGATGCGACGTCGTTGCGCGCCGCGTATTCCGACGGAGCCGAGCTCCGCCGCCAATTGGTCGAGGTAGCGCTCGATCACGCGACCACCGCCTCGACCGCCTTCGCAAACCCGCGCCAGTCGCGCCGGGCGCCTGCAAGCGCGCGCCGGCCGCGTGCCGTCAGCTCGTAGACGCGCCGACGACGCCCGGAGCCGCTCGCCCACGAGCTCGACAGCAGTCCGCTCGCCTCGAGGCGGTGCAGCGCCGGATAGACGGTGCCTTCCGGGAGATCGAAGGCTCCGCCGCTACGCCGCTTCAGCTCCTCGATGATCCGGTAGCCGTGCGCCGGCTCGTCGGCGACGATCGCGAGCAGCAGAAAGTCGAGGTGTCCCTTGAGCGTCTCGGCGCGCATCGCGCCTGGAACGATACCTAGTCTGGCTAGGCTTTGCTAGGCCTGAGCGCGACGCTTGAGAGCTGCTTCACGCGGTCGCCGTACAGCGCAAGCCCGACGGCCGCGGCGGCCGCGGTCGCGAGCGTGACTACGAACGGGATCATCAGGCTTGCCGCGACGGCGTGCGAGCCGGAGTAGCCGGCGATCGCAAGCGCGCCGAGGGCGGCTCCCTGGTAGACGCCGACGTTGCCGGGAAGGATCGGCGCGGTATTCGCCAGGCCGGTGATCAGCATGTAGAGGAGCGCGGCGCCGACGCTGAGGTGGACGCCGACGGCGTGCAGGCAGAACAGGATCCCGAACCACCGCGCCAGCCAGGTCGCGAGCAAGATCAACCCGGCGCGCAGCAGGACGCCGCGCGGCGCCGCTGCGCCGGCGAGAAACGAGGTGATACCGACCGGCAGCTTCCGGCCCAGGTAGCGGTGCAGCACCGCGGCGAGGACGAGGGCGCCTGACGCGCCCGCGATGCCGCCGACTATCGTCCACCGCGCCCAGGCGGGCACGGGCAGGAACAGCGTCGCACCGGCGCCGAGGACGGCGAAGGCGATCATCTCGAGCAGGTGCGCGCAGAGCAGGGAGCCGCCCGCGCGCGAGAAGCCGGGGTACTTCGCCCCCGACGTGACCTTGAGGACTGCCACCTTGGAGGCCTCGCCCAGCCGGCCTGGCAGCACGGTGTCGAGGAAGGAGCCGATCGAGCTCGACGCGTAGATCGCGCGGAAGCCGACCGGGTGGCGCACGGTCGACGACCAGGCGAGCGCTCGCAAGGGCTGCACCGCCGCGCAGATCGCGAAGCCCGCGGCCAGGAGCTTCCAGTCAGGCGTCGCGGCCGCGTGGAAGGCGCCGTTGGCGCCGAGCCGCACGAGCCCAACGCCGGCGACGAGCGTGGCGAGAAAGAGGAAGGAGACGAGGAGGCGATGCCTGGACATCTGCACGAGCAATCGGCGTTCTAGACGCACCGCCGCACCCCTCCGTCAGGGGAGTTCACGAAGACTTTTCGATGGCGTAGGCGAGGTAGGCCGCAGCAGCGTCAAGCGCATCGGGATCGTTCGACTTGAGGACGACTTCGACGTGTGGACCCCTGGCGCCGAAGCTGGGGTACGAGCCTACACGTACTCCAGGATGGTCGGTCGCGGTCCGCGCCAGCAGAACGGCGATCCGGCTCTCGGTCGTCCGATAAGTCCGCCTCCAGGAACCGATCGGTGGGCCGGCGCGCAGCTCGTCCTCGACCGTTTCGTACATGGCTTCCATCTCTGCAGGTAGTCCGGGCAGGACGTAGACGTTCTCGAGCACGAACCCAGGCGCGCCGCCGAGCGGGTTGGCGAGCGGCCGGCTCCCCTCGGGCAGAAGCGCCCAGCGCGCGGCGTAGTCGGGATCACGTTGGAAGCGGGCGCGCAGCTCGGCGGCGACCTCCGCGTACTCGACCTGCTCGACGCCGAAGGCGGCCGCAACCGCCTCGCGGGTCAGGTCGTCCGGAGTCCCGCCGAGGCCGCCCGTGACGAGGACTAGATCGGCGCGTTCCGCTTGCTCGCGGAGCATGCGGGCGATCTCGTGGATCTCGTCCGGCAACACCGCGATCAGCCGGACGTCCGCGCCTGCGGCCTCCAACCGGCGGGCGAGCCAGCCCGCGTTCGTGTTCTCGACGTCGCCGGACAGGAGCTCGTTGCCGATCGTCAGGATCGCCGCGGTCGACATCTCGGCCAGTATGGCGGCGTGGAGATCCGCCCCTTCGACCAGGACGTTGCCGAGGGCGCCGCCCAGCTCTTTCGCGAGCTCCAGCCGAGCGTGCTCACGACGGCGGCCTATCTGATTCATCGCGAGGAGACCGCGCCCGCGCGGACCCGGCGGCTCTCCGTCGTCTCCGTCGACGGCGACTCCGTCGTCGGCTGGGGGAGCGTGACTCGACGCTGGCTCGAGTCCGCCCTCGACCGAGCTGCGATCTGGGTCATGGTCAAGCCGTCGCATCGCCGGCGCGGGCTCGGCACCGAGCTCTTGGAGCGCGTCGAACAACACGCCGTCGACGGCGGCGCGACGACGCTGACCACGATCGTCGAGAACGACCGGGCCGGACTTACGTTCGTCGAAGGCCGCGGCTACGAAGAGACCAAGGCGGCCATCGTCTCCAGAGTCGTGCCGCACGTCGCGGGCCTGCCGCAGCGCGAAGGATATGAGGTCGTCGCTCTCAGCGAGCTCGTCGGCGAGGACGAACAGCTCTATCGGGTCTGGGGAGAGGCCGGCGGGTTTCCACCCGGCGGCGAGCCGTCGTTCGACGAGTGGCGGCGGGTGATTCTGCAGAGCCCGCTCCTCGAAGCCCGCGGGTCGTTCACCGTGCTGGCCGATCGTCGGCCCGTCTCGCTCGCCTGGCTGCTCGTCGACTGGGACCAGGCTCAGGCGGAGCACGAGTGGACGGCCACCGTGCCGGAGCTCCGCGGGCAGGGCCTGGCGCGGCTCGCGAAGCTGCACTCGATTTGCTGGGCGGCTGAGAACGGGATCCGGGAGATCCTGACGGACAACGAGGAGGACAACGTCGCGATGCTCGAGCTGAATCGCTCGCTCGGCTACCGGCCGCTCTGGCGGCGGCGGTCCTTCAAGCGATCCGTCTAGCGATCCGTCCAGCGGAGCGGGAACGGCTTGCGAGCGAGCGCCGGCAGGACCTGGGCGGTCACCCACACGGGCGTCGTCGTGTAGCGGGCCGAGTAGCGAAAGCTCCCGTCGGAACGCTGAAGTCGTTTCAGGTACGCGAACGCGCCGCGCGGCGGCGTCTTCCCGGCGGCGAGGAAGGCCTGGATCGCCCACGCCGTCGACTGCGCGTCCGAGCCGCGCCCAGGTGTGAGGTCGAAACCGCCGTCGCGGTTGCGGTACCGGAGCAGGAAGCCGAGCGCGCGCTGGATCGGGCGGCCCCGGACGCCAGCTGCTCGGAGCGCCTCCACAACGGCGGACGTGTCGTTCGAGTCGGCGGCACCCGCCGTCCACCCCCAGCCGCCGCGGCGGCTCTGCAGGGCGAGCAGCCAGCGGACCGCGCCGCGGGGCACCGGCTCGCCGGCTGCCCGGAAGGCGATCACGCTCCAGGCGGTGCCGTTGATCAGGCCGCCCACCGAGCCGTTCGGGCGTTCGAGCGCGCGGAGGCGCGCGAGCAGCCGGTCGGAGCTCTGGCCGAGCGCCTGCTCGGCGAGCGCAACGAGGGCGATGTCGGTCGCGCTGGCGAGATCGGATTCGTGGGTGGCGAGGTACTTCGCAGTCGCCACCCCCGAGCGCGGAACGGAGCCGGACGCTCGCAGTCCGAGGGTCGCCCAGGCCGTGAGCTGCGGATAGCCCTTCCGACCCTGTTCGGCGAAGCTCCCGTCCGCAAGCTGACGCACTTGGAGGAAGCTCGCCCCCCGCTGAAGCGGCGCCGTCGCAAGGAGCGCGGCGGCGAGGACGGCGATCTTCAGGCCCACACGATCTCCGCCTTCAGGCGCCTCCCGTAGCGCTCGAGCAGCCGCCGCAGCTCAGGGCCGACGACGAAGGCCATGATCACGTTTCCGATCGCGTGCGCGGCGTCGAACCAGAATCCGCGCCCGAGCTGGACGGTCAGGGCCGCCCAGGTGTGGGGGTAGAAGCTGTACCACTCCCAAACGTCCATCAGCCCGCTGAAGGCGAAGCCGAGAACGAAGCAGAGCAGCGCGAAGGGCACGCGACGGCGAATCAGCGGCGCGGCGAGTGCACCGACGACGCCGCAGCCGCCCCACGCCAGCATCTGCCAGGGCGTCCACGGCCCCTGCCCGAGGAAGAAGTTCGAAGCGAGTGCCGCCAGTGCGCCGACGCCGAAGCCCGCACGCGCGCCGAGGGCCGCGCCCGCCGCGACAGTGATCACCGTGACGGGCTGCACCCCAGGGACGGCGGCGAACAGGACCCGTCCGGCGGCGGCGGTGGCGGCGAGCGTCGCGACGAGCGCGAGCGTCTTGCCGACGCCGAGCCCCGGGTCGAGCCACGCGGCGCCGGCCGCGAGCAGCGCCGCAGCGAGCAGCAGCAGCGCGAGCGCAGCCTGACGCGGCGTCGTTGCGGCCCAGGCGGCTGACGCAAACGCCACCATTGCGGCTCCGGCGATGAACGCCCTAGACACCGACGAGCTCCCGTTCCGGCGCGAGCGAGACGATGCGGTCGGCCACCGCGCCTGCGAAGGCGATGTCGTGGGTGACGACGAGCGTCGCGCGGTTTGTGTCGGCCGCGAGCAGCCGCACTAGCTCCTGCTTCCGCTCCGGGTCTACACCCCGGGTCGGCTCGTCGAGGACGAGTAGGTCCGGCTCCGGTGCGAGCACGGCCGCGAGCGCGAGGCGCTCTCGCTCGCCGCTCGAGAGGTCGCGCGGATGGCGGTGCTCGTACCCGGCGAGGCCGACTGCCGCCAACGGGCGCCTCGCCGACGCGAGGTCGCCGCCGACGCCGACCGCGACCTCCTCGTCGGCGCGGTCACGGAAGACGTAGCGCCCCGGGTCCTGCGAGAGGTACGTCGCACGGCCGATGCGCTCGAGGCTCCCGCTCAGAGGCTCGAGCAGACCGGCCGCGAGCTTCGCGAGCGTCGTCTTGCCCGAGCCGTTCGGCCCGACCAGCGCGACGATCTCCCCGCGACGCAGCTCGAGCCCGACGCCGTCGAGGACGAGGAGATGGTCTTCGTACGCGAAGGAGACATCGTCCAGCCGGGTCACGACTTCGCCCTCGTAATGGCGGCGTACACCTCCCTCGCCACCGGCCGCAACGAACACGGGGTGATGCTCTTCGAGCCAGGTCCGGGCCTCCGCGACCGGCCCGTCGAACGCCACGGACCCGTCCTCGAGGAACAGCACGCGGTCGCAGAGCTCGAGCGGCAGCGCTGGCCGCTGCTCGGTCATTAGGACCGCCGTCCCGCGCTCGCGCGCGACTGCAACGGCGAGCTCGACGAGCGCCTCGGCGGCCTCCGGGTCGAGCTGCGAGGTCGGCTCGTCGAGGAGCAGCAATCGCGGCTCGAGCGCCAGAGTGGCGGCGAGGCACACGCGCTGGAGCTCGCCCCCCGAGAGCTCGGTCACGAGCCTGTCGGCGAGGTGCTCGGCGCCGACCGCTGCGAGCGCGTCCGCCGCGCGAGCCTCGATGACGCCCGGCGCCGTCCCGAGGTTCTCGAGGCCGAACGCGACCTCGTTGAGGACGCGGGTGAACACGACCTGATCCTCCGGATCCTGGAACAGCGTCGCGACCGTCCCGGCCAGCGTTGCCGGGCCGTGACGCCGCGTGTCGAGGCCGGCCACCTCGACGCGGCCCGAGAACCGTCCGCCGTGGAAGTGCGGGATCAGCCCGGCAAAGGCACGGAGGAGCGTCGACTTGCCGGAGCCCGACCGGCCGAGTACCAACGTGACCTGCCCGGGGGACAGACCCACAGTCACGTCCCGAAGAGCCGGTTCGGCCGCGCCCGGATATGCGAACGACACCCCCTCCGCGGCCGCCAGGAGGGTTTGGCGCAAAACAGTCTGTGCCGGCGCACGCTGCTCGCCCGCTGAGCGGCGTCCTCGGTCGCGCCAATAGCTTCGGCTATTGACGCTCCCTGCGTCCTTGTCAGCGAAGGAGCATCGCACGCCGTCGACGAGCGGCTTTACCCCAAACCCTCCTAGAGCCACAACGCCCCCGCGACGATCGCGAGCACGGCGCCGGAAACGGCGAGCCGGTCGACCGCCCCCCACGGCGGCTGCGCCATCCGGGTCCCCCCTGTTCGGCCGAAGCCGCGCGCCTCCATCGCCTCGGCGAGGTTGAGGCTGCGCTCGAGCGAGCCGGC
This sequence comes from Actinomycetota bacterium, assembly GCA_046723355.1. Lineage (GTDB taxonomy): Bacteria > Actinomycetota > Thermoleophilia > Gaiellales > Gaiellaceae > 13-2-20CM-68-14. Next base: position 9,813 of record JBKOUJ010000172.1, on the reverse strand, counting down.
GAGAAGCGGGGAGACGAGGCGCGCCCGTCCGCGGAGACCCTCCGGCTCGACACCACGCCCTCGCAGCGCCTCGACGAGCCCGGCCGCATCGCGCTCGAGCGCCGGGATCAAACGCGTCGCCAGCGCGACCGCGAGCACGGACCGACGCGCGAAACCCGCGGCCTGCACGAGCCGGTCATGGTCGAGCCAGAGCGCGTAGGCGGCGAACGCGAGCGAAACGGCGGCGAGGCGGCAGGCGTTGAACAAAGCGCCGGAGAGTTCGGCAGACGTCGCGTCGAGGGTCCCGACGACGGGGATCGTCGGCCCGCTCCAGTAGACGACGCCCGGAAGGCGCTCGACGAACGGAGTCACGACAAGGAGCGCGGCCGCTGAGCCGAGCGCGCCGACGAGGTACGGCCAGCGCCGCGGACCGGGCGCGCGCACGCAGACCACCAGCAGCAGCCCAGCCAGCACCGCGACCGACGCCGTGCGTTCGGCCAGCAGCGCCGCGGCGGCGAGCCCGAAGAGGAGCACCGCTGCCGGAACCGGCCTCACCGCAGCCCCGAGTAGCGGAAGCGGACGCGCTCCGGATCGGCGAGCAGCCGCCGCGCAGCGGTCGGACCGATCACGAACCGAACGGGCGCTCCCGCCGCCGGTGCCGTCGCCGACAACGGCACATCGGCCTTCGTCAGGAAGAGGACGTTGGCCGTGACGAGCTGTTGCGCGTTCAGCGTCTTGCCGTGGATCAGTTTGCCGAGCCGCTTCGCCAGCGACGTCAGCGCCGGCGAGTCGTACACGACTGCGGCCTCGCGGGTCTTGCCTCCGTAGCCGTGCAGGAAAGGCTCCGGGAAGGCGCCGACGACGACCGGCACGTGAATCGAATGCTTCCAGTTCCGGTAATCCCACCACTCGACGTCTCCGGGATGGAGCGTGTAGTCCGCGGCTCCGCGGTCGGCCTCGTAGCCGTTGACGAAATAGAACCAGTCGCGGCGTGCCGAGCGATCGCCCGACACGCCGTCGATCGACCGGACGAAGCGGCCGCCGTAGCTCGTCTTCACCTTCGCGACCTGCTGGAGCGCTTGCATCGCCGTCTGGCCGGCCCCCACCTTCTTCATGAGAACTACATCGTGGCCGCGATCGCGCGTGATCCAGAGCGTCGCGCTCCCGCTGGTGTGGGTCGAGCCGCAGCCGGCGAGGAAGGCGGCGGCGAGCCCGGCGGCGGCCAGCCGTCTCACCGGCCGCTGTACGTCCTCGAGCGGATCGCGCCGCTCTTCGTGACCTTGACCGTGTAGCGCCCCAGCCGCGTGCAGACGACGCCGCTCGCCGAGCTGACATGTCGTCCGTTCAACGCGAAGACGACGCCGCGCACGCGTGAGGCGCGACCCGCGTCGTTCCGCCCGGTCGCGAAGAAGCAGCGCTTGCCGCGGACGATGGACGTCTCGACCTCGAGGGTCAGCGGCCCGGCCGGGCCGGAGAACGTCGCCCAGTACCAGAGCACCGTGTCGCCGTCCTTGACCTTGACCTTGTCGGCTCCGACCGGCGGAGAGATGCCGTTCACCTTGAAGACCCAGCCGCTCGAGGCGCCGGCCGGATAGCGCCCGATCTGGTCCACGTACGGGCCGAAGGCGGTCTGCGCGACGTGGTAGTAGAACTCGCCGGCGAGGCTGGCCGCCTCGAGCGCGTCGAGCGCGCTCGCAGTGACGTTCAGGGTCGGCTCGGTCGTTCCGAAGATCGTCTGCGTCTTGCCCTCGACGCGGACGTGCACCCGCGCCGCAAAGGCAGACGGGACGAGGACGAGGGCCGCCAGAACGGCGGCGAAGAGAGAGCGTCGGTACACGAATCCTCCTTCCGCGAGGGGTTCGGTTGCAGGCGAGAGGCAGGTCTTCTGACTCGGGGCTCCCTCGGCCGCCGCCTTCCCGGCTTTCGCCAGTGGCCGTTGGCGGCTGAGCGTCTCCCCTCACAGCGGCGGGACCGTCCCGGACTTGCACCGGGTTCCCTCACCGCTCGCCTTTTCAGTCGAGACTACCATCCTCTCCGTGGCGCCCTCGCGCATCTCAGCCTGGCTTCCGGTCGTCGCCTGGGCGTTGCTGATCTTCGCGCTCTCGTCGATTCCCCACCTCGGCACCGGGCTCGGCACGTGGGACACGATCCTCCGCAAGGGCGCGCACGTGACCGAGTACGCGATCCTCGGGCTGCTGCTCCTGCGCGCTGTCGGCAGCGAGGCGCCGGCCTTCGTGCTCGGCGTCGGCTACGCGATCACGGACGAGGTCCACCAGCACTTCGTGAGCGGCCGCCACGCCTCGCCGATCGACGTCGCGATCGACTCGGCCGGGGTCCTGCTCGGCGTCCTCGTCGGTGCCCGGGCGCTCTTTCCGCGCCGGGACGCGGCGTAGAATCGAACGCGATGCCCGAGCGCAAGCCCCTGGACGACCGCCAACTCGACGCCGTGCTCGAGCGGCTGGACAAGCTGGTCGAGGAGATCCACATCCTCAACCGGCGGCTCGACCACGCCGAGGGCTTCGCCAGGATGGCGCACGAGCTCCGGAACCTGAACGAGTCGCTCCAGGCGATCGCGTACGCGGCCCTTGGGCAGCAGGCCCCGCAGGTCCGGCGCCGCCGCGCCGGTTAGGGAAGGCGAAAGATGTCGAGCACGCCCCGCGTGCTGTGGTCGTTCCCGTCTCCCTCGGGAACGGCGACGCGGCCGTCGGTGACGATCGGGCTGTTCCAGTGGCTGCCGCCGACCCTGAACGAGGCGAGCCGCTTGCCGGTCGTCGGTGCGTACACGTTCAGGGAGCCGTTGTAGACGTAGAGCAGGCCGCCCGCGACGACTGGGCTCGTGCCGCCGGAGCTCTTCTGCCAGGAGAGATGCAACCGCTTGCCGCGGAGGACGTAGGACGCCAGGCCGGAGTCGGTGGAGACGAAGACGCGGTTCCGCCACACCGCCGGCGCCGTGAAGACACCCCCTCCGCCGGGCGCCGATAGCGTCTGCAGCTCGCCGCCCGTCGCGCCGACGCGCCCGCCGAGCCGGGTCAGGCTGAGCAGCCGTAGCTTGGCGTCCTTGCCGCCCTGCACAGCGACCCCTTGGCCGACCAGTGCGGGCGCCGTGCTGCCGAGGTCGCCGTCGCTGCTTTCGAGGCTCGCCTGATTGCGCGGAGTCCAGTTGCGCAGGAGACGGCTCGCGTTCGGCGTCAGCATCAGCGCGCTGTCCCCCCAGTTGCGCCTGCCGTCGAAACGTCCGTTGCCGGTTGCGACCAGGAGATTCCCCGCACCCGGGGCGACGACGACCCCCGACCGTGCCCAGATCGCCGAGTTACTCTGCGGGCAGTTCCGAGGGTTCAACAGCCGATGCACGTTCGAGCAGAGTGAGTTCCAGACGTGGACGATGCGGCCGCTCGACGCACGTATCGCCACCACGTGCCCCTGGTAGGGCGGCTGGTCGCCGACGTAGCCGCCCGTCCCGATGAGCACGAGCCCGCGCGAGAAATTGAGCGAGGTACCGAGCTTCTCGCGCTGCGGGAGGAGGGTCACACGAACCGGCCAGCCGCGAGCCTCGGCGCCGCTGGCGACGGAGAGCTTGTGGACGAGCCCGTCGGGCGACGCGGCGTAGAGGAACTTGCGGTTCGGGTCGGCGACCGGCGTCGAGTTCGTGATCTTGTACGACCCGGCGAGAGACGAGTAAGCGGACGGCGTGAAGGTCCAGAGGATGGCGCCGGTGGCCGCATCGATCGCGATCGTGCGCCCGTACGACGTCGTCACGAAGAAGGTGTCGTGCCGTCCTCCGCGCACGGTGACGCCGCGGAGGTAGATCGGGGAGGCATCGACGGTGCCGTCGAGGGAGACGCGCTGCATGCGCAGGCGGCCCACGTTCGCGGCCGTGATTCCAGTCCGTGTGGGCCCTGCGTTGTGGCGGGCCGCGTCGTAGCCGAAGCGCGACCAGTCGCCGCCGAGCTTCGCGGCCGGCGCGCTTGGCTGTTCGGCGCCGCCGCAGCCGGCCGCGGCGAGGCACATGAGCGCAACCATGAGGACAACGCGGCGGCCCACGCCGCAATCGTGCCGAAACGTCTCAGCCCGAGAGCCGATAGAGGGCGCCGCCGAGGGAGACGGCGTAGAGGGTGCCGTTCGCTCCCTGGCCGAACGACGACAGCGAGCCGATCCGGCCGGGCTCGCGCCGGTTGTCGACGACGCGGCCGCCCGAGATCCGCAGGCTCCAGATCTCCCCCGTGCAGTAGTCGCCGTAGAAGTAGCGTCCCCGCGCCGACGGCACGGCGCTCCCGCGATAGACGTAGCCGCCCGTCACCGAACAGTGGCCGCCGTTGTGGCTGTAGACCTGCACGGGCTTCACAAAGGCTCCCGCGTGGTTCAGCCGCGACGGTTTGTACGACACCAGGCCCTCGTAGGCCGACCAGCCGTAGTTGGCAAGCCCGGTCGCCGAGCGCGGCCGATAGTCGATTTCCTCCCAGGCGCTACCGCCGACATCGCCGATGTAGAGGTCACCGTTGGCGCGGTCGAACGAGAAGCGCCAGGGATTCCGGAGCCCGTACGCGTAGATCTGCCAGCGGTTGCCGTTGAAGCGAAGCAGCTTGCCGAGCTTTCGCGAGAGGTTCTGGGAATTGTTCGGCGGGTCGCCTTCCGACCCCCCGTCGCCGATCCCGGCATAGAGCCGCCCGTCGGGGCCGAACTGGAGCTGGCCGCCGTTGTGGTTGTCGTTCGCCCGGTGATCGACAAGGAGCAGCCGCCTCCGCGACGACGAGACGGCGCGGCCCCGGCGTGAGACCAAGGTGTCGATCTCGATGTTGCCGGCTCGATTCGTGTAGTAGACGTAAAAGCGGTGGTTCTTCGCGTAACCGGGGCTGAACGCGACCGAGAGGAGCCCCTGCTCGGTGTAGCCGCTCTCGACCCTGCCGCGGATGTCCAGGAAGGTGCGCCTCTTGCCGCCCGCGAGGGCGACAATCCGGCCGGGGCGCTCGACGACGTAGAGGGTGCGCGGCTCGCTCGCCGGCTGCGCGACGTAGTCCGGGTTGTCGAACCCGGACGCGATCCGCCGAAAGTTGCCCTCGACACGCCCGCCGCTCGCCGAGGAGAAGACCGCGGCGAACACCGCCATGACGAGGGCGGCGACGAGTGTTCGCGGGGTCAAGACTTGAGGAGCACCCGGCGGAGCTCGTCCTCCTTGCCGGGCTGGAGAATCGCGAGCACCTGGTCGCCGGGCTGCAGCTCCGTCGAGCCGATCGCGATCTCCGACCTGCCGTTGCGCGTGATCGAGATCAGCCGCGAGCCGTGGGGGAGCTTCAGCTTCTCGACCCGCTTTCCGGCGGCGGGTGCGTTCTTGTCGATCTGGACCTCGACGATCTCGAGGTTCTCCTTGCGGAGCTCGAGCAGATGGATCAGGTCGTGCTCGGGAACCTCGTGCTCGATCAGCGCCATGAGGCTGACCGTCGCCGAGACCGTTGCCGAGATGCCGAGCAGGTCGAAGTGGGTCTGGTTGCGCGGATCGTTGACACGGGCGACGACCTTCTCGACCCCGTACTTCTCGCGCCCGAGCTGGCAGATGACGATGTTGTCCTCGTCGTCCCCCGTGACCGCGACGACCACGTCCGGCGGTCGGGCGATCCCGGCGCGCTCGAGCACGTGGATCTCGGTCGCGTCGCCGAGTTGGACCTGGTGCTCGAGCTCATGCTCGAGCTGCTCGTAGCGGTCGCGCCGCTGCTCGATCAGTGTCACCTCGTGGCCGTGGCCGTCGCGCAGCAGGCTCCGCGCGAGGTTCGCCCCGATCTTCCCGCCACCTGCGATGAGGATGTACATGCGACGAGTTAGCCGGTGACCGGCTCCGGCGGCTTGATCTCGCAGGCGCGCGCAGCCTCGAGCAGGTCGTGGATCGCAGTCTTCGTCGGCGAGATGGTGCGGAGCCCGAGCTCGCTATAGAAGTCAGCGCGCGCCGGATCGAGGATCCGGACGACGACGCACTGGTTGTCGAAACGCTTCATCGCGACCTGAGCGATGACGATGTTCGTGTTGTCGCCGTCGGTCGCGACGACTACCGCGTCGGCGTCCTCGATGCCGGCCTCGCGCAGGACGTCGACGTCCATCCCGTGGCCGAGCACGAAGCCGCCGCGCCAGTTCTCGCCGAGCCGCGTCAGCGCCTCTTCTTTCTCGTCGACGGCGGTCACCTCCCAGCCCTCGTCGGCGAGTTGAATCGCCACATTCGACCCCACCCGGCCGCAGCCGATCACCAATGCTCTCATGGACCCAGCTTAGCTCTGCATCCCCTTGAAACGGCCCCGGCAAGCCCAGCCGGGTTTAGACGGAGCAGCGGGCAAAGCCCGCTCCTCTTTTAAGCGGCACCGCAAGCGGCGCCGCGGTCAGGATACCTCCGCCGGTTCGTATACCGGTTCCTCTTCTTCCTCGAGGACACCTTGCGGGAAGGCGACCACTAGCACCTCGCACGGCGCCTTCTTGAGCACGTACTCGACCGTCGGAGAGAAGAAGCGCGACTGGCGCCGCCACCGCGGCGACGAGCCGACCACGATCAGGTCGACGCCGAGCTCCTCGGCCTGCTCGACGATCGCCTGGCCGATCGAGCGCGCCCGCACTGTCTTCGCCTTCACCTCGACGCCGTGGTCGGCGCCGAGCAGCTGGGCCTCGGCTAGCGAAGCCACGGCGCGCTCCTCCTCCTCTGCGACCGCCTGGTCGAGCTCCCGCTCCATCGGCACACGGACGACGTGGAGCGCCCAGACCGACGCGCCCGCCTCCTGGGCGAGCTTCACCGCCGTCGCGACCATCTCCTCCCCGATCGGGCCGAGCTTCATCGGGACGAGGATGCTCGAGTACTGCGCCTCGGTGAGACCCACGTGCTCGTCCGCAGAGACCACGCGCTCCGTCAGGCCCTCGCCGCGCCCGCGGCGGACGACGACGTACACGACGAGACCGATGGCCAGCCAGACCGGGCCGCCGTAGCGCGCGCCCTCGTGGGTGGCCATGGCGAGGATCCAGACGACCGCGGTCAGGGCGGCGCCGACGAGCGACGGCACGGGGACCCGCCGCCCGACGTTCAGGGGAACCCGGTAGGGCCGCCGCTTCTCGGGGTGGCTGAAGCGGAGCCTGATCACCGCCAGCTGCGCAGCCGTGAACGCGAGCAGGACGCCGAAGCTGTAGAGGCTCGCGAGGAAGAAGATCGGGTGCGTCAGCGCGACGTCCGTCACGACGAGCAGCGCGATCGCGATCAGCGCGGCTGCGACGATCGAATGCGGAGCGATCACGGACCGGCGGCTCAGCCGTCCGAATTCGCGGGGCAATTGGCCGTGCTCGCCGAGCGAGTAGGCGAGCCGCCCGAACCCCGCGATCGACGTTGCCGCTGCGGTCGCCAGAATGAGCGCTCCGGAAGTCCCGACGAAGACCTGCAGCGGCACGCCGAGCGCGTCCGGCAGGTGGTCTCGCAGGCGCGCGACGATGCCCATCAAAGGCGCCTTGACCCACGCGCCGCCGAGCGCCGTGCCGTTCTCGGCGGGAAACGCCGACAGCGCGACGACCGCGATCGCCGCGTAGAGGAGCACGACGAGCCCGATCGCGCTGAAGACGCTTCGCGGCAGGTCGCGGCCGGGGCGCCGCACCTCCTCCGAGAGGTTGGCCACGGTTTCGAGTCCCGTGTAGGCGAGCATCGCCAGCGGCAGCGCGAAGACGATCGAATGCCAACTCGGGTTCGTTCCCAGGGAAGTTCCCTTGGTGAGCGCGTCGGGCGAGAAGAGCAGCGCGACCCCGAGCACGACGAGCAGCAGCTGGGTGACCAGGTCGACGAGCGCGATCACGAGCGCGAAGCGGAAAAGGCGCCGGTTCCGAAGCAGCCGGTAGGCCGCGATGCCGGCGATTACCAGGCATCCGAACACCACGTCCCACGGCTTCTGCACCGACGTGAACATGGCCGCCGCGGCGTAGTGCGGGACGTACAGCGCGGAAAGCGCGATCACGATCAGGTAGTCGAGGAAGAGCGCCCAGCCGGTGATGAAGCCCCAGAAGTCGTTGAAGGCGATCCGAACGAACGTCGCGGCGCCGCCGGTCTCGCGAATCGCGGCCGTGCCCTCGGCGTAGGACAGCGAGACGAGGAGGAACAGGGCACCCGTGAGCAGCAGGACGGCCGGCGTAAATCCGAGCGCGTGGAAGGCAATGATCCCGAGCGCGAAGTAGATCGAGGAGGCGATCTCGCCGTAGGCGATCGAGAAGAGCGCCGGCGCGTCGAGAACGCGCTGCAGACGCGGAAGCTTGCGTGCCACGCGCTCAGATTATTCCCGGGACTGTCCCCGACTGGGGACTGTCCCATCAAACGGCTGTTGGGTCAGACCCCCGCAGGGTCAGACCCTCCCCGCTATCTGCGGCGCAGCAGATACAGCCGTCCCACGCCGAGCGCCGCAAACAGCACGCCGAGGACGTAGCCCACCGCGCCGCCGCCGTTCGCCGCCGTGACGACGATGAGCGCGATCCCGATCCCGATGAACGTCAGCGCGAACACGGCGTTGGCGCTCCGAAGAAAGCTCATGTCAAGCCGCGACCTTCCGGCCCGCCGCCACCATCACGCGGCAAGGTGCGTTCTTGAGCACGTAGTCGACCGTCTCGCTGAAGATCGTTCGGCTGGGCCGTTCCGCGCGCGGTGCGCCGAGGACGATGATCTCGGACTGGCGCCGCTCCGCCTCGCGCACGATCGCACGACCGGCGTTGCGGCTCCGCAGCAGCCGGCCGACGACGTCGACGCCGTACAGCTCGCCGATCGCGACGGCCGTGTCGAGCGCAGAGTTCGTTTCGGCCTCGGCCTCGGAGAGCTCGGCGTCGAGCGGGAGCTCCAGGGGCACGACCACGACGCTGACGGCCGCGATCGACGAGCCGCGTTGAGCAGCGAGGCGGCAGGCGAAGTCGATCGCCTCCTCCGACTCGCGACCCGGTTTCACGGGGACAAGGATGCTCCGGTACTCCAGGGCGGCCGCGGGCCCGATCAGTAGCGGCGCGCGCAGGGTTTCGCGGAGCGGCGCATGCACCACGTAACGGCGGTAGACGACGTAGAAGACGAAGCCGAGCACCAGCCAGCCCAGCCCGACCCAGCGGGCCCCCGGTTTCTGCACGACCACGACGAACCACGCAGCCGTCGTCCCGAGCCCTCCGAAGATCGCGAACAGCGGCCAGTCGATGCCGGCGACCCGCAGGTTCGGCTGCGCGCGGAACCGCATCTCCTGGTCACGCCGCTCGACCCGGAGCGCAATCACCGAGGCGTGCGCGATCGTGAAAGAGAGCATCGCGCCGAACGCGTACATGTCGCCGAGGAACGTCGTCCGTCCCGGCAGCAACACGGCGATCGCGATGATTCCGGCGAAGACGACGAGCGAGAGCCAAGGCGTCTTGAACCTCGGGTGCAGCCGCCGGAAGATCTCCGGCAGTTGCCGGTGGCTCGCCATCGCGTAGGTGATGCGCGAGGCGCCGATCACACCCGCGTTCGTCGCGATGAACAGGATCGTCGCGGCGAGGATGCCAACGTAGATCTTGGCCGCGCCCAGGAGCGCGCCGTGCAAGCCGAGATGCTCGACGAGCCCGAGCACCGGGTCGTTTGCGAAGCCGCCCTTCTCGGGCGGCTCACCGAGCTTCGTCTCGTACCCCCCGGCGACGCGATGGATCGGCAAGGCCGAGAGCGCGATCAGCGGCAGCGTGAAGTAGATGGCGAAGACGGCGCCGGCCACCCACTTGATCGAGCGCGGGATGTCGCGAGGCGGGTCGCGCACCTCCTCGGCGAGATTCGAGACGGTCTCAATCCCGGTGTAGGCGATCATCGCGATCGGGATCGCGAGGAAGAAGCTCGCC
>JBKOUJ010000036.1:0-1437 GCA_046723355.1 Actinomycetota bacterium | reverse complement strand
GAGCCCTGGGGCGCCTTGGCGCTCCCTGTGCTCGCGATGCCGGACGTCGCCAACATCGCCGCTCCCGCCGCCAGCATGACGAGCGAAAGCGTCAGTCGCTTATACATCTGACTCCTTTCCTCCAGAAACAGGCCGGGACGTAGTCCGGCCGCAGAAAGATCTGCACGATTCCTTTGACGTCCCGGGTCGCTTTTGGTTAGCGCGGGAGTGTAGCCGCGTGTCCGCGGGGCTCTCTAGCGCGCAGAGCGCGGGTCCGAAGGCGCCGACTCGGCGGCGCCGCCCAAAGGCCGTGCGGGCTTTGCCCGTGCGGCCGTCTTGACCCGATGCCGCCGAGAGACCCGGTTTTCAGCGCGCAGAACGCGGGTCGAACGCGTCGCGGAGGCCGTCGCCGAGGAGGTTGAAGGCGAGGGTTGTGAAGAGAATCGCGAGCCCGGGCCAAAGCATCAGCCAGGGCTGCGTCAGGTAGTAATTGGGCGCCGTCGAGAGCAAGTTGCCCCACGTCGGCGTGTTCGGGTTGATGCCAAGGCCGAGGAAGGACAGGCTCGCCTCGAGCAGGATGTACTGGGCCATCGTCAGCGTCGAGTAGACGATGATCGGCGCGACCAAGTGCGGGACGATGTGCGACCGCATGATCCGTTGGTCGCTGGCGCCGATCATCCTCGCGGCCTCGACGAACTCCTTCTCGCGCAGCGAGAGCACCTGCGCGCGCATGATCCTCGCCGGATAGAACCAGCCGAGCAGGCTGAAGACCACAACCAGAGTGATGACCCCTTGGGGGAAGATCCCGAAGGTGATGTGGTTGATGCGCGGCCCCACCGTCGCGCTCAGCGCGATGATGAAGAGCAGCGCCGGAAAGACCATCGTCAGCTCGATCGTTCGGGAGATGACCGTGTCGATCCAGCCGCGGTAGTACCCGGCGAGGGTCCCGAGGAGGACCCCGATGATCATCACCCCCAGCGTGGAGAGGATCGCGACCTCGAGCGAGGCGCGCGCGCCGTAGATCAGGCGCAGGAACTCGTCGTAGCCAAGCACGCCGTCGGCGCCGAGGATGTAGAGCTGCTCCGCGCGCGGATGCGCGACGCAGTCCGGCGGCGGGATCGCGAAGCCAGCGCACTTGACGTGCGACAGCGGCCCGACAGGCAGGCTCAGGATGCCGTGGCTCCCTGCGTCCTGGTTGAAGTCGTTGACCCCGTGGCCAAGGAAGTGCGCCGCTATCGGCCCACCGGCGATCGCGACAACGACGAGCAAGATCAGGAAAACCCCGCTGCCGATCGCGACTTTGTCGCGTCGGAAACGGCGCCATACCTGCTCCCAGTACCCGCGGGCGCGGACCTCTTCGGTCTCGCCCAGCTCGCCGTGTGTCTCGACCGCTACGGCAGACGCAAGTCCGGCTTGTGAGCCGACGAGCTCTCGCTCTTTTTGCTCGGTCGCCACAGG
>JBKOUJ010000156.1:0-16430 GCA_046723355.1 Actinomycetota bacterium | reverse complement strand
CCGACGCGGAGGATCAGGCCGAGCGGCTCGCCCGCGGCTTCGGGTCGCGCGTGCTCCGCTCGCCGCGGCCGATCGAGCCCACCAAGCGCCAGCTCCACGAGTACTTCGAAGGCAAGCGCCACCGGTTCGACCTCGACGTCGACCTCCGGCTCGCGCGCGACTTCGGCCGCACCGTCCTCGAGGAGCTCGGCCGTGTGCCGTTCGGAGAGGTGACCACGTACGGTGCGCTGGCCGCCCGGGCAGGCAAGCCCCGGGCCGCCCGCGCGGTCGGAACGATCATGAACCGGAACCCGATTCCGATCGTGCTGCCCTGCCACCGCGTCGTGGGCGCCGACGGCTCGCTGGTGGGCTACGCCGGTGGGCTCGAGCGGAAGCAGCAGCTGCTGCGGCTCGAGGGTGCTCTCTTGGCTTGACCCTCTACCCCGCGTGGGATATAGAGGCCGAGACGGGGTCTACCGACTGAGGAGGAATCCAATGAGGCGGGCACTTCCAGCCCTTTTCGCTCTCGTACTCGCGCTGGCGCTCTCTGTTCCCGCGACCGCGGCGACGCCGAGCCTGAAGCGCATGGCGGCTCAGATCCGGGTCCTTCAGGGCCAAGTAAAGACGCTTCAGAAGCAGCACAAGAAAGACCACACGACACTCCTGCAGACGGAAGCGGTCGCGGTCGTGGCGCTTCTGTACGGCGGCTGCAACTCGGCCGTGACCGCAGACGCGCTCGCGGGCTCTGGCATCGCTGGCTACGCGGCGCCCCCGAACCCGGTCAACGACTACCAGACCTGCAGCCAGCTGCAGACCATCACGCGCATCACGCCGCCGATCGTGAGACAGCCGAACACTGCGACCGTGAACGTTTTCCAGGAGCTGCTCGGCATCTTCAAGTAACCGAGAAGTGCGCCGCAGCCTGAAACGCGCAGTCGCGACACTCGGTGCCGCGACTGCGCTGCTCGCGCCGGCGGCGCGCGCCGAGAGCGCGCACGGGGCGAGTCCCGCCCACTCCGGTCACGCATTCGTTCCGCCGCAGCTGCCCACTCCCGGCGAGCTGAAGCTCTTCGCGCAGCAGTCGGCGCCCCTGATTCTCCAGCTGACGCCCGCCGCCCCGCGGGTCGCGGAAACCGTGCTTCGCGCTGCAGGGGCGGAGCCGATCGGGCCGGAGCTACGAATCTGGCGACTCCGTAGGGCGGGCACCGCAAAGGCGATTGTGCGGGTGCAGCGCCTGCACGCACTGCGTGCCGTCGAGCCTGACAGGACGCTTCGGACTCGAGCCGCGCTGGCCGCCTGGCCTCCAAGCGACCCGCTCTCGGCGCAGCAGTGGTGGGTCCCGACGATCGGGGCCGACACCGTCGTCCCACCTCCGGCAGGTGTGCCGATCACCGACGTCGACACCGGCCTCGACTTCTCGCACCCGGAGTTCGCGGCGCGCCCGAACACGGTGGCGCTCAACGCGCAGACGACCACGGGCCACGAGGACGAACCGCATGGCACCGCAGTCGCCTCGGTGATCGCCGCTCCGGAGAACGGCGCGGGAATCGTCGGCGTCTATCCGCAAGCGGCCCTGCAGGCGTTCGACGCGAGCCCGGACGAGCTTCTCGATCACGGCTCGATCATCAACGGCGTTCTGGCCGCCGCCTCGCGACATGCGGGAGTCATCAACCTGAGCGTCGGAGGCACCTCGCGTGACTTCATCTTTCAGGAGGCGATCGCTGCCGCGTTCGGCAAGGGCTCGCTTGTCGTCGCGGCAGCAGGCAACGAGGAAGCCAACGGGAATCCCGTCGTGTATCCGGCGAGCTATCCGCACGTGCTGACCGTCGCCGCGACCACCGAGGGGGATGCGCCGACGGCGTTTTCGAGCTCGTCGAATGCGGTCGACCTGGCCGCGCCCGGCCAGCACATGCCGGTAGCGGTGCCCCTCTGGATGAGCCCGAGCGGCTACATGCAAGCCGACGGCACCAGCTTCGCCGCCCCGCTCGTCTCGGGCGCCGCGGCCTGGATCTGGACCACACGGCCGAGGCTCGACGTGACGCAGCTGTTCGAGCTGATGCGGCGCTCGGCCCGCGACGTCTGGCGACCGGGCTGGGACAAGGACACCGGCTTCGGCGTGCTCGACATTCCGAACGCGCTCAGCTCTCCGGCACCGACGGTCGATCCCCAGGAACCGAACGACGACGTCTACCTGGTGAAGCCGAACGGCCTCTTCCGCGACGGCACGGAGTTCATCCTCGGCGGCGGCCGGCGCTCCACGTCGTTCGGCGCCCGGCTCGACGCGACCGAGGACCCTGAAGACGTATTCCGCGTAGCCCTTCCGCCGCACAGCAGGCTCCGGGTCCAGGTCTCCGCGAGTGCGCGGACGAGTCTCGAGCTCTGGGGCCCGAAGACGCGAACCGTCTACGAGAAGGGCGTGGCCAAACGGCGTGACCTGCTGGCCGCAAGGGGCCCGAGCCGTGCACCGCGCGTCTCGACGACCAACTCGAGCGGCAAGGCCCTCGTCGCCTACGTCAACGCCTACCTCGGAAAGGGCGTCCTGGACGGCAAGTACTCGCTGAGGGCGTCGCTCAGCCGCTACTCCCCGCGCAGCCGGTAGCCGACGCCCCAGACGTTCACGACGCAGGGGCCGGCGCCGGCCAGGCGGAGCTTGCGGCGCAGGCGCGACGCGTGAGAGTCGAGCGTCCGCGTCCGGCCCAACGAGATGTAGCCCCAGACCTCGCGGAGCAGCTGCTCCTTCGTGAAGACCCGCTGGGGCTCGGTCGCGAGCTTTGCGAGCAGGTCGTACTCCTTGGCGGGCAGCGTTATCGCGCGCCCGTGGACGCTCACGCGGCGAGTGACGAGGTCGACAGCGATCGGCCCCGCCTCGAGCACATCGCCGTGCGATGGCGAGGTTCGACGTAGCACCGCCCTGATCCGCGCGAGCAGCTCGTCGTAGTGGAACGGCCGCGGCACGTAGTCGTCGCAGCCGCGATCGAAGGCGCGGACGCGGTCGACGGTGTCCGCCTCGCTGCGGCCGAGCACGATCACCGGCACCGCTCGGTCCCATGAGCGCCCCGGCTCGCCCTCGCGGAGGCGGCGGCAGAGCTCAGGGGACGAAAGGACGAGCGACGGCTTCAACCGCTCGAGCAGCTCGAGCGCCTCGCGCTCCGCCTCGGCGCCGAGCACGTCGAAGCCGTCGTCCGCGAGGTGCCGTTGCAGGAACTCCCTAGTGGCCGCCTCCGGCTCAGCGAGCAGCAGGGCGGCGTTCATGGAGGCGACGCTAGCGCCGGCTTCGTGCCTCGACCAGATGTCCTTTGAGGAGAAAGTGCAACGAACGCTCTACAACCGTCTGTGCCAGAGGAGCCGTTTCCTGACCCTACTGCGTCCCTGCGCGGTTGGCTGCGGCGACTAAGCGCGCCGTGTCCTATCCAGACGCGCGCTCGGCGAAGATCAACGCGAGAACGGAGCAGAAGGCGGCGAGCGGGAGAAGGCGGACTTGGATGCTGTGCATGGCGGCGCTCCTTTCTCGTCTACCTACTCGACGCCTGACTGCGCCGAACTCTTTCCGATCGAGAGAGGGCCGAAGGTCGCTATACGACCGGCTCGGGCGGCCGGAACGGCTCATGACCAAGCCCATAACCGGCTCCGCGGAAAATGCGCGGCATTTTTCGCGGTTAAAGCCGTCCGGAACGGATCACGGCCCAGAGGAGCCAGATCCCGAGCGCGCCGGAGAGCAGGAAGCCGATGAACGAGAGGAAGTTGACTCCCGCGACGAACGGCCCGTGCTTCGAGAAGATGCCGATCAGGCTGGAGCCGATCAGGCCGCCGACGACGATCAGCGCGATCACCAGCCGGTTGAACGCGACGTCGACCTTGTGCATGAACTCGTCGAGGCCCTTGTGGACGAAGCCGACCTCGATCTGCCCGTCCCGGATCTGCTCCATGAAGTCGTAGACCTGGTACGGCAGGGCCGCGCCGATCCGGGCGAGATCGCCCGACTCCTTCCGCGCACGCGCCAGCATGCGTTCCGGCGAGAAGCGCTCGACCAGCAGGTTGCGCGCGTACGGCTTCGCGACCTCGAAGACGTTGAAGTCGGGGTAGAGCTCGATGCCGACCGAGGCGAGGGTGGCGATCGCCTTGTCGAGCAGCACGAACCGCGTGGGCAAGCGCAGGTTCATGCTGTAGATGAGATCGAAGGCCTCGCGGATGACCTGGAGCGGGTCGACGTCGGCGAGGCTGACGCCGTAGTAGCGGTAGTAGACCTCGCGCAGCTCCTCGGCGAACTCCTCCTCGCGGTCGCGCGGGTATCGGACGCCCAGCTCAGCGAGCCGGCGGGGCAACACGTCGACGCGCTCGTTCGCGGCGTCGATGAACAGCCGCGTCAGCTTCGACATGTCGTCGTCGGTGAGCTTTCCGACCTGGCCGAAGTCGACGAGACCGATCACGCCGCCGTCCTCGAGGACGAAGACGTTCGCCGGGTGCGGATCGCCGTGGAAGAAACCGTGTCGGAAGATCATCGTCATCCAGATCTCGGCCGCGCGGTACGCGAGGTCACGGCGCTCCGCTGCGGTGAGGGCGGCGAGGTCGATATCCGCGAGCTGCGTGCCCTCGAGCAGCTCGAGCGCGAGCACTCGTCGCCGCGTGTACGACCAGAACACCCGTGGGATCTTGACCTCGGGGTTGCCCGCGAAGTTCCGGCGGAAGACCTCGGCGTTCCGCGCCTCGGCTCGGTAGTCGAGCTCCCCCCGGATCGACCGTGCGAACTCGTCGACAATCTGCTCGGCGTCGATGAAGTCGAGCGCGCGGACCCTCTCCTTCGCGAGCCGGGCCGCCTGGTAGAGCAGCGCGATGTCCGATTCGATCTGGCGCGGCGCGTTCGGGCGTTGCACCTTCACCGCGACGCGCTCGCCGTTCGGCAGCAGAGCGTGGTGGACCTGTCCGATCGAGGCCGCCGCGGTCGGCCGCTCGTCGAACTCGAGGAAGGCTTGCTCGATCGTCAGGCCCAGTTCCTCGCGGACGACACGCTCGACCTCCGCGAACGGAATCGGCCTGACGTCGTCCTGGAGCTTCTGCAACTCGACGAGGACGTCGGGCGGGACGATGTCAGGACGCGTCGAGAGGAGCTGGCCGAACTTGACGAAGGTCGGACCGAGTTCCTCCAGCATCTCGCGCAGGCGGCGGCCGCGGTCTGACGGCGTCTCGGCCTGTCCGTCGCGGTCGATCCAGGGGAAGAGGTCAGTCAGCCGGTGACGCTCGAAGAAATAGCCGAAGCCGTGCTTGACCGCGACCTGGGCGATCTCGGAGAGGCGGCGAACGTTCCGCGTGGCCGGCTGAGCCATGCGGTCAGTCTGACACGGGGACGTTTCTGGGCGTCCCGTCCGGCAGCCGGGCCGGCAGGCCTGCAGCAGCGGCCTCCGCGGCGAGGCGCCACAGCCGCACGATCTCGGTGCGTACGAGCTCCGCGGCCTCCGCGTACCCCGCCCGGTTCCGGGGCAGCCCGTCGAGCTCGATGGGCTCGCCGAAGACCAGCGCGCAATTCCGGCGATGCGCCGGCGACCAGCCGAACGTGTCGAGTCCGAGCGGAAAGACCGGCGCGCCCTCCTGCATCGCGATCATCAGCCCTCCCGTGTGGACCGGGCCTGGATAGCCGAGCCGCTGGCGCGTGCCCTCGACGTGGACGCACACCAGATGGCCGTTCCGCACCTCCTCGCGCGCCCGCCGCAACGCGTCGCGGTCGCTCTCCCCGCGCCGGATCGAGATGACGCCCATCACTTCCAGCGCCTCGCCGAGCGCCGGGATCTCGAACAGCTCCGACTTGGCGAGGAAATACGTGGTCCCGGGGACGAAGCAGCCGATCAGGGGGTGGTCGATGCCCGAGAAGTGGTTTGCGGCAAGCACGCCGCCGCGGTCACGTCGCACGCGCCCGACGCCGTAGGCAGCCGCGGGCGCGAGCGCGAGCGTGATCGGCTGCACGATCGGGCGCGCGATGGCCCAGAAGCGGTCGGGATCCTCGCGCCAGGTCCGCGGCACCAGCCGCGAAAGCGGCCGACTCACGGCCCCGGCGGGGAGAGCGGCGGCTTGCCGTCCTCGAGCAGCCGCAACCGGTGCTCGAGCTGGGCGATCTTCAGCTGCGCCTCGTCGAGCTCCTCGCGAGTGACGAGACCGAGCTCGCGGAACATCCCGACGAGCCGAGCCGCAGCTCGGTCCGCCACCGTCGCGTCACCGCGCCAGAGCGCGCTCAGCTCCTCGGCTAGCGCCTTTGCCTGATCGCGTCCAAGCCGGCGGGCAGCGTCCACAAGGGCGTTGCTATCGGCTTCGGCCATGCGGACGCGCCCGCCGCCGCTGGCGACGGCGTTCCCGCTTGGCTTCGGCCGAGGCGGCAGGACTCGGAGCTAAATCGCCGAGGGACGGAGTCGGCTCCGCAGCCGCGGCCTGCTCCGCTTCCTCCAGCACGACCGTGCCGGGATCTGTCGCCGGCGCCGGCGCGCCTCCCCACGGCAGCCGCGTCCGGCGCCCGGCGGGCATTCCGCCGTCGGGCTCGGGCTCCGGTCCCTCTTCCTCGCCCACTGCCTTCCGCCGTGCGAACTCCGGCTCCCGCTCCTTCAGGATCGTGAGCAGCGGCGCCGCGATGAAGATCGACGAGTAGGCGCCCGAGACGATGCCGACGAGCAGCGCGAACGCGAAGTCCTTCAGCGTCGCGCCGCCGAAGATCAGCAGCGAGATGATCGGCAACAGCGTGATGAAGGTCGTCGCCAGCGACCGGCGGATCGTCTCCCAGAGCGAGACGTTCGCGATCGTCGCGAACGACGAGCGCCGCATCAACGGGATGTTCTCCCGGATCCGGTCGAAGATGATGATCGTGTCGTAGATCGAGTAGCCGAGCACGGTTAAGACGGCAGCCACCGTCGAGTTCGAGACCTCGCGGCCGGTCAGCGAGTAGATGCCGACCGTGATCACGATGTCGTGGAGTAACGCGACGATCACCGGCCCGGCGAACTTGAGGTCGAACCGGACGGCGATGTAGAGCACGATCAGGAGCAGCGAGACGATGATCGCGACGATCGCCGAGCGCGCGATCTGTCTCCCGAAGCTCGAGGAGACGTTGGTGATCTGGTAGTTCTTGGCGTCGAAGCGCGACGTCAGGTCCTGGCCGAGCTTGTTCTGATTCGCCTGGGAGAGCGACTTCATCCGCATCTGGAAGTTCTCGTACTTGTCGCTCCCGAAGGTGTTGCCGCGGCCCTGGATGACCGCGTCCGACTGGCCGATGTCCTTCGCCTGGGTGCGGACCGAGTTCAGCGAGACGGGCTGCGGCGTCTTGAACGTCACCTGCGTGCCGCCCTTGAAGTCGATGCCCAGGTTGAGCCCCTTGACGCCGAGCGAAACGACCCCGATCGCGATGATCACCCCCGAGATCGCGAACCAGAGGTTGCGGCGGCGCATGAAGTCGATCTGCAGCCACCTCGCCGATTGCTGGCCGGCTGCGCCCATGAAGCGCGGGTTGTCGAACCACGAGAAGCCGGAGAGGAGGCCGAGCATCGCGCGCGTCGCCGCGACAGCGGTGATCAGCGAGATGACCGTCCCGATGATCAGCATCAGGGCAAAGCCCTTCACGCCTGCCGTCGCGACCGCGAACAGGACGAAAGCCGTGATCAGCGTCACGACGTTCGCATCGATGATCGTGTGGAAGCCTTTCGCGTAGCCGGCCGACACCGCGGCGCGCACGGACTTCCCGGCGCGCACTTCTTCCTTGATCCGTTCGAAGACGACGACGTTCGCGTCGGCGGCCACGCCTATCGTCAGGATCAGTCCCGCGAAGCCCGGCAGCGTCAGCGTGACGTTGAACAACAGGATCGCCGCGTAGAGGAAGGCGGCGTAGATGCCGAGGCCGATGACCGCCACCACGCCGAGGAACCGGTAGAGCACGAGCAGGAAGAGCGCGACCACCAGGAGGCCGATCAACGCCGCCGTCTTGGCCTGGTTCAGAGAGTCCTTGCCGAGCGTCGCGGAGACGTCGGTCCGCTCGATCTGGACGAAGTTGACGGGTAGTGCACCGGTCTGGAGCACGAGCGCCAGGTCCTTGGCCTCGCCGATCGACTTGATCCCCGAGATCTCGGCATTACCGCTGATGCCGCCGGCGAGGTTGGAGTTCGTGTAGTCGATCTGCGGGAACGAGCGGATCTCCCGGTCGAGCACGATCGCGAAGTGCTGCGGGATCTGCCGGGTTCGGCCCCGGTTGTACTCCTCGGAAGTGACCTGCTGGAAGTTGTGTGAGCCGTGGCCCGTGAACTGCATGAGCACGACCGGCTCGTTCGTGGTCGGGTCGAAGTCCTGGCGCGTCCCCGACAGCTTCAGGTCGGAGCCCGTCAGCTGCGGGACGCCGGTGACGTCGCCGACCGAGTTCTTCAGGGTCGGGTCGTGCTTGAGGAGGTAGTAGTAGCTCTTGCCCTTGGCGGGCGGGGGGACCGTGTTGCCGCCCTGCCGGCCGCTCGGGCCGGGGCAGACCACCTCGGTCGAATCGCAGGTGACCACGACCGCGTTGTGTGGGACGGCGAGCACCTTGTAGGGCGTCTTCAGCTTGGCGACCTTCGCCTGCTTGAGCGCCCCGGCACGCGTCTGGAACGGGCCGACCGTCTTTTCCTTGTTCTTGCCGACGACGTAGTAGCCCTCGGGCGTCCCCTGCTTCGCCTGCGACTGGACCTGCGAGAGCAGCGCGTCGAGGCTGGGCGAGGTCTGCGGATCGCCCGAGGCCGAGACCGAGGGGCCTGTGAGCGAAGTCTCGAGGTCGTAGAGCTCGAGCTGCGCGGTCTTGCCGATGATCGCCGCCGCCTTGGCGGGATCGTGGACGCCGGCGAGCTCGATCACGATTTGGTTCGAGCCCTGCTTGCGGATCTCGGGCTCGGAGACGCCGAGCTTGTCGACGCGCTCGCGCATGATCGAGACGGAGCGGTCGAGCGCCGCGGAGTCGAGCTTCTGGCCCTTGGCGGGCTGCGCCTTCAGCACGACCTCGAGACCGCCCTGGAGGTCGAGCCCGAGCGTCACCTTCTTGTGCGCCGGGGAACCCGGAATGGCAAGCGCGGCCACTCCCGCCAGTGCGGCGAGGATCAGGCCGACGAGGATGAGGTAAGAACGGCGGTTTTGCATCCGCGCAGAGACGAAAGCTTAGCTTCCCTCTTGGTCACCCTCCTCTAGCGCGTCTGCGTCATCTTCGGGCTCGCTGACGACCGCGGCAATCGCCCGCCGGTCGACGCGGACGACGATGTCCGGCGCGATCTCGACCTTCAACACGTCCTCGTCCAGCTGCCGCACCTCGCCGCGGATGCCCCCGGCGGTGATCACCTCGTCGCCGACCTGAAGCGTGTCCTGCATCTGCAGCTGGTCGGTCGTGCGACGCCGCTGCGGGCGCAGGATCAGCAGGTAGAGCAGCGCGAACAGCGCCACGATCACGATCAGGTAGCCCGTATCGCCTCCGTTTCCGTGGGAGCGCCGAGCCTGGCCAACGCGTCGCGTTTGTACTCGGCGAACTCGCCGCGCTCGATCGCCGCTCTGGCGCCTGCCGTCAAATCGAGGAGGAATCGTAGATTGTGGAGGCTGAGCAGCCGGTGGCCGAGCAGCTCCTGCTGGTTGACGAGGTGCCGCAGGTAGGCGCGGGAGAAGCGCGTGCACGCCGGGCACTCGCAGCCTTCCTGCAGCGGCGCGGGGTCGCGGGCGAAGCGCGCGTTGCGCATGTTCAGCCGTCCCTCCCAGGTCATCGCGGTCCCGGTTCGCGCGTTGCGGGTCGGCAGGACGCAGTCGAACATGTCGATGCCGCGCTCGATCACCTCGAGCACGCCCTGCGGGTCGCCGATCCCCATGAAGTAGCGGGCTTGGTCGGACGGTAGGAGCGGCGTCGCCCAGCCAACGGTCTCGAACATGAGGTCGCGGTCCTCCCCGATCGCGAGGCCGCCGAGCGCGTAGCCGTCGAAGCCGAGCGCTGTGATCTCCTCGATCGAGCGCGTGCGAAGCTCCTCGTCTGTGCCGCCCTGAGCGATCCCGAAGACGAGCTGGTCGGGAGCCCGCGGCGCCTCGCGCTGACGTCCCGCCCACAGGGTCGTCACGCGGACCGCCTCCTCGAGCGAGGGCCGCGGCGCGTCCGTGGGCGGCACGGCGTCGAGGCACATGGCGATGTCGGAGCCGAGCTGCGCCTGGATCTGTGCGACGGACTCCGGCGTGAAGCGCGCCGGCTCGCCGTCGTAGACGGAGCGGAACGTGACGCCATCGTCGTCGACCCCGAGGATCGTGTGGCGCAGCGAGAAGACCTGGAAGCCGCCGGAGTCGGTCAGGATCGGCCCGTCCCAGGCCATGAACGAGTGCAGGCCGCCGAGCTCCGCGATCAGCTCGGCGCCGGGCCGAAAGTGGAGGTGGTAGCTGTTGCCGAGCAAGATCGTTGCGCCGAGCTCGCGCAGCTCGTCTGGGTGGACGCTCTTGACCGTCGCTTTCGTGCCGACCGGCATGAACGCCGGCGTCGGCAGCTCACCGTGCGCCGTCGTGAGGACGCCGGCGCGCGCCTGCCCGTCAGTTGCGGTCACTTTCATCGGATCAGCATCGCGTCGCCGAAGGAGTAGAAGCGGTACCGCTCCTCGATCGCGAGCGCGTAGAGCCGTCGCGTCTCCTCGACGCCTGCGAAGGCCATCACGAGCGCGAGCAGCGTCGAGCGCGGCAGGTGGAAATTCGTGAGCAGCGAGTCGACGCGGCGGAAACCGAAGCCCGGCGTCACGAATAGATCGGTGCGGCCGGCAAGCGGCGCTCCGCCCGCGAGCGACTCGAGCACGCGCACCGTAGTGGTCCCCACCGCGAGCACCCGCGGCGCGGTCCGGATCCGCTCCCACGCAGCCGCGTCGACCTCGTAGCGCTCGCTGTGCAGCTCGTGCTCTTCGAGCCGCTCGGCGGAGACCGGCCGGAAGGTGTCGAGGCCGACGTGGAGGGTCACCCGCTCCACCTCGAGGCGCTCGAGCAGCTGAGGCGTGAAGTGAAGTCCGGCGGTCGGCGCCGCCGCCGACCCTTCCGCGTTGGCGTAGACGGTCTGGTAGCGCTCGGGATCGGCGAGCCTCTCCGTGATGTACGGAGGCAACGGCATCTCGCCCGCAGGCTCGCCGTCGAGCCGCAACAGCCAGCGGCCCTCACCCAGGTGCTCGACGAGCTCCACCGGCCCGTACCGGCGCCCCGCGCGAAGCCGCCGTGTCGGGCGCGCCAAGCCTTCCCACAGGCCGTCGGCGCCGATCCGCTCCAGCAGCAGGACCTCGCCGCGCGGCCCCTCGATCGGAATCCGGGCCGGGATCACGCGGCTGTCGTTGACGACGACGAGCTCGTCAGGCTCGAGCTCGTCCGGCAATTCCGAGAAGCGACGGTGCCTGACCTCCCCACTCGCTCGCTCGTAGACGAGGAGCCGCGAGTCGTCGCGGCGCTCGAGCGGCCGCTGCGCGATCAGCTCGGCGGGAAGCGAGTAGTCGAGCTCTGAGAGGTTCATCCGATGCGAACGCTAGCGTTGCCGCCCATGAATCCAGTCGCGATCGAGCGCGCGAACGAGCGGCTCAGACAGGCTGCCGAAGGCCGGATCGACCCCGTCGTCGCCGAGGCGGCGCTCGAGCGGGCGCGGCACCAGGTCGAATCGCTCGCGGAGACCGCCGCCCACCTCGAGGCGACCCTGCCAGACCGCGTCGGCGAGGCCGTTCAGGCCGGGCTTCGCGAGCAGGTGCTGCCGGTCGCGAAGCACCTGGCCGAGGTGCGGGGCCTGTCGGCGAACGCGGTGCGGCGACTCGAACGGCTCGAGACCGACCTGCTCGCTGAGCGGCACGCGCGCGTAGACGATCTCGCGCTGCTGATCGATCTGATCACCTCCGGCTGGCGGGGCGTGGACGAGCGGCTCGCCCGCATCGAGCGCACGCTCGGCGCCGACGAGAGCGCGGTCGTCTACCGGATCGAAGACCGCCGAACCGGCACCTAGGACGCGGGCAGGACGAGCTCGAAGCGGCTGCCTTCGCCGGGCGCCGTTCGCAGCTCGATCTGGCCGCCGAGCGCGGCCGCGAGCTCGCCGGCGATCGCAAGCCCGAGGCCGGTGCCCTCGCCGTCTCGCGACCAGAACGGGCGAAAGATCCGTTCCTGCTCCTCGGCCGGGATGCCCGGTCCGTTGTCCTCGACCGCAACGCGGATCGTCCCGTCCACCTGCGTGAGCGCGACCCCGACCTGACCGCCGTCCGGCGTCCAGCGAAACGCGTTCGAGAGCAGGTTCGAGATCACCTGCAGGACGCGGTCGCCATCGGTCTCCAGCACCGGGGTTGCCGCGATCGTGCGCCGGTAGTCGATGCTGCGCCGGCGGGCCTCCTCGTTGAACGCCGAGTAGGCTCGGTCGACGAGACGCTCCATGTCGACCTCCTCACGCCGCAGCGCGAAGCGGTGGGTGTCGAGCTTCGCCAGGTCGAGGATGTCGCCCACGAGGCGCTCGAGGCGCTTCGCCTCGTGGCTGATCACCTCGAGAGAGTGTGTCCTTGTCTCCTCGTCCTCGACGACGCCCTCGAGGAGCGCGTCCACGTGGCCGCGGATTGCCGTCAGCGGCGTCCGCAGCTCGTGCGAGACGGACATCAGGAAGTTCCGCTCGAGCGCCTCGGCTTGCTCGAGCTGCGACGCCATGTCCCGGAACCGGGTCGAGAGATGGCTGATCTCGCCGCCGCCCGGCACCTCGGAAACGGCGACACCGTAGCGGCCGGCGGCGACCTCGTCGGCCGCCTCGGAGAGCGCGAGCACCGGCTTCGTGATTCTTCGCGAGAGGTACCAGCCGAGCGCGCCCGCGACGAGAATCCCGGCGAAGAAGGCCGGCAGGAGCCGCCAGACGAGCGGCAGCACGGACTGGTTCAGGCGGGTCTTCGGGCGGGCGAGGATCGTGGCGCCGAACACTTCACCGCCGAGCCTCACGGGCCGGGCCACCGCCAGCATCCGGGTGGCGGCCCCCTTCACCTGACGCGTGAATTCGAACTGCACCGTCTCTCCGGCAAGGATGCGGCGGAAGTCGAGGGCGGTCTTCGGAAGCAGTGTGAACGCCGGCGTCGGCCCCGGATAGACGTCGATTCCCTTCGCCCGCTGGACGTAGAAGACCTGATCGCCGGAGGCCTGCTCGAGCTCATCCGACTTGGGCGGCCTCTGGTTCTTGGAGAAGATCTGGTTGATGCCGCGGGCCTCGCGGTCGAGCTCGCGGTAGGCCTCCTTGCGAAGCCTGTTCTGTGCGTAGTGCTGCGAGACGCTGACGGCGACCGCGGTCGAGACGAGCCCTGCGAGGACGATCGCCGCCAGGAAGAGAGCCGGGAGCCGGAAGCGGAGCGATCGGAACACGCGGGCTACTTCGTCAGGCGCTCACCGAATCCCGTGCGGGGGCGACCTTGTACCCGACGCCCCACACGGTGACGATCGGCGAGGCGTCCCCGAGCTTGCGCCGGACCTGCCGAACGTGGACGTCGACGGTCCGGGTGTCGCCGGCGAAGGTGTAGCCCCAGACGCGTTCCAGGAGCTGGTCCCGCGTCAGCACGACTCCGCGATGGTCGAGGAGCTCCCAGAGCAGGTCGAACTCCTTCGGCGCCAGCTGGATCTCCTCCTGGCCGATGTGAACCTCGCGCCTGCCGGCATCGACGTGGAGGTCGCCGTGCCGGATCTCGGCGGTCTCCGAGTCGCGGCGCTCCGGCGTTGAGCGCCGAAGGATCGACTTCACCCGCGCCACCAGCTCGCGCGGGTTGAACGGCTTCGTCATGTAGTCGTCGGCGCCAACCTCGAGCCCGATGATCTTGTCGATGTCCTCGTCGCGGGCCGTCAGCATCAGGATGGGCACGTCTCGGCGCTGGCGGATCCGCCGGCAGACCTCGATCCCGTCCATGTCGGGGAGCATCAGGTCGAGCACGATCAGCGCGGGCTGCTCGGCCTCGACTTGAGCCAGGGCGTCCGTGCCGTTGGCCACCGCCTTGACCGCGTAGCCGGCGTTCTTCAGGTACAGCGCGACGAACGACGCGATCGAGGCCTCGTCCTCGACGACCAGCACCGTCTGGGCCCGCGCAGCCACGCCCTCAGGATCTCAGGTCGGTCAACCGCCAGGCGGCGTGCCGAGCGTGTAAGTGTGTATTTCGTCGGGCAACGACTTGTACGGCCCGTCGTTGACGGAGTACGTCCCGTCGAAGGTCCCGGGAATGTTCGGATCGTCGCCTGCCCCGTTGAGGGTGGCATAGCCCTGGCCCACGGCGGACAGGAAAATTCCGGACCCCTTGAGCGTTATCAGGTACTTGCCGCCGATCGCCCGGAAACGGACGACGGTGCCCTTGCCGTCGCTTTGGCAGATCGTCGTCGAAGTGCCGCTCTTGTCCGTCGTTGCGTCACAGCCCGAGAACTCGAAGCCGAGCCCATCGTTGGGATTGGGGTCCGTGACCCTGATGTAGCCCTTGCCTAGACGACCGACGGCCGACCCTGTGATGTTGGTAAAGACGCGGCCGACTCCGGCCTTGACGGACAGCGTTCCGTCGTCGGAGGTGCCGCCCACGACGGCATAGCCGACCGCTGGTACGGCCAGGGCGATGGCGAGTACGGTGAGCCAGACGAGACGCCTCATCGACCCGCGCAGTATCGTTGCCGCAGTTGTGCCGCTAATGAGGGCATTGTAAGGGGTCCGTAAACGTGGATATGCAGGGATAACTTGCCCGGTGGCAACTCGCGCGGCGCTCGCCGCTCTTCTCATCGCCGCGGTCATCCCGGCTGCCGCGCCCGCCGGCCGCTCCGCGCCGGTCCCCCGCCTGCTCGACCTGCGCGTGGGCAACGGCTCCACGCCGTTTGCCGGTGACCGGCGCCTGCTGACGACCGTCAGTCCGAACGGTGACCGGTTCCGCGACAAGGCGGTCGTCAGCTTCCGGCTCGACGCCGCCGCCACGGTCGAGCTGGACGTCCTCCAAACGCTGAACGTCAAGCGCGGCCAGAACGTCGTGCGGACGATCTTGACGCAGAGCTACTCCTTCGAAGCCGGCTGGCACCGGCTCGCGTGGAACCCTGCGCGAACGGTCCCGAACGGCACTTACGTCCTCGAACTGACCGTCATCGACGCGCAGGGGCGCAAGCGGGTCTACAACGACTTTCCGCTCGCGGGCCACGTGCACGTGATGGCGCCGGTGGTCCGCATCCAGCGGGTTGGCGTGTCGATCGGGCCGAGGTACCTGCCGGGCCAGACCGCCGTCGTCACGATCGCAACCGACGCGCGCCGGCTCGACTTCGACATCCTCTCCTTCAACATCGGCACCGGCGCATCCGACGCCAGGACCACGGCCAGGCCGATCGCACAGCGCGTCGCGCTCTCCTGGCGGGGACACCGGAACGGGCCGGGGTCGGTCCGGATCCGCATCGGCGACTGGCCGAGCGGCCTCTACTTCGTGCGAGTCCGCGCCCGCGACGGCCGCATCGGCTATGCGCCGTTCGTCGTGCGCCCCCGGGTCCTGGGCCTGAACCGCGTCGCGGTCGTCCTTCCCACGAACACCTGGCAGGCGTACAACTTCGACGACGCCAACGGCGACGGCTGGGGTGACAGCTGGTATGTGAACGGCGCCTTCCGCACCGTCGACATCCAGCGGCCCTACGTCGACTACGGCGTTCCCTACCGCTTCGGCGATTTCGATGCCGCGATCGAGGGCTGGCTGGCAGGTCGCGGGACCCTCGAGTACCTCACTGACCTGGATCTCGAGCATGTCGCGCATGCGGACACTCTTGCCGCGAAGTACGACCTGATCGTCTTCCCCGGCCACGAGGAGTACGTGACGGCGCACGAGTTCGGCTTGATCAGGCGCTACCGGGACCTCGGAGGAAACCTGATGTTCCTGTCGGCGAACAACCTCTTCTGGAAGGTCGTCTTCCGCGGACACGTGATGCGCCGCGTGGGCCAGTGGCGAGCCTTCGGGCAGCCGGAGGCGGCCGTCGTGGGCGTGCAGTACGTTGCGAGCAACTACGGCGCACAGCAGGCGCCCTACATCGCCGACACGACTGGGGCGCCGTGGGCCTTCGCCGGCACCGGCCTCGCGACCGGGGCCCGCTTCGGCCGCTACGGCTACGAGATCGACATGCGCTCGCCTGCCAGCCCGCCCGGGACGGTGGTACTCGGGTCGGCCCCCGACCTGATGGGGCCAGGCAAGACCGCTGAGATGACGTACTACGAGACGCCAAGAGGGGCTAGGGTCTTCGCGGGCGGTGCGCTCAACTTCGCGGCATCGGTCAGCCAGCCGGCAGTCGCGCAGTTGTTGAACAACGTTTGGGCCCGGGTCAGTCGACCCTAGGCATCGCTTGCGATGCCTCTCAGAGGCCGCGCCGACATGCGCGGCGCGGCCGTTTACCCCGGTCGCGCGGTGAGTCGGCGAATGAGGTCATCCTCGGCGGCGTAGTCGAACGAGTGCTCCATGATCTTGGCGGTGGTCGGCAGGACCTCG
>JBKOUJ010000013.1:0-13951 GCA_046723355.1 Actinomycetota bacterium | reverse complement strand
GTGAAGCGAGCGCGCGGAGCGCGGGCGCTACGAGCGGGGATGCGCGCGGTCGTAGACGCGACGCAGGCGGCGTCCGTCCACGTGTGAGTAGATCTGTGTCGTCGACAGCGAGCTGTGGCCGAGCAGCTCCTGGATCGTGCGCAAATCGGCCCCGCCTTCCAGCAGGTGCGTCGCGAAGGCGTGGCGCAACCGGTGGGGGTGCGGCAGCAGCCGCCTCAGCGTGCTCGTGTCGAGCCGGCGGCCCCGCGCGGACACGAACAGAGCGTTCTCGGCGCCGCGGGCGAGTTCCGGCCGCGCCTCGTGGAGGTAGCGCGCCAGCCAATGCGCCGCCTCCTCACCCAACGGCACCGCCCGCTCCTTGCCGCCCTTGCCGTGGACGTGCACGTGCTCCTGCTCGAAGTCGACATCGCCTAGATCGAGATCGACCGCCTCGCGGCTCCGGAGGCCCGCCGAGTAGACGAGCTCGCCGAGCGCGCGGTTTCGCAGCCCCAGTGGACCATCGCCTTCGAGCCCCGCAAGCTCGGAGTCGACCTCGTCCGACTTCGGCGCGTCCGGCAGCCGGCGCGGCTGGCGCGGCGAGAATGAACGGTCCGGTACGCGATCCGGCCCGAGCGTGAACCTCACGAGCGCCCGCACTGCGGCCAGCTTGCGCGCGATCGTGGCGGGCGCGAGCTTCGGGCGACGCCGCCCAAGCTCGGCCGCGTAGTCGGCGAACGCCCGCGCGTCGAAATCGTCGAGCTCGGTTCCCCGCTCCGACAGCCACCCGCAGAACTGCCGGACGTCGACGGCGTACCCGCGGCGCGTCGCCTCCGACAGCGCTGGGCTCGCAAGGAAACGCTCGACTCGCCTGTCCACGCAGGCGCGATTCGCGCCCGCAGCCGAGAAGCCTCTACTCGTCGCCGGGGAGGAATGAGTACACGGCGTAGTCGATCCGCCGGCGCTGCCGCTGGTTGTACGCGGCCGACCGGAGCGTGCCCTCGCGGGTGAAGCCGGCCTTTTCCGCGACGCGCAGCGATGCCGCGTTGTGCACGTCGGCGCGTAGTTGCACCCGTTCGGCGCCGGCCTCGATCGCCCAGCGCGAGATCAGCCGCAGCGCCCGGGTCGTCAGGCCGCGCCTGCGTGCTTCCGCGGCGGCCCAGTAGCCGACCTCGACGCTGCCGAAGACGGGGTCGATCACGTGAATCGCGATCGATCCCACTGGCTCGCCGGTCGCCGCGTCGACGATCGCGAAGAACCCTCCGGTGCCTTCGCGCCAGGCCGCCTGCGTCGAGAGCACGTACTCGCGCGGATCCTGCTCGCCGTACGGGCTCGGCATCTGGTGGATCCACCGCGCGATCTCCGGCTCGTTGCAGGCGCGCGCGATCGCCGCCACGTCGTCGAGCCTCCAGGGACGCAGCGTGACGACACCGTCGGAGAGCGGCGAATCCGGCGTTCTGATGTCCACGGCGCCACCGTACTAGCGCCGCCCTGGAGCGCAGCGCGCGTACGATATGCCGTCGACGCGCGAGAGCCGGGTCTCACTTTTTCGCCCCTGGGAAGGAGAACCGCGTGGCACTGACGATCGGAACCGAGGGACGGATCGATCTGGGCGAGCACGGGATCGAGGCCGGCGGTCGCGTCCACGTCCATCCCTCGACCTCGATCCTCTACACCCACACGCTGAACCGGAACGAGGGCCGGCTCGCGGAAGGTGGTCCACTCGTTGTCGACACCGGGCGTCACACCGGTCGCTCGCCGAATGACAAATTCGTCGTGCGGGAGCCCGGCAGCGAGAGCCGGATCTGGTGGGGCAAGGTGAATCAGGAGACCGACGAGGCGCGGTTCGAGGGGCTCCGCGACAAGGTCACGTCATTTCTCGAAGGCGAGGACCTCTACGTGATCGACTCCTTTGCGGGCGCCGATCCCGCCCACCGGCTGGCCGTCCGCGTGATCTCACATAGCCCGTGGCACGCGCTCTTCGCCAAGACGCTCTTCATCGACCCGACCGAGGAGGAGCTGGCCGGCTTTGAGCCCGACGCGCTCGTGCTGCACGCACCCGCGGTCGAGGCCGATCCGGCCGAGGACGGCACGCGGAGCCCGACGTTCGTCGTCCTGCATCCCGGCCGCGCCGAGATCCTGATCGGCGGCACGTTCTACGCCGGCGAGATCAAGAAGTCCATCTTCACGCTGATGAACGACCGGCTGCCGCTCGAGGGCGTGCTGCCGATGCATTGCTCGGCGAATGTCGGCGACGCCGGCGAGGTGACGGTCTTCTTCGGCCTCTCCGGGACCGGCAAGACGAGCCTCTCGGCCGACCCGGAGCGGCATCTGATCGGCGACGACGAGCACGGCTGGTCGGACGACGGCGTGTTCAACATCGAGGGCGGCTGCTACGCGAAGGCGATCCACCTCTCAGCCGAGGCCGAGCCGGAGATCTTCAAGGCGACCGAGAGCTTCGGGACGGTGCTCGAGAACGTGATCGTCGACGAGCAAGGCGTGCTCGACCTCGATGACGACTCGAAGACGGAGAACACGCGGGCGGCCTACAAGCTCGAGCAGATCGCGAACGCGCTGCCGACCAAGCGCGCCGGACACCCCCGCTCGGTCGTCTTCCTGACGGCCGACGCGTTCGGGATCCTGCCACCGCTCGCACGGCTCTCGCGCGAACAGGCGATGTTCTACTTCTTGTCCGGCTTCACGGCCAAGCTCGCCGGCACAGAGATCGGCGTGACCGAGCCCCAACCGACCTTCTCGGCCTGCTTCGGCGCCCCGTTCCTGCCGCAGCCGCCGGCGGTTTACGCACACATGCTCGGCGAGCGCCTCGACCGGCACGGCGCGACGGTCTGGCTCGTCAACACGGGCTGGACGGGCGGCCCGTTCGGCGAAGGCGAGCGGATGCCGATCACGGAGACGCGGGCGATGCTGCACGCGGCCCTCTCAGGCCAGCTCGCGGGCGCGGAGTTCAGGCAGGACGAGCTGTTCGGCTTAGAGGTGCCGACGGCGGTGCCGGCCGTCGACTCGCACCTGCTTGATCCGCGCTCGACGTGGCGCGATCCGGACGCGTACGACCGCAAGGCCCGCGAGCTCGCGCGGATGTTTCGCGACAACTTCCAGCAGTTCGCTGCCGAGGCCGGGCCGGACGTCGTCGCCGCAGGCCCACGGGTCTAGCTCCACCTGCAACGAGGCCCGACCCAGGCCCCATTCGATAGCGTCCAAGCAAGTGGAGGCCAAGCACGACGTGCTGATCGTCGGTGCCGGCTGCGCGGGAATGCGCGCGGCGATCGAGGCTTTCGACGCAGGCGCCGACGTTGCCCTCCTTTCCAAGATTCACCCTGTCCGCAGCCACTCCGGCGCCGCCGAGGGCGGCATCAACGCGGCGCTCGGCAACGCGTCCGACGACGACCCCGAGAAGCACGCCTTCGACACCGTCAAAGGGTCGGACTACCTCGGCGACCAGGACGCGATCGAGGTGCTCTGCGACGAGGCGCCGGGCGACGTCTACCAGCTCGAGCACTGGGGAGCGGTGTTCTCGCGGACCGATGATGGGCGGATCGCGCAGCGGCCGTTCGGCGCCGCGGGCGAGCCGCGTACTGCCTACGCCGCGGACATCACCGGCCACGTGCTCGTGCACGTGCTCTACGAGCAGGTGATGAAGCGCGACATCCTCACCTACGAGGAGTACTTCGCGTGGCATCTCGTCGTCGATGACGACCGCTGCCAGGGCGTGATCGCCTGGGATCTGCTCAACGGCGGACTCAAGACGATCGGTGCCAAGACCGTGATCCTCGCGACCGGCGGCGCGGGCCGGCTCTACACCGGGACGACGAATGCCTACGCGTGCACCGGCGACGGGATGACTATGGCGCTGCGTGCCGGCGTGCCGCTGAAGGACATGGAGATGATGCAGTTCCACCCGACGACGCTGGCGCCGACTGGGGTGTTGATCACGGAGGGCACGCGCGGAGAGGGCGCCTACCTTGTCAACTCAGAGGGCGAGCGCTTCCTGAAGCGCTACGCGCCGAATGCGATGGAGCTCGCCTCACGCGATGTGATCTCGCGCGCCGAACAGACCGAGATCGACGAGGGCCGCGGCGTGAACGGCAACGTGCTGCTCGACATGCGCCACCTCGGCGCGGAGAAGATCAACGAACGCCTGCACGGAACGCGCGAGCTGGCCATGACGTTCGCCGGCGTCGACCCGATTCACGAGCCGATCCCGGTTCGTCCGGGAGCCCATTACCACATGGGCGGCGTCGACACCGACCTCTACGGCCGCACCGAGCTCGAAGGTCTGTACGCCGCCGGCGAATGCGCCTGCGTCTCCGTCCACGGCGCCAACCGGCTCGGCGGCAACGCCCTGATGGAGACGATCACCTACGGCAAGCGGGCCGGTGCCCACGCCGCCGAGTGGGCACTCACGCACACGACGATCGAGGTCCCCCCGTCGGTCGAGGCCGACGCCGAGCGCGACCTCCGTCGCCTGCTCGATCGCAGCGACGGCGAGCGCCCGTGGGCAATCCGCAACGAGCTCGCCGAGACGATGCACGAGAACTTCGGCGTCTTCCGCAGGGAAGACCAGATGCGGGAGCAGGGCGAGATCGTTGCCGGCCTCCGCGAGCGCTACCAGCACATCGTCATCGACGACAAAGGCGACGTCTTCAACAATGACCTGACCCAGGCGCTCGAGCTCGGCTTCCTGCTCGAGCTGGCCGAATGCATGGTCGTCTGCGGCCTCGCGCGTAAGGAAAGCCGCGGCGCCCATGCGCGGCCGTACGACTACCCGGAGCGCGACGACGAGAACTACATGCGCCACACGCTCGTCCGCTGGCGCGAGGGGCCGGTGCTCGACTGGAAGCCCGTGCGGGTCACGAAGTGGCAGCCGATGGAGCGAACGTACTAATGGACGTCGCCCTCAAGATCTGGCGTTACGACCCGGAGAGCGGCGACCGCGAGCTGCGCGACTACGAGATCGACGCCCCCGAGTGGGCCTGCCTGCTCGACGTGCTCGACTTGATCAAAGACCAGGTCGACGGCACGCTCGCCTATCGCAAGAGCTGCCGGATGATGATCTGCGGCTCCTGCGGAATGCGCATGGACGGGCGCGCCGTGCTCGCCTGCAAGGAGCGGATGAAGCCGATCGTCGCCCGCGGCCACGTCCCGGTCATCTCGGCGATGGGGAACCTGCCGATCGTCAAGGACCTCGTCGTCGACATGGACCCCTTCTGGTCGAAGATCCGCCGGATGAAGCCGTGGCTCGATCCCGGCTACGACGAGCCCAGCGAGAAAGAGCGGATCGTCTCCCAGCAGCAGATGAACGTGATCCACAAGGAGGCGCTCTGCATCATGTGCGGCTGCTGCGTCTCCGAGTGCAACTCGATGGAGGCCGATCCGGAGTTCTTCGGGCCGGCGGCGCTCGCTAAAGGCTTTCGCTTCGTCGGCGACGCGCGCGACCAGGCAGGTGTGGAGCGGCTCGAGGACTACAACGACGAGCACGGCATCTGGGACTGCACTCGCTGCTACTTCTGCAATGAGCGCTGCCCGAAGGGCGTCGATCCGCGCGACGCGATCGCGAAGCTCGGCGCCGAGTCGGTCAAGGAAGGGATCGACCGAGACTTGGGGGCGAAGCACGCGAAGTGGTTCGTCAAGTCGGCGGAGACGACCGGCTGGTTGCGCGAGACCGAGCTCGTCCCCAAGACCCAGGGCATCGTCTCGGCGGTCAAGCAGACGAAGTTCGCGATCGGGCTCGCCAAGCACGGAAAGGTGCCGCCGCCGATTCCGCCGCACGTCGCGGCGGACGTCGGCGAGGCGCGTGCACTGCACAACCTCGTCCGCGAGCAGGGGCGCGAGGGGGCCCTCGGGATCGTGCAGGGCGAGCGCGCGCTGGCGCGGATCGAGCACACCGACAAAGGCTCGGCCCGGCGCGACGCGCCGGAAGTGACGCCCAACGAGGAACCGCCGCCGGCCGAGGGATGACCAAGGTCGCCTACTACAAGGGCTGCCTCGCGGCGCTGTCGGCGAAGGAGCTCGACATCTCGACGCAGGCGCTGGCGCCGAAGCTCGGTCTCGAGCTCGACGAGCTCGAGTCGGTCACCTGCTGCGGAGCGGGCGACATCCACGAGGCCGAGCCCGACTACTACCTGCACCTGAACGCGCGGATCCTCGCGTACGGCGCGGCGACGGGCGCCGAGACGCTGATGACGATCTGCAACGTCTGCACGCTCAATCTGCGCCAGGCGAACTTCCAGCTCCTCAACGACCCGGAGCTCCGCGCGCGAGTGAACCAGAATCTCGCTACCGTCGGCGTGCCGCCGTACGAGCAGGACATCGAGGTCAAGCATCTCCTCTGGCTGATCGTCGAGGACGACGGCGCCAAGCGGCTGCGAGAGGTCGCCCACAAGGGCCTGAAGGGGCTGAAGGTCGCCCCCTTCTACGGCTGCCAGATCCTGCGGCCCTCGAAGCTCCTCGGCTTCGAGGATCCCGACCGGCCCTGGTCGCTGGAGATGATCATCGAGGCCTGCGGCGGGGAGGCGATCGACTACCCCGCAAAGATCAAGTGCTGCGGCTTCCCGATCATCCAGGCCCGCGAGGAGGTCGCGATGGGGGAGCTGATCCAGCCCATCGAGCAGGCCTCCGAGGCCGGCGCGGACGCGATGGTGACGCCGTGCCCGCTCTGCCACCTCTCGCTCGACGCCTGGCAGTCGAAGCTCAAGGCCGCGACCGGCCACGATTTCAACATGCCGATCCTCCACCTCTCCCAGCTCGTCGGCGTCGCGGCGGGGCTAGAGGAGTCCGAGCTGAAGTTCAAGCGGCACGTGGTCTCGGTCGAGCCCGTAGTCGAGAAGCTCGAGGTCTAAGGGCTAGGCGGCCACCGCCGCGAGCTCGCGGACGGTCTCGACGATCAGGTCGACGTCGCGCTCGGTCGTCAGCCAATTGACGATCGCCGGCCGGAAGCAGGCGTGGCGACGGTAATGAGGTATGGAGCGCCCGCTGCGAACGCCTCGACCTGGTAGCGAGGTTCGCGTAGGAAAGCGAAGCCGCACTCGTAGGGCACGTTCAGCCACTTGTGGCCGTCCGCGATCACCGAATCCGCCTCCTCGACGCCGTCCACCATCGGCGCCGCCTCCGGGGCCAGGCGCGCGAAGAGGCCGAAGGCGCCGTCGACGTGCAACCAGGCGCGATGGCGACGTGCGATCTCGGCGAGCTCGTCGACAGGATCGAAGTCTCCGGTGTTGACGTCGCCTGCCGTCGCGACGACCAATGCCGGGCCGGGATCGGCGAGCGCACGCCGGAGTGCGTCGAGATCGACACGACCGCTCTCGTCGCGCTCGAACCGGCGGATGTTGCCGGTCCCGATCCCGAGCATTGCGAGCGCCTTCTCGGTGCTTGCGTGGATGTAACCGCTCGTGAGCACCGGCATCGGCCGCAGCCCCGCGAGCCCGTCTCGCTCGACGTCCACGCCGTGCTGCTCGCCGTACCAGCGCCGCGCCGCTGCGAGGGCCGTGAAGTTCGCCATTGTCGCTCCGGTCGTGAGGACGCCGGACCACTCCGTTGGCAGCTCGAACAGCTCCTTCAGCCACTCGACCGCGACGCGCTCGAGCTGCGAGCCCAGCGGCGAGGCCGTCCACAGGCCCGCGTTCTGGTCGAGCGTCGAGGCGAGCCAGTCTGCCGCGAGCGCGGCCGGCGTCGAGCCGCCGATGACGAAGTGGAAGAACCGTGGCCCGGCCGAGCGGGTTGCAGCCGGCAGGGCGTCACCCAGTTCGTGCAGCGCCGCAAGAGCGCCGTCGCCGTTCTCAGGCAAGTCGCCGCCGATCGCGTCAGCAATCTCGTCTGCGCGGGGGTCGCGCACCAGGCCCTCGTCGAGCGTCGCGAGGAACCCCTTCGCCTCGGCGAGCGCGAGCTCGAGCGCGGGCTCGTGCTCGCTGCGCAGCTCGAGTGGGTCAGGCACGGCGCGAATCTACAGTTCGCCGCGTGGCAACCGCGATCGCGATCGGCGCCGGGGCAGTGGTTGCGGGCGGGCTGGCCTGGGGCCACTTCGAGGCCGGCTGGGTGCGGCTGACCGAGCTGGAGTGCCCGCTCGAGGGCCTGCCGGCCGAGCTTGCCGGCCTCCGCATCGCGCACCTCTCCGATTTCCACCTCGGCTTCCCGTCCCGCGGCGGGCACGCTGTCCGCCGAGCCGTCGACTGGGTCGCCGCGCGGAGGCCAGACCTCGTGCTCGTCTCCGGCGACCTGCTCTCCCGCCGCCGCGGCGAGCCGGAGCTGCGAGAGCTGCTGGCGCGCCTTCCCAACTGCTACGTCGTGTTCGGCAACCACGACTTCGCCGAGACGAAGGATCCGTTCGCCAGCCGCTCGCCGGTCGGCGACCTCGAGCCGGCGACGCTGCTCCTCGACGAGGCCGTGTCGGTGGAGCTGCGCGGCCGGCGCGTCCAGATCGTCGGCGTCGACCCGCGCACCTACCGGCGAGGGCTGTCCCATCCGGCCCGGCTGGCCGACCCCGACGCGGCGCTTCGGATCCTCCTCTG
Source organism: Actinomycetota bacterium (assembly GCA_046723355.1). Taxonomy (GTDB): domain Bacteria; phylum Actinomycetota; class Thermoleophilia; order Gaiellales; family Gaiellaceae; genus 13-2-20CM-68-14. The sequence goes on along the minus strand of JBKOUJ010000013.1, from coordinate 5,453 downwards.
CCACTTCCCCAACGTCGTCGACCGACTGCCGCCTGACGCGTTCGACCTCGTCGTGTCGGGCCACCTGCATGCAGGCCAGATCACAGTGCCGCTTCCGGGGCGCCGGATTCCGCTCGCGCACCCGCGCTGGCGCTACTTCCACGGGCTCTACGGCCGGAACGGGGTGACACTCCACGTCTCGGCAGGCCTCGGCACGACGTTCGTCCCGTTCCGCTTCCTGGCGCGGCCGGAGGCGACGGAGCTGGTGCTCGTAGAATCGCCGTAGTGACCGGCCGGGCGAGCATCTCGAGCGAGGTTCTTGCGCGCTACGCCGCCGACGCCGCGCGGGAGATCGAAGGCGTGCGCGGGCTGGTCGCCAGCCAGCTTCACCGCCATCGCGGCGTGCGGGTCAGCGGCGACGACGGCGCCGTCACCGTCGAGCTGCACCTCGACGTGGACTGGGGCGCGGAGCTGCCGACGCTCGGGCGCGAAGTCCAGCAGCGCGTGCTCGACTACCTCGAGCGGATGGCGGGCTCCCGCCCGGCAGCGGTCAACGTCGTCATCGACGCCGTCGGCCCGGCGCGATGACCACGCGAATCCAAGGGCTGACGAGGTTGACCCTCGAGGAGGCGCCGATCGTCTGTCACAGCTGCGTCTGGTGGCAGTCGAAGACCGGCAGGCGGGCGAACAAGAACCGCTGGATCGAGCGGGCCGAGAGCGACTTCGGGCCCTGGGGCTCGGTCTACTACGACGATGACAGGCGCGTCATCGGCTTCATGCAATACGGGCCGGCGCAGGCCTTCCCGCGCGCGGCGGAGCTGCCGGCCGGGCCGCCTTCGGAGGACGCCGTGCTCGTCACGTGCGCGTACCTCGTCGATCGCACGAGCCCGTGGGTGTTGCAGTCGCTGTTCCTCGCAGCAATTGGCGAGGCGAGGGACAAGGGCGCGAAGGCGCTCGAGACCTTCGCCTACCGCTATCCAGAGGGCGAGTCGCAGTACGAGCGTTTCCAGGTACACAAGACGATCTTCCCGCGGGACTTCCTGTCGGATTTCGGCTTCCGGACCGTGCGGACGTCAGGTCCGGTCGAGCTCGTCAGGCTCGAGTTCGGCGGCCTGATCCCCGTCGCAGAGGGAAAGCGCGCGAAGGTGCTCCGGCTCGTCCGCGAGGCGTTCTCACCGGCGCCGGTGCCGCAGCGGCCTTAGACCTGGGGGGTTCGCCGCCAGCCCGAGCGGATGCACGATGCGGCGGCGACGTTGAGGACGATCGGGCACTTGATCTCGGTCGCGAGCTGGTGCATGAGCCTCTCGTCGGTCGGATCGGCGACCGCGATCACGAGCCCGCCCTCCGGCGTGAACCTGACCGGCAGCGCCAGCAGCTTCTCGCCGAGCTGGCGCGGCACCATCCCCGCCGCGTACCGGTCGATGTCGACGGCCGGCAGGTTGAGATATGGGACACCGGCCTGCTCGGCGAGCACGCGTGCGAGATCCTCCTCGAACACGTAGCCGAGCCGAACGAGGGTGTCGCCCAACAGCTCGCCCTGGGCGCGTTCCGCGAGGGTCCGATCGAGCTGCTCGGCCGTTATCAAGCCCTTGTCCAGGAGGATCGAGCCCAGCTGGGGGCGCACCTCGCGGTCGAAGAAGGTGTGGTCGAGCCTGGCCGCAGTCATGCCGGTCTCATCATCGTCCGTCGCGGCCGCTTCCTTGTCCCCGCAACGGGTGACGTCGTTTCGTGAGATCAGGCTGCGATCGCGCGCGCGGCCAGCACGATCTCGGCGATCTGGATCGCGTTCAAGGCAGCGCCTTTCCGCAGGTTGTCGCAGGCGAGGAAGAGCGTCAGCCCGTTCGCGTCGGTTGCCCGGTCGGGTCGGATCCTCCCGACCAGCACCTCGTCGGCCCCGGCAGCTTCAAGTGGGTTCGGGAACGCGACCAGGCGAACGCTCGGCGCCTCCGCGAGCAGACGCTCCGCCTGTTCTGGTGAGAGCGGCTCGACGGTCTCGATCCAGATCGACTCGGCGTGGCCGACCATGACCGGAACGCGGACGCAGGTCGCGCTGATGGGAAGCTCGGGCAACTCCAAGATCTTTCGCGACTCGTCGCGGATCTTCGTCTCCTCGTCGAACTCCTCGCCGTCGAACTCCCAGTCGGCCTCGAGGTTCCCTGCCGCGGGGTCCTGGGCACGCAGCCGCGCCATGCTCTCGGCGCCGGCGCCGGACCTCGCCTGGTAGGTCGAAAGCCGGACCCGCGCGATCCCCGCCGCATCGTGGAGGGGCTTGAGGACGCAGGTGAGCGGGATCGAGGAGCAGTTCGGATTGGCGACGATCCCGTCGTGCTCGAGCGCGCGGTCGCGGTTCACCTCGGGGACGACGAGCGGAACCCCGTCGGCGAGCCGGTAGGCCGACGACTTGTCGATGACGATCGCGCCGCCGCGGACGGCGTGGGGAACGAGCTCGCGGCTGCCGGCCGTGCCGATCGCGAAGAAGCAGACGTCGAGATCGCCCACGCCAAGTAGATCAGGGGTCGCCTCCTCGACCGTGAGGCCGTCCACTTGCTTGCCCGCAGAGCGGTCGCTCGCGAACGCGCGGACGTTCGTGAAGCCACGCTCGCGCAGCAGCTCGAGCGCGACCCGGCCGACGGCGCCGGTTGCGCCGACGACGCCGATGGCTACGTCGCGTTCCACGCGGCCATTGTGCCTGCCTTCAGGCGCGCTCGTTCCGGACGAGATCGTCATAGGTGCCTCGTTCGCGGCTGATCCGCCAGCCTCCTTGCTCGAGCACGGCCTCCGCGCAAAGCGGGCGGGCGTTGTAGGCCGAGGACATGACCCGCCCGTAGGCGCCGGCGAGGCCGATCGCGAGCAGGTCGCCGCGGCGCGGGAGCGGCAGCGTGCGGGCGAGGGCCAGGAAGTCGCTGCCCTCGCAGAGCGGGCCGACGAGATCGACCGGCGCCGGCTCGCGCTTGTTTTCGCCGAGGAGCGTGACCGGATGCTCTGCGCCGTAGAGAACCGGCCGAAGCAGGTCGTTCATGCCGCCGTCGCAGACGACGATGGTCTTCCCTCCGGCCTCCTTCACGTGCAGGACCCGCGTGACGAAGATGCCGACCGGGCCGACCAAGTGCCTGCCGGGCTCGAGGATCAGGGTGGCGTCGAGCCGGCGGGCGATGTCCGTGAGCGCTCGCGCGTAGGCACCGAAGTCGGGTGCCGGGCCGCCGTCGTAGGGAATGCCCAGACCACCGCCTGCGTCGAAGTCACGGAGCCGGATCCCTGCCTGCGCCAGCTCGCGCCAGAGATCGGCTGCGCGTTCGGCCGCGACGAGCACGGGCTCGACGTCGAGGAGCTGAGAGCCGACGTGAAACGAGATCCCGACCGGCTCGAGCGCGTCGTCCGCAGCCGCGCGGCGGAGCGCCTCCGCGGCCTGCTCGCGGTCGAGCCCGAACTTGCTCCCCGCGCGGCCTGTGGCGAGGTACTCGTGGCCGCCGCCTTCGACGCCGGGGTTCAGCCGGACGGAAATGGGCGCCGTCCGGCCGAGCGCGCGCGCGGCGGCGGCGATCTCGTCGAGCTCCTCGATCGTCTCGACATTGAGAGAGCGGATGCCGATGTGCACGGCGGTGCGGATCTCCTCCTCGCGCTTCCCGACACCCGAGAACGCGATCTTGACAGGGGCGATGCCGGCCTTCCGGGCCTTGGCGAGCTCGCCGCCGGACACGACGTCGGCGCCCAGCTCCTCGGCCGCGACGACCTCGAGCAGCGCGAGAGCGTCGTTGGCCTTGACGGCGTAGCAGGTCAGGTGCTCAACGTCTCCGAGCTCTTTCTCGAAGGCGCGAATCCGCTCGCGGAAGGCGTCCAGGTCGTACGCGTAGAACGGCGTCCCGACCTTCGCCGCGATTTCGGCGAGGTCGCTCAGGGCTAAGAGCCCCTTTCACGATGTAGCGCTGAGCCGCCGGGCCGCGCTGGACGGCCCCTGGCGGCGTCGTCAGTCGCGCCCGTATCTACTCGATATGGGCACTCCCTGCGTCCTTGCCAGGAACCGCCCAGCGCGGCCCGGCGACGAGGCCCCATCATGAAAGGGACTCTAGATGTGCTCCCGCTCGGCGCCGGCTGCGGCGAGGTCGAAGGCCTCGTGGAGCGCGAGCACCGTCCGCTCGGCGTCGTCACGGTCGACGAAGAAGGAGATCTTGATCGGCGAGGTGACGATGAAGCGGGGGTCCGCGCCGATCTCGCGCAACGTCGCGAAGGTTCGGGCGGCGACCCCGGGATGGCTCTTCATGCCGGCCCCGATCAGGCTGATCTTGGCGAGTCCTTCGATCCGCTCGCGCACGGCGCCCGCGCTGTCGAGGGCCGTCTCGGCGTCGCGCTCGTCGGCGAGCGGCGCCGAGAAGACGATCTCGTCGCCGGTCTGGATGATCGTGTCGACGTTGACCCCCGCCTCGGCGAGCGCGTCGAACAGGTCGGCGCGATCCACCGAGCGAACGCGGTAGACGGCCTCGTCAAAGGTGTGGGCGACGCCGGAGATGATCGCTTTCTCGAGCATCCGTTCGTCTTCCTCGGTGACCCAGGTACCGTCGTCGTCGCTGAACGTCGAGCGGACGTGCAGCTTGACGCCGTAGTTTCGGGCGACCTCGACCGAGCGTAGCTGAAGCACTTTCGCGCCAGAGGCCGAGAGCTCGAGCATCTCGTCGTACGTGACGGCGTGGAGCTTCCGCGCGCCTGGCACGATCCGCGGGTCGGCGGTGAAGACGCCGGCGACGTCCGTGTAGATCTCGCAGTGATTCGCGCCGAGCGCGGCAGCCAGGGCGACGGCGGTGGTGTCGGAGCCGCCGCGGCCGAGGGTGGTGACCTCCTGCGCCGTGGAGACCCCCTGGAAGCCGGCGACGAGCACGACCTTCTCCCCGTCGAGCGCCTCGTGGATGCGGCGCGCCCGAACGTCGACGATCTTCGCCTTGCCGTGCGCGGTGTCGGTGACGATCCCGGCCTGGCTGCCGGTGAGCGAGATCGCCTCCTGGCCGAGATCGTGGATCGCCATCGCGGCGAGTGCGCACGAGATTCGCTCGCCGACCGAGATCAGCATGTCCAGTTCGCGCGGCTCCGGAGTCGGCGAGATCTCGTACGCGAGGCGGACGAGGTCGTCAGTGGTATCGCCCATCGCCGACAGGACGGCGACGACGCGCGTTCCCTCGGAGTGCGCGGCGACGATGCGGGTGGCGACATCCCTGAGTTTCTGCGGGTCGCCGACCGAGGTGCCGCCGAACTTCATCACCACCGTTCCGCCGCGCGCGCTCGCCTCGCCGGCGACAGCGGGGACGGCTTCGAAGTCGGTCGTCGCCACGGGGCGAAGTTTAGGTGGGCGCCCTTGGTCCCTTCGGGACGGCTCCTGTGGACGAAAAGTCACACTCTTGTCGCAGTTGCCATGACCGTTGCCGGCAGTTCGCGTGGACAGTCCACCGTGAACCGCCAGAACCGCCGGCCGCGACGCAGCCCCACGT
>JBKOUJ010000029.1:0-27082 GCA_046723355.1 Actinomycetota bacterium | reverse complement strand
TCTGGCGTACTGGATCAACGCGGTCACGTTCCTCGTTTCCGCGGCGCTGATCGCTCAGATTCCGCAGCGACTCCTGCAGGAGGCCAAGGCCGAGACGCGCGGCCACTGGCGCGACCTCGGCGACGGCCTCGTGCTCGTCCGCCGCTCGCGGCCGTTGCTGACCGTCCTCGTCGCGTGGAACATCGGCATGGTCTCGAACGCCTTCGTCAACGTCGGTGAGCCCTTCCTGGCCACCGAGTCCTTCTCCGCGGGGAGCTTCGGGCTCGGCCTGCTGATGGGCTGCGCTGGAGTTGGTCTTGCCGCGGGCGCGTACATCGCAGGCTCCTGGATCGAGGAGCGTGGGCTGCCGAACGTCTACGGAGCGGCGCTCGGCATGATGGCGGTCGGCATCGCGGGAGCGGCCGCGTCGCCGAACGTCTGGGTAGCCGCCGTCTGCGTGATTGTCTCGGGGGCCGGCAACGGAGCGACGATCGTCTGCAACGCGCTGCTCGTCCAGTACGGAGCGCCGGACCGGCTCCGCGGACGCGCGTTCACCGTCCTGATGAGCTCGAACGTCACGGTCCTGACGCTCGGAATGGTGCTCGCCGGCCGGCTGACCGATTCGTTCGGGCCGCGCTGGATCTGGGGCGTGGCGGCGCTGCTCTCCTCGGCGGCGGCCGTCGTCGGCTTCGCGCTCGCGCGCGGCACCGCGGTCGCGACTCCGCGGCTGGCCGAGCCCGCCGAGCCTGGCCTCGAGCCCCAGGCCGTGCCCGAAGCCGAGGCACCGGTTCAGGCGCAAGAGCGGGCTATCTAGAGTTTGTTTCATGGCAGCCCGCCGCGACTTCACGCGCGAGTCGCTCGCCGCGGGCGTCCGCGCCGGCGAGAAGCGGGCGCTCGCGCGCGCGATCACGCTCGTCGAGAACTCTGACCCGCTCGCGTACGACCTTGTCCGGGAGGTGTATCCGGACACGGGCCGTGCGTACGCCGTCGGCGTCACCGGCCCGCCCGGCGTCGGCAAGTCGACGCTGATCTCTGCGCTCGTCCGCCACGTCCGCGAAGCCGGGACGACCATCGGCGTGATCTCGGTCGATCCATCGAGCCCGTTCACGCATGGAGCCTTGCTCGGCGACCGGATCCGCCTTTCCGACCACTTCCTCGACCCTGAGGTCTTCATTCGCTCGATGGGGACGCGCGGGCATCTCGGCGGGCTCGCCGAGGCGACCCTGCAGGCGCTGCTCGTCCTCGACGCTGCGGGGAAGGAGCTCGTCTTCCTCGAGACGGTCGGCGCCGGCCAGAGCGAGGTCGAGGTGATAGGGATCGCCGATACCGTCGTGCTCGTGCTGATGCCGGGCTCCGGCGACTCGATCCAGGCGCTCAAGGCCGGAATCATGGAGATTCCGGACGTGATCGCGATCAACAAGCGCGACCACCCCGCCGCGAAGACGATGCTGAACGAGGTGCGGTCGATCCTTTCGCTCGATAAGGACCGGGCTTGGCGGCCGCCGATCGTGATGACGGAAGCCACTCGCGGCGAGAACGTGCCCGAGCTCTGGGAGAAGATCGAGGCCCACCGAGCGTTCCTGGAAGGGGAGGGACTGCTCGAGCAGCGGCGCCGCCAGAAGCTCGCTCGGGAGGTCTTCGCGGTCGCGTCGGCGCGCGCGAAGATGCACCTCGAGCGCGCGGTCGCGGGCGACGATGAGCTGCGGCGGCTCCTCGACGAGGTTCAGAATCGTGAGCTCGACCCGCTCACGGCGGTTCGCGAGATCATGGAGAAGGTCTTTCACGTCTCTGATGGCGACGGAAACCACAGGCCCGACACTCACTGAGATCGAGGCGGCGCGCCGCGGCCTCGAAGGCATCGCGCGCGCCACGCCGGTCTACGGCTCGGAGACGCTCTCGCGGCTGGCCGGCCGAGAGGTCGTCCTCAAGGCCGAGAACCTCCAGCGGACTGGATCGTTCAAGGTGCGCGGCGCCGTAACGAGGATCGCCGCGCTCTCGGACGCCGAGCGCCGCGCGGGCGTGGTGGCGGCGAGCGCCGGCAACCACGGCCAGGCCGTCGCGTGGGCCGCGCGCGAGGCCGGGATCCCCGCTGCGATCTTCGTTCCGCAGGACGCGCCGACGGCCAAGGTCGAGGCCTGCCGGAACTACGCGGCGGAGACGGAGATGGTCGGCGCGGCGTTCGAGGATGCGCTCACCGCCGCGATGGCGTACGCGGAAGAGACGGGCGCCGCCTTCGTCCACCCTTACGAGGACGAGACGGTGATCTCCGGTCAGGGAACGATCGGGCTGGAGCTCGCCGAGCAGGTGCCGGAGGCTGCGGTCGTGCTCGTCCCCGTCGGCGGCGGCGGGCTCTCGGCGGGCATCGGGCTGGCGCTGCGCGCCGTCAAGCCGGACGTCCGCGTCGTCGGCGTCGAGGTCCGGCGCGATCGCTACACGATCGCGGACGGTATCGCCGTCAAGCAGCCGGGGGCGCTGACCTCGACGATCCTCCCGGACGTCCTCGACGACATGATCACGGTGTCAGACGAGGAGATCAGCGAGGCGATCGTGTTGCTCCTCGAGCGCTCGAAGCTCGTCGTCGAGGGCGCCGGCGCGGTGGGCGTCGCGGCACTGCTGGCGGGGAAGGTGGCGGGCAAAGGAGCGGCCGTCGCCCTCCTTTCGGGCGGAAACATCGACGCGACGATGCTCATCTCGGTGATGCGTCATGGCCTGACCTCGGCCGGGCGTTACCTGGTCGTTCGCACGCACCTCGCCGACCGGCCGGGCGAGCTGATCAAGCTGCTCTCGTTGATCGCCGCCGAGCGCGGCAACGTGATTGCTGTCGAGCACCACCGCGAGGGCATGGACATTCCGGTCAACGAGACCGAGGTCGAGCTCACGCTCGTCACGCGCGACGAGGCGCACTGCCTACAGCTACTGGCCGCGATGGCCGAGAACGGCTACGCGGTCGACCGGCTCCAGTAGCTAGCCCGGTATCTCGTCCTCAACCTGCTCTCATGCGCGTATGCAGCTGCGCGGGGTGGTGCTTGTCGAGGGAACGAGCGACCGCCTAGCCGTCGAGGCGCTCGCGCTTCGGCTTGGCCGCGACCTTCAGGCCGAGGGCGTCGCCATCGTGCCGATGGGCGGCTACGGGAACCTGCCGCACTTCCTCGAGCGGTACCGCGACTTCCGACTCGCCGGCGTGTACGACGTGGGGGAAGAGAGGCACTTCTTGCGCGCGCTGGGTTGCGTCGACCGCCGAGAGCTCGAACGCGCCGGTTTCTACGCCTGTACGCGAGACCTCGAGGACGAGCTGACGCGGGCAGTGGGGCCTGAGGAAATGGAGCGGGTGCTCGCCGAGCAAGGCGAGCTCCGCGCGTTCCGGACCTACCAGAAGCAGCCCGCGCATCGTGACCGGCCACTCGAGGAACAGCTGCACGGCTTCATGTGGAACCGTAAGCAGAAGTACGCCGTGCTCTTGGTGGAGGCACTGGACCTCGAGCAGGTCCCCCGGCCACTGGACCGCGTGCTGGCGCACGTCTAACCAGCGTACGTCGGGACTAGCTGCCGCTCACGACACCGCACGAGCCTCGCCCATCGGCGGAGGCGGGCTTCGCCCGCCGAAGCCTCAACTGCGCGGGAAGCGCGTCAACACAGCGAGGGGGCTCACGGGGGAAACCGGGTTTCCCCGGTGCTAACTGCCGCATCGGCGGAAGCCGACCGTGGCGCCACCGAGCGCCTCCCAATCGGGGATGCCGCCGTGGAGCACCGGCCGCGCATCGACGCCCGAGGCCGCGAGCACGCTGGCGGCGACGGCCGCACGCGCGCCGCTCTCGCAGATCGTCACGACCGGCCGGCCGTCCTCCTTCAGCTCGTCGCCGTATTCGCGGACGAGGCGGTACGGGATGTTGCGGCTGCCGGGGATGAAGCCGTCGTCGCGCTCGTACAGCTCGCGGACGTCGATCACCTCCGCGCCGTCTTCGAGCAGGCGATCGAGGTCGTCGACCGCGACCGGCTCGAGCGTCTCCGTCTCCGGAGCATGCAGCACGTAGCCGCGGAGGTCGAAGATCCCGACCGCGTGTAGGCGCCCGGCCGCGTCCTCGGCTTGCTCGCTCGTGGTCGCATGGATCAGGGGCGGCTCGTCAGGTACCAGGACGAATGCGGCCCTCGTCGCGAAGCCGCGCCGCGCGAGCGGCACGTTGATCGCTCCGGGCGCGTGGCCGGCGACGAAGACGTCGGCGGGTCGGACGTCGAGGATCGGCGGCTCGAGCCCATCTCTCTCGACGAGGGGCTCCGCTGCCCCGACGAAGGGGCCCCGATTGAGCTCGACGATCTGCTCGAGGTTCGGCGGCCGCGGCGCGCGCGTCAAAGCCGAGGCGCTAACAAACTCCTCGACGTCCGCGGCGCCGAGCATGGGATTGAAGCGGCGCTCGAAGCCGATCGTTGTTGAGGCCTTCGAGCTCATCGACGCCCCGCAGAGCGATCCGGCGACATGGCCGGGGTAAACCTCGACGCCGTCTGGCAGCTCGAGCAGGCGCCGCAGACTCACGTAGAGCTCGCGCGCACCGTCGACGGCCTCGACCGCGAGGTCGGGCCGCGCGGCGTCGCCGACGAACAGCGAGTCCCCGGTGAGCACGAGCCACGGCTCGTCCGCACGGGTCCGATCGATGACGGCGAAGCAACAGTGCTCGGGCCGGTGGCCGGGCGTGTGGATCACCCGGAGGACCACCTCGCCGAGCACGATCTCCTGTCCGTCTTCGAGTGGATCGTGCTCGTACTCCGCTTCGGCGGCGGGGTGGATCGCGACAGGGATCCCGTGCTCGAGCGCGAGCCTCCCGTGCCCGGAGACGTGGTCGGCATGTGTATGCGTCTCGAGCGTGCGGACGATGCGCGCGCGTTCCTGCTCGGCCGCCGCCAGGTATCGCTCGATCGCGTAGGAGGGGTCGACGAGGACCGCCTCATGCGTCGTCTCGTCGCCGACGAGGTAGGACGCGCAGCCGAGGTCGTCGTCGACGAACTGCCTGAAGATCACGACTTCGACCGTAACACCGGGTGCGGCTTGTTTTCTTGAAGCGATGGCGCGCTACGGCGCGAGTAACCAGTGCCGCAAACCGAGGAAGACGAGCCCGCCGACGAGCGCAACGCCCCCGAGCGCAGCGGCGGCGATCGCCCACGTCGGCGTTCCCGAGGAGCCGCTGCTCGGCGGCGGCAGGACGTCCCCATTGGCGGCTGCCACGCGCCTTGTCGCGGTCGCCGCGTCCTCGCCGAGCTTGTCGAGGTCAGCCGTGCCCGGCTTCGGCAACCTGGCGAGCGCGGGCCGGCCCTTCTCGGCTAGAGGGCCATGGACCCCATAGCCGTTCGGCATGGCGATCAGCGTTGTTCCCTTGTAGCGGGCGAACTGGAAGAGCTCCTTGCCGAGGAACTCGGCGTACGGCTGCGGCTTCTGCCAGAGGCTCTGGATCAGGCCGAGGTCGCTCGGCATCGCGATCACGGCGACGCGGATCGGGTGCTTCTGCTTGGCGGACGCCTGCGTGATCTTGACGAGGTCGCGGCCGGAGGCGGCGCTCTGCGGGTTCTTGATCGAGTAGTAGACGGTCGAGAAGGGCAGCACGTCGCTGGCCGGATCGCCGTTCGCGCGTGCTCCGGCCGCACACAGCGCTGCGGTTGCCGCCGCCAGCCCGAGCGCGATCCCGGCTCTCACGCCGCGCATCATGCGTCAGCCGATCGTGTCGTGGACGAGAAGGACGACGATCACGATCGCGGCGGCGCCGGCGCCGAGCGCGGCGAGCGCGGCGAGCAGGCGGATCAGCACGGAGCGGCTCATCCGCTCGCCTTGTCGACGAGAAGCACGGTAAACGGGCGCTGCCCGGGAGGCGCGACCTGGAACGAAAGCCCCCAGTGACCCACCATCACGAGCGCCGGCGCCGCGCGTCCGTACGTCCCGGGCGCTGTCTCTGTCAGGTGGTAGGCCTGCTGGCCCATCTCCATGTCGAGCATCGCGAAGTCCAGCGTCACGTCGGCATTCCGGACCGGCTTGCCGCCGCGGCTGATCGCGACCTGGAACGAGTTCGGCACGGCCGCCTTGTTGGGCGCCACGCTGACGGCGAGCCGGTAGCCGTTCTCCGTCACGACTTCGCTGACCGGGCCCGGACCGACTCGCGCCTTGGCACCTCCGACCGACGCGAGCGCCTTCGAGGGCGGCGCCAGGCTCGACAGCACCGCCGCTGCGAGCACGGCGCCCCCGACGAGCACCGACTCGCCGGCGACCACGCGACGAAGCAGGCTCGCCGTCGACGCTCCCAACTCTGGCCGCTGTGCGCAGGCCCGGAAGCGCGGCACCGTTCGCAGCAGGTTGATCGACGCGAGCAGGAGCGCGGCGCCGAGCAGCGCGATCTTGACGAGCAACGCCTTGCCGTAGGACGTCTGCCAGAACGACGCGAACGTCGGCAGGTGCTGCACCGCCGACCCGATCCCGGCCCCGATCAGGACGAGCACGGAGACGAGCGCAACGTTCGAGAAGCGCGGCACGCAGACGACAAGCGCCGCCACCCGGCGCGCCGCGGGCAGCGTCGCCGCGAGGACGACCAGTCCGAACAGGCCGCCGACCCAGATCGACCCGGCGACGAGGTGAAGCCAGTCGAATGCGAGCGAGAGGCCGCGCGGCGCGGTCTGTCCCGCGTGGCCGGCCGTCCCCGGCACGAGCAGGACGGCGCCCGCCGCCGCCAGGGCGCCCACGAGTGCGAGGAGGGCCGCGACTGAACGCTGGCGCCGCTCGGGGCGATCGAGCCAGATCGCGACCGTGGCCGCGCCGACGAACAACGCGAAGACGATCTCGAGGTCGAGCAAACCGCGGCCGAACGCCGAGACCCGGACGAGTGAAAACAGCGCCCCGAAGCTCCAGAAGGAGCGGAGCGCGAACTCCGCCGTCGACAAGAGGAAGTAGACCGGGATGGCGACGAGCGCGACCGCCGACGCGACGCCGAAGGCGATGCTGACGTCCCGAAGGCGCGTTCCCGAGACTCTTGCGACGATCGGGCGCGCGACCGCGATCCGGAGGACGAAGAGGCCGATCGCCGCCATCACCGCCAGGAACGCGATCCATCGCGCCGCGACGAGCTTCGGCGTCGCCGCCGTCTCGGAAGTAGACGGGATCACGAACTGCGGCGCCGGCCCGGGGTTCGGCCCGACGGCGAAGGTGAACGCTCCACGGACAGGGTGGCCGTCCACCGAGATCACGCGCCAGTAGACGAGATACCAGCCCTCCGCGAGCTTCTTGAGCGGGACGACGAGCGTGTCGTCGTTCGCGGGCGAGCGGCTCGGCGGTCCGGCGGTCTCACGGTCGCCGGCTGCATTTGTCACCGAGACGATCGCGAAGCGGGGCTCGACCGGCTCGCTGTAGCGCAGAGTTACCTGGGTGGGCGCAGTGTTCAAGACACGGCTCGCGACAGGCGTCGTCTGCAGGAGCGCCGCGTGAGCCCACGCGGCGGCCGGCAGCGCGAGGAACGCTGCCGCGACGGCCGCGACGACGGCGATCCGCCTCATGCGATCGGACGGCCTCCTCCGCGGGTCACGAGCGCGGCCCCGGCGAGCACGACCGCGACTCCCGCGACGGCGAGCGCGAAGATCGCCAGGGTCGAGTTGCCGTCCGAGCCTCCGAGTGACGAGACCGCCTCGACCCTCGGTGCCGGCGTGTCCGAGGACTCCGGCCCCGTCCAGTCGACAACCGAGCCGTCCGAGTACGTCTGCCGCACCGCGAAGGTGTACGTCTTGCTGGAGTCGGGGCTGGCGAGGAACTGGAAGACCGCGTCCTCGTCCGTCGGGACCCGTCCGCCGGTCCACGTCACCTTCTCGACGACCGCGCTCTCGCTCGAGCCCGATTCCTGGACCTGCCGTTTCCAGCCAACGGTGGGGACGAACGAGTCGATGCCGAACCCGCTCGGCGGCGTCAGCTCGACCTTCGTCGTCGTCGCGTCCTCCTTCTCGGTCGGCACGGCGAGCGTGAACAGCTGGAGATCCGCTGATTTCGCCTCGGGTGGGCTGATCTCGGCGTGCGCCCAGGCGCTCGAGGCGAACGTCAGCGAGGCGACGCTCGTCACGGCGACGGCGACTGCGCATGCGCGCACGCGTTCGGGATTCATGGTCGTGCTCTCCTTTCGATTGCGAAAACCGCGGCTCGCGCCGCGGCGACGTCAGGAGAGGAGGGGAGGGCCGCGCGCGCCGAGCGCGCCGACGAGCGCCGCCCCCGGCACCAGGCCGATGAACGCCCGCCGAGTGACGCGGACGATCCCGACTGCCCGCGCCGCAGCGGCGATCCGCGCCAGCGTCCGTCGCATCCACGCGAACACATGCTCGAGTGCCGCCGCGACCGCGGCCGCGACCAGCGAGAGCGCACCGAGAACCGGGATTGCGTTTCGGTGCACGGGCCCCGTCAGGCAATGCAGGCCGTGCCAGCCGAGGCCCTGCCGCCAGTGGATGTAGGACTCGAGGAGCGCAAAGGCGGGCATCGTCACGAGCCAGAGCGCGAGCGCTCGACCCGCGAGCAGGCCGGGCCGCAGCCGCGGCGGCGCGACGACCGGGCGCGTCTCGAGCAGCAGCCGTTCCCGAACGCCGATCGCAGCGAGCGATACGACCGCCACCGACACGACGAGCGCGAGGGCGGCCGAGGCGACGGCGACCGCCGGCAACGGGGGCCCGCCGGCGCGATGGGAGAGCTCGGCGGCGAGCGGCGACGGCGAGAGCGCGTAAACGATGGTGCGCGAGCCGAGCACGACGAGCGCGCCGGCGGCAGACCAGGCGAGAGCGCGCCTCATCGAGCGTGCAGCACGTAGGGAACTGTCACCAACCGGCCATCGGGCTTCGTCTGCAGGAACAGCTTCCACGTCCCCGCAGTCGGGAGCAGGATCCCGATCGTCAGCTTTCCGGGGGCGGCGCTTGTCCCGGTGACCTTCGCGCCGGCGAGCAGCGACGTGCAACCGGTCGCGCCCGGCGCACAGACGTGGGTGTGGAAGTAGTCGAGCGTCCCGACGTGGAAGAAGATCGCGTGCGCGAGGGCGCCGTACCAGGGCACGAAGCGCGCCGGCTTGCCGGCCGCGTTCGCGACCCGAACCGTCATCAGCGACGCCTGGATGGCGCGCACGCGCGGCTGCCGGGGCGCCGTGAACGTGAACCCGCCGACGTGCTGGACCGCCGTGTAGTTGCCCAGCGGCTTCGGCTTCGGCACGCCACGGACCTGGACGTCCTTGAAGAGCTGGAAGTTCGGCACGGGCCCGCCGTTCCGCGGGTAGGCGTCGACGATCACGCGGTAGCGGCCGGCCGAAGGTAAGACGACTTGCTGCTCGAATCGTCCGCCCGCCTGCATCGGCGGATGGCGGTGGATGATCGTCGAGAGGTCGTCGCTGACGATTATCAGGTGGACGCCCGTATGCGGCCCGGCGCCCGTACGATAGGCGGTCAGGGCCGACCCGGAGGGCTGCTGGATCGTGAACGCAACCGTGGTCGGCTTCCGTGGGGAAACCTGCCCCGTCGGCTGGAACCCGGTCAGCTTGTAGGTCTTCGCCGGCTGGATCGTGATCTGCTTCGAGCTCGACGAGGAGCAACCGGGAGCGAGCGCTGCGAGAAGCAGGAGGGGGGCGAGGCGCCGCATCCGCGAATCAGTGTAGGGAGAGAGCGAGCGTCGGACGGTTGATGGGACAGGCACCCGCGGTGCCAGTCCCTACGTCAGGCCGAGGTGCCGAGCGATCACCATGCGCTGCACCTCGTTCGTACCCTCCCCGATCTCCAGGATCTTCTGGTCGCGGTACAGCCGCGAGATCGCGAACTCGTCCATGTAGCCGTAACCCCCGTGGACCTGAAGCGCCCAGTTGACGACCCGGTTCGACATCTCGCCCGAGTAGAGCTTTGCGATTGCGGCCTCTTTGCCGAACGGGCGGTCTTCGTCCTTCACCCACGCGGCCTTGTAGACGAGGTTCCGCGCCGCCTCGATCTCGGTCGCCATGTCCGCCAGCCGGAACTGGACGGCCTGGAACTTCGCGATCGGTCGGCCGAACTGCTCGCGCTCGTGCGCGTAGGCCGCGGCGAGGTCGTAGGCGCCCTGCGCGAGGCCGACCGCCATCGCTGCCACCGAGATGCGGCCGCCGTCGAGGATCTCGAGGAACTGGACGAACCCTTGTCCGCGCGGCCCGAGCAGGTTTTCCTCCGGCACGGCGCAGTCGCGGAAAGACAGCTCACGCGTGTCCGAGGCGTGCCAACCCATCTTCTCCATCGGCGCCGAGATCTCGTAGCCGGGCGTCCCGTTCGGGACGATCAGGTTCGAGATCTCGTCGTCGCCGGTGCGCGCGGTGATCGTCACGCATGCGGTGATGTCGGTACCGGCGTTGGTGATGAAGATCTTCGAGCCGTTGACCACCCACTGTCCGTCGCGGAGCTCGGCGGTCGTACGCGTCGCGCCGGCGTCGGAGCCTGCACCCGGCTCGGTCAGCCCGAACGCCGCCAGGCGTCGACCCGAGGCCAGGTCGGGCAGCCAACGGCGCTTCTGCTCTTCGCTCCCGAAGTAGAAGATCGGCAGCGTCCCGAGCGAGTGGTGAGCGGCGACTGTGATCGCGACCGACGAGTCGATCCGCGTCAGCTCTTCGACTGCGATCGCGTAGGCGAGCGTGTCGGTGCCGGCGCCGCCGTACTCCTCCGGGATCGTCATGCCCATCAGGCCGAGGTCGGCGAGCTCGGAGACGAGGTCGTAGGGGAAGTGGTGCTCTCGGTCGAGCTCCTCGGCGACGGGCGCGATCCGCGTCTCGGCGAACTCGCGCACGGTGTCACGCACGAGCTGGTGCTCCGGCGTGAGGTCGAAGTTCAAGCGGCGGCGACGAGCCGGTCGGCGAGCTCGCAGATCAGGCGGACGCCATACCCGGTGCCGCCGCGCTGCCAGAGATAGTCGTGCCGGGCCCAGGTGAAAAAGCCGGTTCCGGCCATGTCGATGTGCGCCCAGGGGCCCTCGCCCGCGAACTCGTGCAGGAACTCGGCGGCGAGCACCGGCACCCCCTGCGAGCGGATGTTCGAGTTCTTGAGGTCGGCGTAGTCGGAGTCGATGTAGCGCCGGTAGCGCGAGTGCAGCGGCCAGGGCCAGGCGTGGTCGCCGCTCGTCTCGCCGGCCTCGACGACGAGGGTCCGCCACTTGGAGTCGTTCGCGAACACGCCCGCGTAGAAGTCGCCGAGGGCCCGCTCCATCGCCCCGGTCAGCGTTGCGAAGTCGACGATGTGCGTGGCCCCGAGCTGCCTGGCGTAGGGAAGGCAGTCCGCGAGGACGAGCCGTCCCTCGGCGTCGGTGTTGATGATCTCGATCGTCTTGCCGTTCATCGCGGTGAGGATGTCGCCGGGCCGGTAGGCGCCGCCACCGACCGCGTTCTCGGTCGCGCCGACGACGCCGACCGCCCGCAGCGGGACCTCGAGCTGGGCGAGCGCGCCGAGGGCGGCGATCACGGCGCCGCCGCCTGCCATGTCGCCCTTCATGTCCTCCATGTAGGTCGGTTTTTTGATCGATATCCCGCCGGTGTCGAAGGTGACGGCCTTCCCGACGAGACCGAGCACGACGTCGCCGACCGGAGACGGCGGCTCGTAGCGCAGGACGATCAGCCGCGCGGGGTTGTGGCTGCCTTGCGCGACGCCGGCGAACGCGCCCATGCCGAGCTCGCGAATCTGGTCGAGATCCAGGACGTCGAAGCCGAGGGTCTCCGAGCCGTCGGCGATCCCGGCTGCGCTTTCGGCCAGGCCTGCAGGGGTCAGGTCGTTTGGGGGCGCGTTGGCGAGGTCGCGCGCGCGATTCGCCCACCCGGCGACGACTCCGGCGCGGCCGGCGGCCTCGGCGGCCGTCTCGTCGGAGGTGACGACGATCAGCCGCTCGAGCCGGGATGCATCGCCGGCGCTCTTCCAGCGGCGGCCCGGGTCGTAGGAGCCGAGCAGCGTCCCATCCACGATCGCGCGGGCCTGTTCCGCGGGCGGGAGAGGCAGTGAGTCGTCGAGCAGCCAGGCGATGCTCTCCGCGAACTCGCGCGCCTCGCGCGCGACCGTGCCCGCCGCGGTGCGCAGCGCGTCGGCGTCGAGGGCCTCGCGGGCGCCGACGCCCGCGACGGCCAGACGCTCGGCCTTCAGTTCCCCGTTGAGGTGGACGAGCGGAGCAGTCTTCAGCTTCCCCGCGGCCTCGCCGTCCTCGAGGAGCCGTGAGAGTAGGTCGCCGAGCCGGCCGTCGAGTGCGGCGAGCCGGCTCGAGAGCGGCTCCGACGCGAGCTGCGGCGCGGCGAGGACGTCGGTCTCGACAGACTCGGGCGCTCCGGGTTCGACCTCGACCCGCATCGGGCCGCGATGCTATCCGACCTCCCTCGTAGCCTCCCCCATATGCGGGGCCGGCCTCAACTTCGGCGCCGTCGCGCCGATAGAGCGACCATGACTCTGCGGCAGTTGGTTTCGACGCGTCCAGACCGCACCAGACGGGGCGATCCCGAGACGCTTGTTCAGCTCCACGCGGCGCTCGTCCTCGAGCGTCAGCAGCTTCGCCTGGGAGGCGCTGCTGCGAGGGAGCTCGAGCGGAACAGGCTCGCGATCGTCGATTGCCAGTGGGAGCTTTCGCGCGCGCTGATCGAGCGCTACCTCCCGCCGGTTGCGGCTGCCAGCGCGGCTTAGGAGGGTTCGGCGAAATAGCGTCTGTGCCGCCGGCGCACGCTGCTCGCCCCCTGGCAGCGTCCTCAGTCGCGCCCATATCTACGGATATGGACGCTCCCTGCGTCCTCCCCAGGAAACGAGCAGCGCACGCCGGGCGACGAGCGCCATTCCGCCAAACCCTCCTGGCGTTTCGGCAAAAGACCGGCCCGCTAGCCTGGCCGCGTGCGGGCCGAGCTGGACAAACGCGCGATGGCGGCGCTCTCGAGCGGCCATCTCGCGACTGATTTCGCGAATGGGGCACTGCCGGCGCTGCTCCCGTTTTTCGTCGACAAGTTCGACCTCTCGTACACGCTCGCGGCCGCCGCCATGCTCGCGTCCGCGGTCTCGTCGTCGATCGTCCAGCCGCTGTTCGGGCTCTGGTCGGATCGGCGAGGCGCGATCTGGCTCCTGCCCGCCGGCGTCGCGCTGGCCGGGATCGGGATCGCGCTCGCCGCGGTCGCTCCCTCGTACTGGCTCGTGCTGGTGCTCGTCGTCGTCTCCGGCCTCGGAGTTGCCGCCTTTCACCCTGAAGGATCGAAGTTCGCGGCGTTCGTCGGCGGACGCCGCCGCGCGAGCGCGATGTCGCTGTTCTCGATCGGTGGGAACCTCGGCTTCGCGCTAGGGCCGACGATCGCGACGCCGCTCGTGCTCGTCTTCGGGCTCGAGGGCGGGCTGCTGCTCGCGGTCCCATGCGTCGTCGTCGCCCTCGTGTTGCTGCGTGCCGCCCCGTTCCTCGGCTCGTTCGCGTCCGAACGTGCGCGGCGACTGGCAGCGGACGGGCCGGATCGTGTCGGGGCGCTCGTGCTCCTCCTCGGCGTGATCGCGTTCCGCAGCATCTCGTGGTTCGGGCTGATCACGTTCGTGCCGCTCTGGGAGGTCTCGCTCGGCCACTCGAAGGCGCACGGCAACCACCTGCTCTCACTGATGCTGCTCGCCGGCGGGCTCGGCACGCTCGCCGCCGGTCCGCTCGCCGACCGTTTTGGACGTCGTCCGGTGCTGCTCGTGAGCACCGCCGTGACCGCGCCGCTGATCCTCGTGTTCGTGGCCGTCGGGGGCGCCGTTGGGGCGATCGCGCTCGCCGGGGTCGGGATCTCCGTGATCAGCACCTTCGGCGTCACGATGGTGATGGCCCAGGAGTACCTGCCGAGCCGGATCGGCATGGCCTCCGGTCTCTCGATCGGGCTCTCGATCGGCCTCGGCGGCGTCGGAGCCGTCGCGCTCGGGGCGGTCGCCGACTCGCTCGACCTGCGCGCCGCGATGTACGTCGCTGCCGCGGCGGCCGCAGTGGCGCTCGTCCTTGCTGCGCTGCTCCCGTCGACCCGGCCCTCGCGACGGCTCCGCGTCGAGCCGGTCGCCCCCTAAGCCCTCCTAAGTTAAGGTCGCTGCGTGGCGACCGAGAGTGCGCGCGAGTTCTTCGAGAGCCTTGAGACTCGCTCAGAGGGGTCGTCGAAAACCGCCGGTCTCAACGCGACCTACCTGTTCGACATCGACGGGGCCGGCAAGTGGATCGTCCGGGTCGAGAACGGCCGACCGAGCGTCAGCGAAGGCGAGGGCGATGCGGAGACGACGATCTCCGCGTCCGAGGAGACGTTCCTGCGGATCGTCAACCGCGAGCTGAACGCGACGAGCGCGTTCATGACCGGCAAGCTCCGCGTCAAGGGCGACATGGGCAACGCCATGAAGCTCCAGCAGCTTTTCTAAAGAAGCAAACGGAGGAGCCGAAATTTCCCCCGCTTGATGCACAGAGTCGGTCTCGCTAGCGCGAGACGACGAAGTTGCTCCAGCTGCGGACGTAATCCGGAAAGCCGTCTTCAGCCCTCGAGCTCGACGAGTAGCTGGCCGCCGGACACCCGGTCGCCCTCGGCCACGTGGACGGCGCGGACAACGGCCTCGTAAGGCGCCACGACCGGCGTCTCCATCTTCATCGCCTCGAGCACGAGAAGCGGCTGGCGTGCCTCGACGGGTTGGCCCTCGGCGACGGCGACCCGGATCACCGTTCCCGGCATCGGCGCCGTGAGGGCGCTGTGCTCGCCGGTGTGGCGGTGGTCGTGCGTGGTCGCGTCCGGGTCCGGCACGGGGGCGGGTGCGGGTGGCGGCAGGTTGAGGCGCCAGCTCGTCGCCCACGGGCGGCTCGGCAGCCGGCTCGGCGGCGTCGAGAGAGGAGGGAACTCCGTGAGGAAAGCCGTCGTCGTGCGGCCGGCGCGCACCGCTGGATGGGCGACGAGCCAGCGCAGGAACGGCAGGTTGTTGGTGACGCCGTCGACCTCGGTCTCCGCGAGCGCGGCGGCGAGCCGGTCGAACGCGTCCGCGCGCGACTCTCCAGCAGCGATCAGCTTCGCGATCATCGGGTCGTACCCGACTCCGACCTCGTCGCCCTCGGCGACTCCGGCGTCGACGCGGATCGAGGGCGGCAATCGCAGCCGCTCCACGGTCCCGGCTTGCGGGAGGAAGTCGGCCGGGTCCTCGGCGTACAGACGCACCTCGACCGCGTGGCGCTGGAAGCCGGCGCGAAGATCGCGGAGCTCGTCGCCGCTCGCGACCGCGAGCTGGAGCGCGACGAGATCCAGGCCGGTCGCCTCCTCCGTGACCGGATGTTCGACCTGGATTCGCCCGTTCAGCTCGAGGAAGTAGAAGTCGGGTCCGTCGAGCAGGAACTCGACGGTGCCGAGGCTCCGGTAGCCGACCTCACGTGCGAAGGCAATCGCGGCGGCGCTCATCCGATCGCGCAACTCGGCGTCGAGTACGGGGGAGGGGGCTTCCTCGAGCACCTTCTGGTGGCGGCGCTGGATCGAGCACTCGCGTTCGCCGAGGGCGTACGCGTTCCCATGGCCGTCCGCCAGCAGCTGGATCTCGACGTGGCGCGGCCGTGCGAGGTACCGCTCGAAGAAGACTGTGTCGTCGCCGAAAGCCGCCTCCGCCTCGCGGCGTGCCGCTGCGACGGCTTCCTCGAGCTCGGCGGCGGCGTGGACGACGCGCATTCCCCGGCCGCCGCCTCCCGCCGCGGCTTTGATCATCAAGGGGAACCCGATCTCGTCCGGCTCGCCGCTGGGGAGGACCGGAACACCTGCCTGTGCGGCCGCGCGCTTCGCCTCGAGCTTGTCGCCGCCGCGGCGGAGCGCCGCCGGCGCTGGTCCGACGAACACGAGCCCCGCGGCCTCGACGGCCTCGGCGAAGTCCGCGTTCTCAGCCAGGAATCCGTAGCCGGGGTGAATCGCGTCGGCGCCTGTCTGCTTCGCCGCGCGGATGTGCTCCTCGGAGTGCAGGTAGCCGGAGATCTCGACGACCTCGCCGGCCTCGCGCGTGTGGAGCGAGCCCGTGTCGTCGGGCGCCGCCACCGCGACGGTCGCGATCCCCTCGGCAGCGCAGGCGCGGAAGACGCGCAGCGCGATCTCGCCGCGGTTCGCTACGAGGAGCTTTCGTATCTCCACGCGGCCGGGCGCTTGTCGAGGAACGCGCGCAATCCCTCCTGGCCTTCCGGGCTCGTGCGCAGGCCTGCGGCCAGCCGGGCCGCCTCCTCGGCGTCCGGCCGGTCGCGGATCAGGCGCTTCGCCGCGCGCGTCGCCTCCGGCCCGGCGGTCAGGATCTCCCCGGCCACGCGGTCGACCGCCCCGTCGAGCTTCGCCGTGATCTCGTGAACGAGGCCGATGTGCAAGGCGGTGGCGGCGTCGAACCGCTCGCCCGTCAGGAAGAAGCGGCGCGCGGCCGCGGTGCCGATCCGTGGGAAGACGAACGGGGAGATCACCGCCGGGATGATTCCCAGCTTGACCTCGGAGAAGCCGAAGACGGCGTTAGGCGCCGCGATCGCGACATCGGTGCAGCAGATGAGGCCGGAGCCGCCGCCGAGTGCGTACCCCTGGACGCCGGCGACGACGGGCGCCGGGCATGAGTCGATCGCCTCGAGCATTCGGTAGAGGCGCAGCGCGTCCTCGACGTTCTCCTCGTAGGAGAGGTCGATCGCCGAGCGCTGCCAGTCGACGTCGGCGCCGGCGCAGAAGCTCTCGCCGTCGCCGGAGAGGACGACGGCTCGCGCTTCCCCGACGTCCGCGAAGGCATCGGTGAGCTCGCGAATCAGCGCGGCGTCGAACGCGTTGCGCCGTTCGGGCCGCGCCAGGGCGATCCGCAGCAGCGGGCCGTCGCGCTCGATCCGGAGTGCGCTCACGCGGGGGAGATTAGAGTCGGCGGATGCTCAAAGGCGCCCTCGCAGCCGCAGTGACCCCGCTAGCCGGTGGCGGCGAGACGCTCGACGAGGACGCGTTCGATCCACTGGTCGCGTTCCTCGAGAGCGGCGGGCTCGACGGGCTGCTCGCGCTCGGCACGACCGGGGAGGGGATCCTTCTCGGCGACGCGGAACGCCGACGCGCGGCGGAGCTGTTCGTCGCGGCGCGCCCGGACGGGTTCGCCGTCGCCGTGCATTGCGGAGCGCAGACGACGCGCGAGACCGAGGAGCTCGCGGCTCACGCCGCCGACCTCGGCGCGGACGCGGTGGCGGTGATCGGGCCGCCGTACTTCGCGCTCGACGAGCGGGCGCTGCTGGAGCACTTCGCCGCGGCCGCGCAGGCCTGCGAGCCGCTGCCGTTCTATGTCTACGAGTTCGCGGCGCGGAGCGGGTATGCGGTACCGGTCGTCGTGCTCGACCGCCTGCGCGAGCAGGCGCCGAATTTCGCCGGCCTCAAGGTCTCGGACCGGCCCTGGGAGCGGTTCCAGCCCTACCTGATCGAGGGTCTGGACATCTTCGTCGGGCCGGAGGCGCTCATCCGGCAGGGGCTGGGAGCGGGTGCGATCGGTGTGGTATCCGGCCTCGCGACGGCGTTCCCCTCCGAGGTCGCGGCGGCTGTACGCGGGGTCCCGGGACCGGATCTCGAAGCGCTGCGGGAAGGTCTCGAACAGTTTCCCTTCCACCCGGCCGCGAAGCACGTGCTGCGGCGGCGCGGCGTCCCGATCAGCGAGGACGTTCGCCGCCCGCTGCGCGGCTTGACCGAGGACGAGCGCGAGGCACTCGACCGATGGCTCGCATCGTCGTAGCCGGAGCCGGCGCCGCGGGCGCAAGCGTCGCCTATCACCTGGCGGAGCTCGGGGCGACGGACGTCGTCCTCTGCGACCGCAGCACCGTTGCTGGCGGCGCGACCGCGAAGGCGATGGGCGGCGTGCGGCAGCAATTCTCGACCGCTGCTGAGGTGAAGCTTTCGCAGGCGAGCATCCGTTTCTTCGAGGAGCTTGGGGCGCCTTTCTTCGAGCAGGTCGGATACCTGTTCCTGGCGACGACGGAGGCGGGGCTCGCCGAGCTCGAGGAGCGGGCGGAACTGCAGCGGTCGCTCGGTGTGCCGGTGGTGACGGCGAAGCCGCCGGAGGGTGTCCGCGACGACGACGTGGTCGGCGCAGTCGCGTGCTGGTCAGACGGCATCGCCGATCCGCCAGCCGTGGCGCGCGAGCTCGTCAGGCGTGCGGCGGAGCGCGGGGTGGAGGTTCGCGAACGCGAGGATGCAACACAGCTCGACGGAAACGTGTTTGTGATCGCCGCGGGGCCGTGGTCCGGCGAGGTTGGGCGGGCGCTAGGGGTGGAGCTGCCGATCAGGCCGCTTTGCCGGCAGCTCCTCGCGACGGAGCCGATCGCCGGGCTCCCCGCTGACCTGCCGATGGTCGTCGAGTCCGAGACAGGCTTCCACTTCCGCCGGCGCGAAGGTCGGCTGGTGGTGGCGATGACGGACCCGGCGCCGCGCTGGGGCTTCGACGAGGTCGTGGACGAGACCCTCTTCGAGGACCGGCTGGCCCGGCTCGTGCACCGCTACCCGGCGGCGGGAAACACGCGATTCGAGCGCGCTTGGGCGGGGCTCTACGACATGACGCCCGACGCACATCCGATCCTCGGCCGCGTCGCCGAGGGCGTCTATGCCGCGTGCGGGTTCTCCGGCCACGGCTTCATGCAAAGCCCGGCGGTGGGCCGTGCGGTCACGGAGGAGATCCTCGGCCTCGAGCCGAGCTCCGACCTCTCGCCGTACCGGCTAGAGCGCTTCGAGACGGACGTCGTGTTTCCCGAGGAACTCATCCTCTGAAAGTCACGCCTTCGGCGCATACCGGCCACCAATGCGCGCGCTTGTGGCAGTTACGCTCACCGCGGGTGGCGGGTGGTCCTAACCCCACCCAGGGTGGGGAGTACGCGCGTGTACCTAGAACGGGACCGTGGGCTGAATGCTCGGGTCGCTTCCCCAAGCGCGCAGGCCGTCTCAGCCCTCGAACGCGAACCCGCGCCGCGAGAGCTCCTCGAGCGCGAACGCTCCTTCGATCGTCGCCTCGACGCCGAACTCCTCGCCGAGGTCGGGCTCCTTGCCGATCAGCTCGCGGGCACGGCTCGGCAGCTCCTGCTGAGCCGCCTCTGCCGATTCCCAGACGTAGACCGCGCCCCAGCGCTCCGTCGCCTCGTCAGAGATCCACGCCTTCAAGCGCAGCCCGGGGACCTCGGCGAACTGTTCGACGGACTCGTCGCGCAGGTAGCGCCGCAGCTCCTCGATCGTCGTCTTCGAGTCCGCGAGGTTCCAGAGAACGATCCGGACCAGCACGCGCGGCTACTCGAAGAACCGCTCGTGATAGGGGAGCTTCTCGAGCAGCTCCTTGATCTTCCGCAGGACGTCGGCCTCCTCGTGGCCGAAGTCGTCGAGGTACGAGTGCAGCGCGCTGCGGATGAGCTTGAGCTCGTCGTTCGTCAGTTCGACAGTGTGGTCGGCCATCAATACGGCCCTCTCGGCTCGTAGCTTCCGCGACGGGCGCCCACCGCCACCATCTCCAGACCGTCCGGCCCGGCCCTCGGCCCGCGCTCTGTCTCGGGATCGAAGCGGAAGACGTCGCCTTCGCGGATCGGAACCTCTTCACCGTCGATCACGTAAGTCCCCGAGCCACGGATGATCACGTTTACCTCCTCCTGGCCGCTCTCCCGCTCGTCGTGATGGACGCCGTCGGCGTTCGGCGGCAGCTGGAACCAATTGATCCCAAATGCCTGGAGGTCGAGTTCTCTTCGGACGAACCTGACCATCCCGCCGGGCCCGGTCGGCTCGATCTCGTTCAGGTTCACCTTCGAGTAGCCCATCCTCCTCCTCTCACATCCGGAAGACGCCGAAGGTGGTCTCGGGAATCGGCGCGTTCAGCGCTGCCGAGATCCCGAGCGCGAGCACCCGCCGCGTGTCCAGGGGATCGATGATTCCGTCGTCCCAGAGCCGGGCGGTCGAGTAGTACGGGTTTCCCTCCTCCTCGTACTTGGCACGGATCGCCTCAGGATCGGCGTCGCCGACCATCGTCAGAACCGTCGCCGCCTGCTCGCCGCCCATCACCGAGATCCTCGCGTTCGGCCACATCCACAGCTGGCGCGGCGAGTACGCACGCCCGCACATGCCGTAGTTGCCGGCGCCGAACGAGCCGCCGATGACGACCGTGAACTTCGGTACCTCCGCACAGGCGACTGCCGTGACGAGCTTCGCGCCGTCGCGAGCGATCCCGCCGGCCTCGTACTCCTTGCCGACCATGAAGCCGGTGATGTTCTGGAGGAAGATGAGCGGGATCTTCCGCTTGCAGGCGAGCTCGATGAAGTGCGCGCCTTTCTGTGCCGACTCCGCGAAGAGGACGCCGTTGTTGGCAAGGATCCCGACCGGAAAGCCCTCGATGTGCGCGAACCCGCAGACGAGCGTCTCGCCGTAGAGCGCCTTGAACTCGTCGAAGCGGCTGCCGTCGACGATCCGGGCGATCACCTCGCGCGGGTCGAACGGCTCGCGGTAATCGTCGGGGATCAGGCCGTAGAGCTCGCCGGGGTCGGCGGACGGCTCGTCTGCAGGCAGGACGTCCCAGGGCGGCAGTTTCGGCGTAGGGTTCAGGTTTCGGACGATCTGGCGGACAAGCGCGAGCGCGTGCTCGTCCGAGGTCGCGTAGTGGTCGGCGACGCCCGACACGCGGGTGTGAACGTCTGCGCCGCCGAGCTCCTCTGCCGAGACGTCCTGCCCCGTTGCCGCCTTCACGAGGGGCGGTCCGCCGATGAAGATTGTTCCCGTTCCCTTGACGATGATCGTCTCGTCACTCATCGCGGGCACGTAGGCCCCGCCCGCGGTGCACGAGCCCATCACTGAAGCGATCTGCGGGATCCCCTTCGCAGACAGCCGGGCCTGGTTGAAGAAGATCCGTCCGAAGTGGTCGCGGTCGGGGAAGACGTCAGCCTGCAGAGGCAGGAAGGCGCCTCCCGAATCGACGAGGTAGACGCAAGGCAGGTGATTCTGCTCGGCGATCTCCTGCGCGCGCAGGTGCTTCTTGACGGTGAGCGGGAAGTAGGTTCCGCCCTTGACGGTCGCGTCGTTGACGATCAGCAGGCACTCGCGGCCTTCGATCACTCCGATGCCGGTGACCATCCCGGCCGAGGGCGCCTGACCGTCGTAAACGTCCCAGGCGGCCAGTGCCGAGAGCTCGAGGAAGGCGGACCCCGGATCGACGAGCCGGTCGATCCGTTCACGCGCTGTCAGCTTTCCGCGCGAGCGGTGGCGCTCGACGGCTTTCTCGCCGCCGCCGTTTGCGACGAGTGCCGTCCGCTGGCGCAATTCGGCGACGAGCTGCCCCATCCGCTCCCGCCGGCGCTCATGCTCCTCGCCCGGCTCGACGTGCGACTCCAGCACGGCCATCGCGGCGCAGCGTATCGCGCGGTCGAGCTGCTGCCGGACGCGGCCGCCGCGAAGCCATCGCGCCCGAACCCTTGAAGGACGTCCCGCCTTGCCCTATTTTCAAAAACCGACTGCGACCAACGCTCGGGAGGAACCTTTGGACACGTACCACGTCGTGCTCTACATTCATCTGCTCGCGCTGTTCATCGGGATCGGCGCGGCCTCCGTCCTCGCCGCCTGCGTTTTCCAGCTCCGCGCGGCACGCACGCTCGCCGACGCGGCGCCGTGGGGTCGCCTCTCGGCGAAGGTCGGGCGCGTGTTCCCGATCGCGATCCTCGGGCTCTTCGCCTCCGGCGCCTACATGACGTCGGACCTCTGGACCTGGGATACCGGCTGGATCGAGGTCGGGATCGGAGCGCTCGTGGTGCTGGCGATCCAGGGGCCGCTTGTCGCCGAGCGCTCGGGGAAGAAGGTTGCCCAGGCGCTCATGGCCAACGGCCCGGGCGACCTGCGCGGTGACGCGCTCCGTAAGACGAGGTATCTGCCGCTCTGGTGGGCGGAGATGAGCGCGATCGGCCTGGTGCTCGGGATCGTGTGGAACAT
The DNA here is from genome assembly GCA_046723355.1 of Actinomycetota bacterium. GTDB lineage: Bacteria > Actinomycetota > Thermoleophilia > Gaiellales > Gaiellaceae > 13-2-20CM-68-14. The sequence continues at coordinate 5,207 of JBKOUJ010000029.1, read as the reverse complement.
GACCACGAAGGCGGGCCTCGGTAGCTCGATCGCCGCGGCGGTCGGCGGCTACGCAGTCGGCGTGGCGCTCGCAATGCTGCTCACGCGGCAGCCCCGCACCGAGGCCGCCCCGGCCACCGAGCCGACCGCCTAGAAACTCTCAGGCGCCGGTTAACGAGCGCCGATACGTCTAAGCCGCGGGCTGCGGCGCATCAGGCGAGCCGCTCGCGGGGAGGAGTTTGGGCCGCGGGGAAGCGGGGTCAGGGGCTCGCAGCTCCCACTATGAGCGGGGATCGTGCTCGATCGCGATCTCGCCTTCTTCTTCGAGCTTCTCGACGACCAAGAAGCGTCTGTTTCGCTCGACGACGCGCGCCGTGTCGGCGTGCTCATGGCCGGGGAGGACGAGAAACCGCTTCGGATGGGCGCGCACGGCTTCGTATTCGGCGACTGTCGCCTCGAGCAGCTCTGTGCAGTCCACCTTGCCGCATTCGCAGACAAAGTTGATTTGGTCGGGTTGTGGACCGTGCGCGGTGAACTCCCTGCTGATCGCCTCGATCCGCTCATTCACCTCGCGTAAGAGAACCTCGTTCTGGGCGCGCCGCTTTTCCACCGCTCCGCTGGCGCCCATTCTCTCCCATTGACCGAAACAGCGCGAGCTTGCATGTGTTTCCGGGCGCCTTTGCAGGGCACGTGTCGGACGATGAGCCGCTCAGCAGAGCAGGCGGCAAAGAACTTATCGACCTTCCGTCGCGCGAACGAGAAGCTCGAGGCGAAGGCGAGTGAGTTCGGTCTCGGCGACGAACCGACGCCGTACCTGTGTGAGTGCGAAGACGAGCACTGCGTGAAGATCGTCCGACTCAACCGCGAGGAATATGAGGCGGTCCGGGTGAACCCAAAGCGGTTCGTGGTGCTGCCGAGCCATCGAGAACCGGAAGATCTCGTCCTTCAGGAAGTTGGCCGCTACACGGTGATCGAGAAGACCGGGGAAGCGGGTGACCTCGTCGCGGAGAGCGATCCTCGCTCGGCGAATGCTTCGAGCTAGGGTCGCTCTGGCGCGGGCCCGGCCCGCGAAGCGGGCGGACTTTCGACGGCTACAGGGGCGGCAGGACTCGAACCTGCAACCCCCGGTTTTGGAGGGCGGAACACCGGTTGGTTAGACCGGTACTCCGATGGACGGAAGCGAGTTCACGCAGCCGGGGCGACGGCTCCGTGGATCACGGTAGGGCAGGAGATCCTGACAAGACGCCTGACAAGCTAGAGGCTTGATGTGAACTCGACAGCTCTTGACTTCCCTTCGGAGAAGCAAGAGGCTTCTGCCACGAACGTGCGTGGAGCGGCGAGGCTGCGGCAGGGTTGGTTGCGATGGAAGCGCCTCGTGGGTTCGTCGTCTCGATCCGACGGGGGAGAAGGGAGTTTCCAGATGAAGCGTCTGTTAGGGGTCACGGCGGCCCTTCTACTCGGTGTGCTCACCGTCGCGGGGACGGCCGGCGCCACGCAGCCGTTCATGCAGCGGATCCCGCAAGGCCCGCTCACGCTTGAGGGGACGTGCAGCTTCCCAGTCCTCCTCCAGCCCACAGCACCCGACGTCTCGAACTTCTTCATCTTCAACGACGGCGAGATCTTCGGGTCCGGGCCATTCGTCGGGACCGCCACCAATCTCGATACTGGAAAGTCGGTCAAGATCAACGAAGGCGGCAGCTTCTCGGTGGTGGAACACAGCGACGGTTCGGTCACTGTTACCTCCAATGGCTTCGTCCTCTCTAGCTTGTTCGGGACCCTCTTTTCCGGGCACGGGGTCATTGAGCTCGACGCCAACGGAAATGTGACCTCGAGGACGTTCAACGGGACGGAACGAGATCTCTGTGCCGAACTCGCAGACCCGTAACTTTCGTCGAATCTGAGAGAGACGGGCTGCTTCGGTCGCCCGTCTCTCTGTCGGGTTTCACATCAAGCCTTACGCGCCCGTGACCGCCGCCGCGAGGCCGCTCGAAGCCATCCGCAAGCGGATGTCGGCGGCGTGCCGCGCCTGGTCGAATAGGTGCGAGTAGGTGTCGAGCGAGATCGACGGGGCGGCGTGTCCAAGTTGCCGCGACACCTGCACGGGTCAAGGCGGAGGCCGACGATCAGCGTCGAGGCGAAGCCATGCCGCAAGACATGGAAGCCGACAGGCGGGAGTCCCGCAGCCGTACTCGCGTCCGTGATGGCGCGGGCCGCCTTCCGATGCGGGAGCGGCGTTCCGTTCCCGTCGAGAACGCGAAGCCACCGGCCGACGCCTGCCCGCGCGCCAGTTGCCGCTTCCGATGCTCGCGCAGTGACGGCCTCAGCCACGCTCTCGACGCCTGCTCCCGCGCAGCAGCATCGACGCGCGTCGAGGACCGTCACTCGAACGTGGCTAGTTCAGTGGCCTGCGAAGCACCGCTCGCGCAACTGGGTCCTCCAGATACCTGAGCCTGCAGCGGGCACACGAAGCGGGCATATCTACGTCAACGGCTTTCAAGTCGACGCCGCCACGTTTGCCAGATCGGCAGACAACATCGTCGCCCGCCCTCACCGAGATCCGCCTTCCGCGTCCGGCACGCTCCATCGAGCGGTCGGGACGATCTATGCGCTCGTCGTCCTAACGAGTGCCGGCTGTGTACCGCCAGGACCATCGGTCGCAGGGACGTCGGCAAGGGTGAAGATCGTTCTCACGCTCTATTGACAGGCTTCCTGACAAGAGCCTGACAAGACCACTCCACCGGCATAGCCGACGCGCGGCTTTGGCTTGAACGGCTACAGGGGCGGCAGGACTCGAACCTGCAACCCCCGGTTTTGGAGACTTGCGGCGCACTTGTCAACCATGCCGTTTGCCCCCGTTGCGCGCCAGTCTGCGCGCCAGTAAAGGCTCGAACCGAGTGCACGCGCACCCGCGCGCGAAAGGGTGGTCGAATCCGAGCTCGATCCCGGCTCGACCGCGAACCGCAACCCCGGGCGGCAGGGTGAGATCCCGGCGCGCACGATTTCGCGCACGGAGTCCCACGACGGGCTCCGCGCCCGCTGGCGACTTCCGTAACGAGCTTGACAAGGTCTCCGCCGGTCACCAGGGTTCAGGCGCCTGTACCAAACGAGGGGGGAGAGAGAAGGAATCATGCGGCAGATATCGATTGCCAGCGTTCTCGCCGTTCTGGCAGCGTTGGTCCTTGGGGTGCCCTCACTCGCGGCCGGCACCGGAACGACGACGTGCACGGATACGCTCGCACCCGGTACGTACAACCGGGTGGTCGTCCCCGCCGGAGAGTCCTGCGTCACCTTCGAGGGCCCGGTGACGATCATCGGTGGCGTGTCGGTCGGCGCCGGCGCGACGTTTGTGCTCGGCACCCAGGAGAATCCTTCCCACACCGGCACGATCATCGGCGGTGTGCAGGCGACGAATGCGGCCTCCGTGCAGATTCATTTCAGCACGATCAGCGGCGGCGTGAACCTCACCGGCGGCTCCGGGCCGTTCGGGGGGCCGTTCGACGTCACCTGGAACACGATCGAGGACAGCGTCATCAACGGCTCCGTCAACATCTCGGGCTACAACGGGTTCTGGCAGGGATTCTTCCGGAACACCGTCAACGGCTCGCTGAACTTCAACAACAACACCGTCGTGGATCCGGACGGCAACGAAGTCCAGACGAACACCATCCGCGGCAGCATGAACTGCTCGGGGAACGACCCGGCGCCGCAGATGGGCGACTCGGGCGGGAGCCCCAACATCGCCGCGCACAAGAACGGCCAGTGCGCCGGCGTCTGAGCCCGGCACGCTAGAGACGGATCGTCGCGGGAGGAGGGCCTGGCCCTCCTCCCGCGTTTTCGCTCGGTCCTGCGGTTCAAGGGCGACACTGCGCGCCAGTTGCGCGCCAGTGAGCGCCAGTCTCCATAAGGTTCTATGGGTCTTAGTGCGGAAAGCGGCGAAACGAACAGCCGTTCCGAATCGGCTGCACGTCCGCCGTTTTCCGCTTAACCAGCGGTACAGGGGCGGCAGGACTCGAACCTGCCGAACGGCGACGAGCGAAACTTCTGCCCGAACTTCTGCCCATCTGAGCCGACCGTTAAAGCCCTGTCGCTTTTGTGCGTCTAGCCGGGAGGGCCGGGCGGGCTTAACCGAAACAAGATGCGCGACCGCGCACACGGGATGGTCAGGCCGATGGCACGGGGAGCGGTTCGCGGTCGGCGCGACCGGCAACGAGCCGGAGCAAGAACATTGCGAAATCGGGATCTTGGTATGCAAGCTCGAGCGCTCGCTGCTGGTCAATCGTGGCGAACAGGCAGTCGTCCGCACAGACGGCGCTCGCCGACCGCACACCCTGCGGCGAGAAGAGTCCGACCTCGCCGAACACGGCTCCCGTGGTTGAATGCTTGCCTACCTCAGGAAAAGAAACAGCTCCTCGCTGGAGCAGGTAGAGCCGGTCGGCGGGATCTCCACGGCGGAATAGGACCTCGTCGCGGCTGCGCTCCTCGAGTTTCATGTAAGGCATCAGCGCCCGTAGCGCCTGCTCATCGCTGGCTGTGCCAACAGCCTTGACCAGACGCCGCAGCTGGCGCAGGCGCAAGAGGTTCAAAGGCAGCAAACAAGAGTGGAGAACGAAAATCGGATACAGGCGCCCGAAATCTCCGTATAGGAGGCCAAGCAGGGCATAGCTCATAAAGGCGAGGTTGCTGGCAATGGCTAGGAGACGAAGCGGCGTCATGAGCTTCATGAAGAACGCCGCGAAGACCAGCACTGAGGCCAGCCAACCTGCAACTACAACCCACACAGGCCACCCCCACGGTCTGAAGTAGGCAGTATCGATTGCTCCCTGTTGAAGGTCAACGATGGTGAAACGAAGGGCCGAGGTGCCATGTCAGACCGGGCCGGCCTGCCCTCGCCGGAATGAAGCCCGACTGACGCGCACTCCGGCACGGTTGTCGCTCCTTCGCCGCCGCCTTTCAAGCGGTCCGTAGAACGGTGACTTCTGATCGAGACCGCGTGGTTGATGCGCCTCTGCTCAAGCTCGTCCCGCAGGAAGGGCCGGGAAGCGAGACGAGCGCCGCGGTGCTTCCCAATCCTCCCCGCCAGATGCGAGGGGGGCGGTCCGCGGCTGCTGCCGAAAAGCTCTCGCGACCCGGGGCACGCCTATCTCCTACCCTGGGCTGCGGGCCGTCTGCTTGCCGCAGGCACCGGCGGCCATGTTTCGGCTCACGATTGCTGCCTTCCTTCGGCGGGT
>JBKOUJ010000010.1:0-2190 GCA_046723355.1 Actinomycetota bacterium | reverse complement strand
GAGGCGACGCCGCCCGGCCGATGCCCTCGTAGTCGAACCCGGCGGCCCTCGTCGCCTCGGGGTCGAGCAGATTGCGGCCGTCGACGATCAGCGGGCGGCGCATCGCGTCACGCACCTCCTCTGAGGCGAGCGACCGAAACTCGTCCCAGTCGGTGACGATCACCGCGGCGTCGGCGTCGCGAACGGCATCGAGCGCCGTCTCGCACAGCGCGACGCCGCGGACGAGGTCGCCCGGCTTCGCGACGGGGTCATAGGCCCGAACGTCGGCTCCTTCCGCGAGCAACCGCGAGGCCAGCACGACCGAAGGCGCCTCCCGCATGTCATCGGTGTCCGCCTTGAAGGCGAGCCCGAGCAGCGCGATCCGCTTCCCGCGTAACGGGCCGAGGCACTTCTGGAGCTTGTTGATCACGCGCCGCTTCTGCAGCTCGTTGACCTCGATCACGGCCGAGAGGAGCTGGAAGTGGTAGCCCGAGTTCGAGGCGAGTTGCTTGAGCGCGTTCGTGTCTTTCGGAAAGCAGGAGCCGCCATATCCGACCCCCGCCCTCAGGAAGTGCGGGCCCAGGCGGTGATCGAGGCCGACGCCCTCAGCGACTTTGACAACGTCGGCGCCGGTCATCTCGCAGACGTTCGCGATCTCGTTGATGAAGCTGATCCGAGTCGCTAGGAACGCGTTCGCAGCGAGCTTGATCATCTCCGCAGACGCAACGTCCGAGCGGACGATCGGCGCCTCCATGGTCTCGTAGAGCGCGGCGACCCGGTCACCGTCCGCCTCCGCGAACGAGCCGACGACGACGCGGTCCGGATACATGAAGTCGTTCACGGCGTTTCCCTCGGCGAGGAACTCGGGGTTCGCCACGTAGCCGATGTGGCTGAGACCGCGCGCCTCGAGTGCCGCGCGCACCTTGTCGCCCGTGCCGACCGGCACCGTGCTCTTCATGACGAGGATCGCGCGGCGATCGAGCTGCGGAAGCTCGTCGATCACCGTCCAGACCCGAGAGAGATCGGCATCGCCGGAGTAGGTGGGCGGAGTGTCGACGCAGACGAAGACGAGCTCCGCGGCCTCGGCCGCCACCATGGCGTCCAGCGTGAAGGTCAGTCGCTCCTCGTTCCGTTCCAACAGGTCGCCGAGGCCCGGCTCGAAGAAGGGCACCTCGCCCTTTTGCAGCCGCTCGACCTTCTCAGGGAGGATGTCGCGGACCGTCACCTCGTGCCCGAGCTCCGCGAAGCAGGCCGCCGTGACGAGGCCGACCCACCCCGCGCCGAAGACCGCCAGCGGCTCCCTGCCCTGCGAGTTCACGCGGCCTACCTTAGAGGCCGGAGTCCGCGCGCGATCGCGATCATCGTCTCGTTCGAGAGCGCGTTGTCGAGCGTGTTGACGACCCAGTAGGTCGCGCCGTTCTCTTTCAGCACGATCATGTGGAGGTCGGATCCCGAGTAGAAGAACTCGAACGTCCGGTGGCCGAAGTGCCGGATGAAGTTCTTCTCCGAGAGCGCGGGGGCACCGTTCCACTTGATCTCCTGGATGCCCCAGTACTCGCCGGGGATCCCGTTCGTGAAGACCAGCCGGACCGTTTTGTGTCCTTGCAGCGTGTAGACGCGCGGGTTCGGCGGCTCCGGATCGATGCGCGAGCTCCGGTCGATCACGGTGGGGTACTCGACGCGGAAGGGCAGCTTTCGGCGGACGGCGCGCATGAGCGGCAGCGCAACGCTCGGATCGCGCAGCGTGTGCGGCGGCCGGTGCTTTGGCGGCGGCGAGCTCGACGATGCGGAGCCCGCCAGCGAGCCGACGTACGGCCTCCCGACGACCACGACGAGTGTCGCGCCGTTCGCATACGGGACGAGCCGCGGCGTCATCGGCCCCGTCTGCGCGCTGCCGAACAGCTTCGCAACCTGCTGGGCAGCGGCCTTGCCGTTCCTGTCGCGCGTGTCGAAGTAGATCCTCGTGACCGCGTAGTTGAAGCCCCCGGGCGCGTTCGCCGTCAGCCGGTCGGGCGGCTGGAGGATCTCGTAGCCGCGCTCTTTGAGCTGCGTCCCTGCGAGGCCTGCGGACCCGTTGACGCCGTTCCCGTTCAGGACGGTGACGAAGACGGACTTCGGGTTCACCCCCCGCACCTTCGGGTGGTATTTCTCATTGAGCGCCGCCGCGTTCGCCTTCGCGGGCGCATCGGGATCGGGATTCATGAACTGCTG
>JBKOUJ010000079.1:0-5938 GCA_046723355.1 Actinomycetota bacterium | reverse complement strand
GGCGCGCGCAGCAGAAGGGTTACGCGCACCTGACGCTGCTGGCCGAGTCGAACGCGGGCTACTCGAACCTGATCAAGCTCGCCTCGGCCGGGTACCTCGAGGGCTACTACTACAAGCCGCGCGTCGACTGGGAGCTGCTCGAGCGCCACCACGACGGGCTCGTCGCGCTCTCAGGGTGCCTGTCCGGACGTGTCGCGAAGGCGCTGGAGGAAAGCCGACCGATCGATGCGCAGGCCGACCTCGACCGGCTCGCGCAGGTCTTCGGCAAGGAGTCGACCTACGTCGAGATCCAGAACGCCGGGCTCGAGATTCAGCAGCGGATCAACCCGCAGCTCGCGGAGCTCGCCCGTGCGGCCGCGCTGCCGCTCGTCGCGACCGGAGACGTCCACTACCTGCTTCATGAAGACGCGCGCGCGCACGAGGCGCTGCTCTGCATCCAGTCCGGCGATTCGCTCAAGAACCCGAACCACTGGAAGTTCGACACCGATCAGTTCTACTTCAAGACGCCGGCCGAGATGGCGGCCGACTTCGCGGACTATCCGGAGGCGCTCGCGCGGACGCTCGAGGTCGCGGAACGCTGCAACGTCGAGCTGGCGCTCGGCGAGATCCTGCTCCCGAAGTTCCCGGTCCCGGACGGGCGCGAGGCGTTCGACTACCTCGTCGAGCTCTGCGAGAAGGGGCTCCATAAGCGTTACGACAAGGTGACGCCGGAGCTGACCGATCGCCTGCGGTTCGAGCTGAAGACGATCAAGGAGATGGGCTTCGCGGACTACTTCCTGATCGTCTGGGACTTTATCGCGTTCGCGAAGAAGAACGGCGTCTCGGTAGGCCCGGGTCGTGGCTCGGCGGCGGGGTCGCTGGCGGCCTACTGCCTGGAGATCACGGACGTCGACCCGATCCGTTACGACCTGCTCTTCGAGCGCTTCCTGAACCCGGGCCGCAAGTCGATGCCGGACATGGACATCGACTTCGCCGTCGCCGGCCGCGACCGGGTCATCAACTACGTCGCCGAGAAGTACGGGCGCGACCGGGTTGCGCAGATCATCACCTTCGGGACGATGCTCGCGCGCGCGGCCGTGCGCGACGCCGGGCGCGTGCTCGAGGTGCCCTACGGGACCGTCGACAAGATCGCGAAGCTGATCCCCGAAGGCCCGAAGGTCTACCTCGACGACTGCCTCAAGCCAGGCGCCGAGCTGAAGGCGGCCTACGACGCCGACCCGCTCGTGAAGGAGATCGTCGATCTCGCCAAGCCGCTGGAGGGTCTCGTGCGGCAGGACTCGATCCACGCGGCCGGCGTCGTCATCTCCGACCGGCCGCTGACGGACGTCGTGCCGGTGCAGCAGAAAGGCGCCGACCAGGAGCTCGTGACCCAGTTCGGGATGTGGGACGTCGAGGCGCTCGGCCTGCTCAAGATGGACTTCCTCGGCCTTCGCAACCTCGACGTGATCGACAAGGCGGTCGAGCTGGTCGGCAACGGGATCGACATCGCGAAGATCCCGCTCGACGACCGCAAGACGTACGAGATGCTCGCGCGCGGCGACGCGGCGGGCGTGTTCCAGTTCGAGTCGTCGGGAATGCGCGAGGCGCTGCGGCAGGTGAAGCCGACCGAGTTCGAGCACCTGATCGCGCTTGTCGCCCTGTACCGGCCCGGGCCGATGGCCTACATCCCGGAGTACGCGCGGCGAAAGAACGGCCAGACACCGGTCACCTACATCGACCCGCGGCTGGAGTCGATCACTGGGCCGAGCATGGGAATTTGCATCTACCAGGAGAGTTACTTGGAGATCGCCAAGCAGATCGCCGGCTTCACGCCGGCCGAGGCGGACGATCTCCGCAAGGCGATCGGCAAGAAGATCCATGCCCTGATGGCCTCCCTCAAGGAGAAGTTCCTCGAGGGCTGCGCGCAGACCGGCACGACCCCGGCCGTCGCGAACCAGCTCTGGAAGGACATGGAGCAGTCGCAGGACTACTCGTTCAACAAGTCGCACGCCGCCTGCTACGCGCTGATCGCCTACCGCACCGCCTGGCTGCGCGCCAACCACCCGCGCGAGTACATGGCGGCGCTGATCTCGTCCGTGATGAACACGAAGGACCGGGTGCCGTTCTACGTGGCCGCCTGCACGGAGATGGGGATCGAGGTGCTCCCGCCGGACGTGAACTCTTCGGCGAACGACTTCTCCGTCGTCGAGGGGAAGATTCGCTTCGGCCTGAACGCGGTCAAGAACGTGGGCGACCCGGCGGCGCGGGCGATCATCGCGGCGCGCGAGGAGGGCGGACCGTTCGAGTCGCTCTGGGACTTTACGGAGCGGGTCGACCCGCAGGCGGCGAACAAGCGGGCGCTCGAGTCCTTGATCAAGTGCGGGGCGCTCGACTCGACCGGCGCGACCCGACGTGGGATGCTCGAGTGCGTCGAGCAGGCTTTGTCGTGGGGCGGGCGGTCGCAGTCGGACCGGCTCGTTGGGCAGGGCTCGATCTTCGACCTCGGCGACGAGAACGGTGACGTCGAGCGCCATCATCCGGACATCCCGGCGCACGAGTTCGAGAAGAACGAGCTTCTCCGGCTGGAGAAGGAGACGTTGGGTCTCTACGTTTCGGAGCATCCGCTGACGGCCGTTCGCGACCAGCTACGGCGCAAGACGGACGCATCGCTGGCGGAGCTCGAGGGGCGCCGCGACGGCGAGATCGTCACGGTCGGTGGAATCGTCTCGGCCTTGAAGCACGTAACAACCAAGAAGGGCGAGCCGATGGTGTTCGTGCGGCTCGATGACGTGATCGGCTCGGCGGAGTGCGTCGTCTTCAACTCGGTCTACGCGGCCTCGCACGAGCTGCTGGTTCCGGACGCGATCCTGGTCGTCAAGGCGCGCATCGACCACAAGGAGGGCGAGACGAAGCTGATTGCGATCGAGGTCTCCTCTTTCGAGGCGACGCCGGAGCGACGCGAGGTGCTGCTGCGGATCGACGCGATGCGCGCGCGGGCGGGGCTCGTCCGGGAGCTGGCGGCGCTTGTCCGCGAGTACCCGGGTGAGGCGCCCGTCGTGGTCGCCCTCGAGACCTCGGCAGGGCCGAAGACGCTCCAGCTCGGCAACGAGTACCGAGTGCAGCCGGGGCCCGACTTCTTCGCCGAGGCTAAGGCGCTGCTGGGAGAGGCGGCCGTCGTCTGACGGCGGTTTGGTTCCACCGCCTTCCGAGCATCGTTTAACCGTGCACCTCACGTTTCGCCGCCCTCGGATCGGACGTTGCCGGGACTGCGGCGCCAAGGTCCATGACCATGCTTGCGACCGTGACCGACTGGTCGAGCATCAAGTGAACGGGCTCGAGGCTGAGATCGACGCGTACCTCGCTTCGCCTCGCGGCCAGTTCGAGGCTTGGTGGGCGACGCGCGAGCGGCGCAGCGGCGTGCGCTGACCGCCCACGAGGAAGCCGGCCCTCCGCTGCACGTTTTGCCGCCGATGCGGCTGTCAGATCGGAGCAGTCCGAGCCGGCTTCGGCACGACTCTAACGCGTGACTGACTCGGAGGGACTGACCCCGGAGGGGTCTGTCCCAGCGTCTGTCCCATTAACCGCGGCAGGCAACGCGGACGGTTGATGGGACAGTCCCCGTTCGGGGACAGTCCCTGCGTCGCCGATGAGCCTTGCGCGTTTCGATAGTCCTTACGTTGCCGATGTTGTTCGTCGCACCCGAACGCCATCTTCTCCGCGCGAAGGACCTGGCCGACGGCCGCTACTTCGACCGGCTCACGGTCGACGACCTCGCGCGTGCGGCAGGCCTCTCGCGGGCCCACTTCAGCCGCGAGTTCCGGCGCGTGTTCGGCGAGTCGCCCCACGCCTACCTGCTCGGCCGCAGGCTCGAGCGCGCAGCGGCATTGCTCCGTCAGACCGATCGCCCCATCGCCGAGATCTGCTTCTCGGTCGGGCTCAAGAGCCTCGGGTCCTTCACGACCAGCTTCACCCGCTTCTTCGGCCTGTCGCCGACCGGGTACCGCAAGTCGTACCCGCCCGCGGCAGCGCAGGCGCTCGTCCCTTCCTGCGTCGTGCGCGCGTACGCGCGACCAACACAGCACGTTTCGAGAAGACACGCCGGCGACGCCGCCGTAGCATCGCCGACTGACAGTTCACACGACTGAGGAGGGCTCATGATCAAGATCGGAACCGCGCAGCTGTGGGTTCAGGACCAAGACGAGGCGCTGGCCTTCTACAAGGACAAGGTCGGGTTCGAGGTCCGCAGCGACGTGACGCTTCCCGAGATGGGCGATTTCCGCTGGCTCACCGTCGGGCCCCCGGCCCAACCCGACATCGCGATCGTGCTGATGGCGATCCCGGGTCCGCCCGTCATGGACGACGAGACCGCCGGGCAGGTGCGGTCGCTGATGTCGAAGGGATTCGCCGGCACGATCTTCCTGACGACTGACGACGTCCGCGCCGACTTCGAGGAGCTCAAGGGCCGCGGCGTCGAGTTCGTCGACGAGCCGCAGGAGCAGCCGTACGGGATCGACTCGTCGTTCCGCGACCCGTCCGGCAACCACATCCGGCTGACCCAGGTGCGCGAGTTCGCCGGAGTTTAGGTCAGACCTTTCTCGCGGAGCTCTGCGAGGGCCTGCTCGGTCTTCGGGAGCTCCGCGAGGCCCATCCCGCGCAGGATCTCCGGCGTCTTCGTGAACTGGACGTCGCGGTAGTCGACGACCTGGACGTGGTTGCCCCACGGGTCGAGGAAGTCGAGGCCGCGGCCGGGCTGGATCTCGACGCCTGCATCCTCGAGCGCGCGGCGTGTCGCCTCCTTGTCATCGACGACGAGGCCGAAATGGCGGTTGCGGTCGGGCGGCTGCGTCCGGCCCTCGGCGAGCGCGATGAACTGGTCGCCAATGTCGATGAAGGCCATACGCCCGCCGCGCCCGCGTAGCTGGATGTCGAAGATCCGCCTGTAGAACTCGAGCGCCTCGTCGATGCTGCCGACCTCGAGCGCGACGTGGTTGATGCCGACGAGTCGCGGCATGCCGCGAGCCTAGCGGCTTGAATTGGCCCGTTGGGCATCACGGGCGTCTACGAGACCGTGCTCTACGCGGACGACGTGGCCGCGGCGGCCGCGTTCTACCAGGACGTGCTCGGGCTGCGCCTCGTCGACGGGCCCGATGAGCTGGCAGCGGGGTTCCGGCTGGACGACGGGGGCGTCCTGCTGATCTTCGACCCGTCGCGGGCGTCGTTGCCTGGTCGGCCCGTGCCCTCGCACGGGACTTCCGGCGCAGGGCACGTCGCCTTCAGCGTCGAGGAGGGCACGCTCGCCGACTGGGGCGAGGCGCTCCGCGAGCGCGGCGTCGAGATCGAGCTCGAGCGCGGCTGGGAGCGCGGCGGCCGCTCGATCTACGTCCGCGACCCGGCCGGGAACTCGGTGGAGCTCGTCGACGGCGACCTCTGGCCGCGTTGATCTACCTCCGCCGGCCCGAGATGGGAGACGCGGAGGCGCTCGTCGAGATGCTGGTGCGAGACGCACCGGAGACGGCTCGAGGCGTTGCACGCAGGACCACCCTCTCCCTGGCTCCATCGAGCTTTGAGGTTGACGCTCGCCGGCCGAACCTTGAGACTGTGGTTGCAAGGCCGGCCGCCCAGCGGCGTGGGCAGGCAGGGGAAAGGGAGAAGCAACATGCGGATCAAATGGATGGCGGTTAGCGCCCTGATGGCGCTGGCCGTGGGCGCCAGCATTGCAGGTGCCTCGCACGTGCCCCAGGTCGATCCGGCGACCGTTCCCGTGGGTTTCTTGGCGACGCACAGTGACGTCAGCGACTTCGACATCAGCCCGCTCGCGCGGGCGGTCAAGCATCACCACGCCGACGTCTTCGTCTGGCACCTGCGGCTCGGCCCGAACAGCGCGTTGGGCTGGCACACGCACCCGGGGCCGGCGATCGTGACGGTCGTCCGTGGCTCGCTTGGCTACCAGCAGGAGGTC
>JBKOUJ010000005.1:0-2536 GCA_046723355.1 Actinomycetota bacterium | reverse complement strand
CTTGTGCATTGCGCTGGGCCGGGTCCGGTAGGGGCACGGCCTCGTCCGACTGGTCGGTCGAAGTAAGCGGCTTCGTGATCGACTCGAGCGACTTCCGAGCCCGGCGACCATGCGCGTGTGCAACGGAGACCAACTCAGGCGATCCAGTCGCGCGGGGACGGTGCTCCGGATGGCTGCCACTGCGCTCACTGCGTTCTCCTTCAGTCCGGCCCAGGGTCGATCAGATAACACGACGCGGCCCTCGACATCGCCCCCTTTGGATGAATCGCCGGCGTCACCGGCCTGCCGATCCGAGCAAACCGACCGACGCCGCCCTCGGACGGCGAGCGACGACTTGCGACGTCACTGCCAGGCCCAGGGCGATAGCAGCGGCGACCGCATAGACCGTTGGCAGCCCGACACCGTGGTCAAGGAGCGGGCCAATGCCGAAGGCCGCGAGCCCGTAGCCGAGCTGGTAGCAGGCGATTACGCCTCCCGCGACCGCGGCCGAGAAAGTGGTCAGCTCGTCCTGGCCGAAGCTGATCGTCAGCGGGAGGAGCGCCGAGCACCCGAGCCCCGCCAGACCGAAGAAGAGGACGCCGAGCCACGGCGAGTCGCTCGGCAGCAGCGCGATGATGATGAACGCAGACGCGAGAACGAATGGCAGCACGTGGTAGGTCACGCGCGGCGGCACACGGCGCTGGAGCGCGGCGAAGACCACGCGCCCGAGCGTGACCATGCCCCAGAAGGCGGTGAGCGCCAACGAGGCCTCGGTCGCCGACGCTCCCAGCTCACGGCTCATGTCCAGTTGCGACCAGTTGCCGTTGACGGTCTCGCAGATGCCGTACAAGACGGCGAAGCCGGCGTAGGCCCAGAAACGCGTCGGAATCCCGGCCGCCACACCCGGCTCCGCAGGCTGCGGCGCCGGCGTTCGCAGGGGGAGGCGCACGCTGCCGACGATCAGGAGGGCGAGGAGGCACGCCGAGGTCACCGGGAGCCCCCACCAGTATCCGAGGCCGACGAAGATCGCCACGAACACCGGGGCAAGCACCGTGCCCAGGCCGAGCAAGGCGTTCAGGACCAGGATCGCGCGGTTGGTCGCGCCTGGATGGAAGGCGGCGGCGAAGGTGTTGAGTGCCGGAACGGTCAGCCCGAAGCCCACCCCGAGAAACGCGGTCGCGAGCAAGAGCAGCGGATACGCGAGCGACTGGCGATTGTCCACGGATGCGCTCACGATCAGGAGCGCCATCGAGAAGAGGCCTGCGCCGAGGCCGGCGAGGTACACCCGCTTGACCCCGAAGCGGCCTCCGAGGCCGGCCCCTAGGAGCGCGGCACTGATCGCCGTGATGACCTGCGGCAGGAACAGCGCGCCGTACTGCGTGTTGGAGAGGTCGTACTTGTCCGGGTCCGTGAAGACCGCGCTGGCGGCCGGGAAGGTGACGAGCACGATCCCCTGCGCCATGCCCGCGGCGTAGACGACATTCGTTTCCAGCCTCGACGCCATACCGCGGCCCCCTCGCGCTAGTACTCCGCGGTCATCTCTGGAATGACGAGCCGCGCCGCCGCCTCGATCAGCGCCAGGTGCGAGAACCCCTGTGGGAAATTGCCGAGGTGCCGGCCGGTCGCTGCGTCGAACTCCTCCGCGTAGAGGCCGGGCGCCGAGGCCACGCGCAGTGCCCGCTTAGGCACCATCGAGCCTACGTCGGGAGCGCTCGGCGTCACTGAACGCCTCCTCGGGCGGTTCGCTCGTAGCTGACGCGACGACGTAGGTTGCCTTCGTCGGCTGGATCGAACCAGATCGAGATCAGCACTGCACCGCGCGCCGCCGGGGACTCCACGACCTCGGCGTACTCGAGCGCCTCCGAGAAACCCCGGTCGGCGATCGCCGCGAGCGCTTCGGCGTTACCTGCCCGCTCGGCGGCGGCATGCGCCTTGTCCCAGCAACGAACCTCCGCGTGAAGCTCCTCGCCGTCCTGGCGCCGGATCCGGTAGTCCAGCGCCCAGCCATTCTGAGAAGGCTCCGTGAGGTTGCGTGTGTCGACCACTTCGGCCATCGGCGTCACCGTATTCGCCCGCCACCCGAGCGGACTCATCCCGTTTGACAGCGTGGGGAGCTTGATCGAGTCTAGTCTCGGCCCGCAACGCTGACCTTGACGGACCTTCCAGCATGCTGACCCTCGCATCGAATCTCGGGGCCGCGCGGAGCCAGATGGCGTTCACGCTGGGCTTCCACATCATCCTGGCCTCGCTCGGCGTAGCGCTGCCGGCGATGATGCTGATCGCGAACTACGTTGGACTTCGGGGGGGCGATGCCGACGCGCTGAAGCTCGCCCGGCGCTGGTCGCAGGCCGTGGCGGTGACTTTCGCCGTCGGGGCCGTGACCGGGACGGTCCTCTCGTTCGAGTTCGGGCTCCTCTGGCCGGCGTTCACGGGCCGTTTCGGCCAGGTGTTCGGCGTGCTGTTCGCGATCGAGGGACTGTTCTTCTTCCTCGAGGCGATCTTCATCGCGATCTACATCTTCGGATGGCGGTACCTGTCGCCGTGGGCGCACTTCTGG
>JBKOUJ010000135.1:0-17887 GCA_046723355.1 Actinomycetota bacterium | reverse complement strand
CGACCACCCCGTGTCAGCGTGCGTCGACCAGGCGTCCCACTGGCGCGAGGACTATTTCAACGAGGACGAGCTGGTCGGCGTCGGCTGGCGCCACTTTGAGCTCCCGGGACCGGCGGCGACCGAGGAGAAGCACCAGCGCTTTTGGCGGCTCGGCCAAATCGTCAATGCGGTTGCCGGCGCCGGGCTCACAATCCGCTCGCTGGACGAGTTCTCGTCGATCTACAAGACCTACTGGCGGAAGAAGGACCCGCGCGTCCCAGGCCAATTCGTGGTGATCGCGGACAAGCCTCGCGTCACCCGGAGCCGACCCGCTCGAGCGCCTCGTCGATCTGCTCGTCGCTGATCGTCAGCGGCGGAGTCGCCGAGATCAGGCGGCCGCCGGGGCCGGCGGGGACGACGATCACGCCGCGGCGCAGAGCCTCCTCGGCGCTCCCTTCGCGAGCGCGCAACAGCCCCCGGCCGTGCCAGCCGGCGCGCTCGAACCGCTCGCCCGCCTCGCCCACGCGCTCGAGCAGCCTCGGAACCTCGTCGAGCACGACGTGGGCGGCCGCGGCGGCCAGCGGGTTGCCGACGTGCGTGTGCGTGTAGACGTCCTCGTCGCCAAGCGACCAGACCTCCGCGAGGTCCTCGCGGTAGAAGAGCGCCGCCGAGATCGGCAGCCCGTGCCCGAGCGCCTTGCCGACCACCAGCACGTCCGCGTATTCGGCGCCGGGCCAGAGCTCGCCCGTCCGGCCGAGCCCCGCGTAGACGGCGTCGATGATCAGCAGCGCGCCGCGAGCAGTGCAGCGGCGCCGGAGAATCCGCAGGAAGTCCGGCGGCGGCACGTTCGCTCCGCCGCGCGCCTGCACCGGCTCCACGATCACACAGCCGCAGCGAGTCGGCAGCGGCCCGGGATCGTCGCCGAAACGGCGCCGGTAGACCGGCCCGGGCAGCCAGGTCCGGAAAGGCAGGCGAAAGGCGTCGATCGACGTCGGGGCCAGCGCAAGCAGCCCGGTGCCGTGGTAGGCGCCCTCGAAGGCGAGGATCCCGGGCTTGCCGGTCGCGAGCAGCGCCGTCCGCAGCGCGATCTCGACCGCGTCTTCCCCTGTGACGCCGAGCTTGGCCGGCCGCGGCAGCCGCGGGCGGAGCGTCGCGGTCACTTCGGCCTCCGCGAGGTCGCCGAGGGCATGGACGACGCGTTGTTCGCGCCATGCCTGGAGGATCTTCGGGTTTCGGTGGCCGAGCACGGAAACGCCGAAGCCGGCCGAGAGGTCGAGGTACTCCCGGCCGTCGTCGTCGACGACGCGGCAGCCCTCGGCTTCCGCCCAGATCAAGCGGAACCGTTGCGGCGCGGCACCAAGCGACCGAGGGTGTCTGCAGCGATGTAGCCGGCGATGCTCGGGTTCTCCTGCAACCGCCGGATCGAGTACGCATACCAATGCTCGCCGAACGGGACGTAGATGCGGAGCCGGTGCCCCTCGCGGACGAGCTCGTCGCCGAGCGGCTCGGCGACGCCGAACAGCATCTGGAACTCGTAGTCGTCGCGCCCGAGCCCGCGGCGGGCGACCACCCGTCGCCCCTCGGAGACGAGCCACTCGTCGTGCGTCGCGATCCCGACGTAGCACCCGGCGTCGAGCAGCGCCTCCAGCGCGCGCAGGAAGTTGGTCCGCACCTCCTCGTAGCCCTGATAGGCGCGCTCCGGCGGCTCGATGTAGATGCCCTTGCAGATCCGCACACTCGGCTGCAGGTCGGCGAGCCCTCGAATGTCGTCGAGCGTGCGCCGTAGCCGCGCCTGCAGGACGACGCCGACGTTGTCCTGGCCCGCAACCCGCAGCTCGTGGTAGAGCCGCAGCGTCTCGTCCGTGGTCGACGAGTCCTCCATGTCGATACGGACGAAGTTGTTGCGCCTCGCGGCGGCCGCGACGACCGACTCGAGATTCTCGCGACAAAGGCCGTAGTCGAGCTTGAGGCCGAGCGCCGTCGGCTTCACGCTCACGCCTGAGTCGAGCCCCTGGCGCTCGATCGTCTCGAAGACGTCGCGATAGGCCTGTGCGATCGCCCGCGCCTCGCCGGCGCGCGTGATCTCCTCGCCCAAGACGTCGATCGTCGCCAGCTTCCCCTCAGCGTTCAGTGTCGCTACGACGTGGCACGCATCCTCGACCGTCGGCCCCGCGATGTAGCGCGACGCCAGCCGGTGGACGAGAGGCTTGGGCACCGCCGGCAGCATCCGGACGATCGCGCGATCGAAGATCACGGGCGGGGAATTGTAGTTTCCGGAGGATGGAGGTTCGCCGCCTCGCCGATCCCGTCGCCTTCCTCGACGCCGCGGGGCCGCTCCTGCTCGAGGACGAGGCTCGCCACAACCTGATCCTCGGAATCGTGGGGACGCTTCGCGATCACCCGTCCTTGTACGACGAGTACTTCCTTTGGGTTGCCGAGGAGAAGGGCGTCCAGGGAGTAGCCGTGCGAACGCCTCCGTACAACCTCGCCCTCGGGCGACCTCGGACCGGAGAGGCGCTCGAGGCGCTTGCGGCGGGGATCGACGACGACCTGCCCGGCGTCGTCGGCGCACAGCCGGAAGCGGAGAGTTTCGCGCGCGCCTGGGCGGCGCGCTCCGGCGGCACGCCGCACACGGTCCGCGGCCAGGGCGTCTACAAGCTGGACCGCGTCGAGCCCGTTTCGCACGTCCACGGGCGGATGCGCGACGCAACGCCCGAAGACCGTCGGCAGCTGATCGGGTGGTGGGACGCCTTCACCGAGGAGGCGATCGAGGATGCGGTTGGGCTGGGATCGGAGACCGCGGTCGACCACCGCTTCGAAGCAGAATCGGCAGGAATCGTTGTGTGGGAGGACGGCGAACCGGTCTCGTTCGCCGCCTATGGCAACCCGACGCCACACGGCGTCCGGATCGGCCCGGTCTATACGCCGCGGGACTGCCGGCGGAAAGGCTACGCGTCAGCACTGACCGCCGCGCTCTCCGAGCGGCTGCTGGAGACGTACCGCTTCTGCTTCCTCTTCACCGACCTGGCGAACCCGACCGCGAACCGCATCTACGAGCAGATCGGCTACCGGCGCGTCTGCGAAGCCGCAGAAATCGCGTTCGATACGGGCTAAGGCTCGCGCATGAAGCCCTGGCGCGCGGCCGCACCGGCGTCGCTTGCGATGCCGGCTAGAGGCCGTGGCGGCTTGGCCGCCGCGGCCGTCTTACCCCCGCTCAGATCACTACTCGCGCATGAAGCCCTGGCGCGCCGCGGATACCAGCGCCACGGCCTCGGGGAAGAGCACGCGCATTGCGTCGCGGATCTGAAGTGCCTGCTCGTCCGGCCCGCCTTGCGCCGTCACCTGCTGGAGCGCCGCGGCGGTCAGCTCGACGGCGGTGTTCAGCGTCAGCGTCGCGAACTGCTCGCGCTGGGCCTCCTGGACGGTCTCGGCCTGCTGCTCCGCGAACTCGCGCAGGCCCCGCAGCAGATCCTCAGGATCGCCGCCGAAGGGGAAACCCTCGCCGCCTTCCATGACGCCACTCTAGCCAGCAAGAATCAGTCGAGCGGGACCTTGTAGGAGCCCAACACGTCCCGAGTCAACTTCTCGACGGTCGTCCGGGCTTGGTCCATCGCGACGGTGAAGGGTGAGCCGCTTCCGCCGCCGAGGACGCGCTCGAGCCGAACAGTCGCCGCCCCGATCGCGTCCAGCCGCTCGGGCGTCGCGACGCGTGGCGTACCGCCGATCGTGGCCTCGAGCGCCAGAGCGGCTTCCTCGGCCTCGTCGATTCCGGGTGGGTTCTCGGTGAGGCGAAGCGCGACGAGCTGCGAGCGGAGCTCGTCCAGGTCGCCCCCGCCCGCCGTCTCCTCGGCGACCTCGACGAGCGCGGCGATCGAGACGACCTCGCGCACGCGCACGCGATCCGTCACCGGCTCCCCCTCGCCGTCGAGCACGAGCCAGCTCTGCTCGCCGTCCTCGCCCCTGTAGGCGCAGAGGTAGGCGCGCGCGTCGCGCGACGGTTGGGCGGGGACGATCCCGACGACCTCCTCGCCGGGCGCGGCGTAGCGCACCGCAGCTTCGGCGATCCGCCGCAGATCCTCGTTCAGCCCCACGAGACGAGCATAGGGTTCATGCGATGGCCCAGGTCGCCTCGTCCCGGACGCGCCGCGCGCGCGAGCTCTTCGCTCCGCTCGGGCCGACGTACGACCGCTACGCGCGCCTGCTCTCGCTCGGCCAGGATCCCCGCTGGCGCCGGTTCCTCGTCTCGCGCGTCGAGGCTGGGCCCGGCGACCGCGTCCTCGACGTCGCCACCGGGACCGGCCTGGTCGCCACCGAGCTGATGCGGCAGAAGGGCTGCACTGTGGTCGGACTGGACCAGAGCCCCGAGATGCTCGCCGTCGCCCGCGAGCGTTTGCCGGACGTCGAGCTCGTCGAGGCAAGCGCCGAGAGCCTGCCCTTCGCGGACGAGTCCTTCGACGGGCTCACCTTCACTTACCTGCTCCGTTACGTTGACGACCCGGGCGCGACCCTCGCCGAGCTCGCCCGAGTCGTCCGCCCCGGCGGCACGATCGCCGCCCTCGAGTTCACCGTGCCGCAGGGGATCTGGCGGCCGCTCTGGCGCGCCTACGTGGGTGCGGTGCTCCCGGCCGCCGGTCGCGCGATCGACCCCGGCTGGCACGAGGTCGGCCGCTTCCTCGGCGGCAGTATCCGCGAATTCTGGCGGCGCTTCCCGGTCGAGCGCCAACTCGACCTCTGGCGCGTAGCGGGGGTTGAAGACGTGAAGTACCGCCGCCTCAGCCTCGGCGGCGGGATCGTGATCTGGGGGCGGTGCTGACCAGGACGCGTAGCGTTCCGACCGCACGGCCTGCCTTCTACGCGCTCGCTCCCGGCGGCTGGCGCGACTATGTGACGCTGCTCCACCTTCCGTACACGCTCTGGCACCTGAGCTACGTCGTGATCGGGGGCTGCCTCGCTCCGCACCCGAACGCGGGCCGCCTAGCCCTGACCGTGCTCGCCTTCTTCCTCGGCCTTGGCATCGCGGCGCACGCGCTCGACGAGCTGAACGGCCGGCCGCTGCAGACGCGGATCCCGACCGGGATGCTCGTCGCGCTTGCCGTGGTCTCACTGGCGGGCGCATGCGCGATCGGGATAGCGGTGGCGTTCACGCACGACCTCTGGCTGCTCGCGTTCGTCGGCTTCGGCGGCTTCATCGCTCCCGCCTACAACCTCGAGCTCTTCGGCGGGCGCTTCCACAACTGGTTCTGGCTCGCGACCGCCTGGGGCGCCTTCCCGATCCTCACCGCCTATTTCGCGATGGCCGACCGGATCACCGGCGAGGCGGTCCTCGCGGCGCTCTTCGGTGCGTTGCTGATCCGCGCGCAACAGACGCTCTCGACGCCGGTCCGCGACGTCCGGCGTCGCACCGTGTCGGTGACGGGGACGATCGAGCGGACCGACGGCTCGCGCGTCTCGATCGGGCCGGAGACCCTGACGCAGCCAATGGAGACGGCGCTCCGCTTCATGGCGCTGGCGACGATGGCGCTGGCCGCGGCTCTTCTCGTGCTCCGGTTCGCCTGAGCGGCAACTCCGATCTACGATCACGGCCGTGAGCTCCGAGACCGCCGTTCAGATCGCCTTCGCCGGCGCCGTCGTCGTCGCCGGAGCCGCCGTCGCGGCGACGCTGGCGGGACATGCTCCGCGGCGCGTGGTCGCCGGGGTCGCAGCCCTACTCGCCCTCGGCGCGGCGGCCGGCTGGGTCGTCTTCGCGTTGGACACCGACAGCGGCACTGCTGTCGCCGCAGGAGGCCTCACCCTCTGCGCGGCCGTGGCGCTGCTGACGATTCCGCTCGACGAGGCGCTCGCGCGAAGCCGCCGGATCGACGCCGACCTCGAGGCTGCGGAGACCCGGCTTCGAGCGGTCGCCGAGCGCGAGGCGAAGATGCGGACCGAGGAGCTCGAACGGACGCTTGCGCGCGCCCGCGCCGACTCGTCCTCGCAGTTCGCCGAAGAGGAGCGGCGGCTCGCCGAGGCGCGGCGCAACGAGCTGATCGAGCGGGAACGGCGGATCTCGAGCGAGCTCGGCGAAACGGTCGCGCTGGTCGAGCGCCGCGTCGAGCAGCGGCTCGCGGACTGGGCCGGCGATCTCGACCGGATCCAGCAGGGAATGACCAGTCGGCTCGCCGAGCTGGCGCAGCGGCAAGATGAGACCCTCGCGCAGGCGCACGCCCGCCTCGAGGCCGACATGGAGCAGCTCAAGACCGCGAGCGAGGAGCAGCGCACGATCCTCGCCAAGCTCCGCGAGGAGTTCGAGCGCGCCGCCCAGGAGGCCGGGGCCGCCGCGCGCCGCGAGGTCGAGGTCCACGAGAGCGAGCGCAGACGCTCGCTGCACGAGGTCTCGGAGCGGCTTCGCCAGCGCGAGCGTGACCTCCGCGACCGGATCGCCGCGGAGGAGACCGATGCCGTCGGCCGGATCCAGTCCGGTTTCGCGGACGTGGAACGGCGCCAGATCGAGCAGCTGACGAGAATCGTCGACCGAACCGCGAACCGGCTCTCCGAGGCCGCCGTCGAGCAGTTCTCCGCGACCGTCAAGGCGGCCCGCGACGACGCGGCCAAGCGGCTCTCGCGAGAGCTCGACCGGGCGGTCGCCCAGTTCGCCCACGACGCTCAGTCGGTGCTGGCCGAGCGGCTCGCGCAGGTCTCGGACGCAGGAGCCGCCCGCGTCGACCGGAAGCTGAACGACATCCTCCGCCGCATCGAGGAGCGCCGCGACGAGTTCCTCGGCGACTTCCAGAAGCGCTTCTCGGACGTCGAGAGCGAGCTCCGCTCGCAGATCCGCGCCCTGGCCGCCGATGCCGAGGCCGAGCGCGCCGTGCTCGAGGCCCGCGTGCTCGAGCTCACCCGCAGGCTCGAAACGGCGGTCACGACCGCCGAGTCGAGCCTCGAGGGCGCGTTTCGCGGCGAGTAGACGGCGGAACAAACTTCCCAGGGCAGGGTTCGTCTAGGAAAGGGCGAAAGCAGTCACGCTCATGGCCCAGATCGCCGAGACACCACAGGACGAGCGAGCGAAGGTCGAAGGCTGGCGGCTCCACGTGCTGTTGGAGGCCGGTTTTTCACTGCCCCTCGCGGAGAAGCTCGCCCACAGCGAGGCGGACCTGCATCGCGCAGTCGAAATGGTCCGGAGCGGCTGCGACCACGAGACTGCAGCGAAGATCCTGCTCTAAGCCGCCGCTAGCATCGACCGGGTGAAGGTCGAGGCCACCGCCTATGGCGATCGAAAGGTCTTCAGCGTTTCTGCCTTCAACCGCGGCGTCGCAACCTGGCTGCAGCGGCTGCCGACCGTCTGGGTCGAGGGCGAGGTGACGGAGCTGAAGCGCCACCCGCGGTGGCAGAGCGTGTTCTTCACGCTCAAGGATCCGGGCGACGGCGCCTGCCTCGGTGTGTCGATGCCGCGCGGGCAGTTCGACGGGCTCCGGCTCGACCTCGCCGACGGTGACCGCGTCCACGCCTACGGGCGGCCGGAGCTCTACGCGGCGCGTGGCGAGTTCCGGCTCCGCGCGCTGTCGCTCGAGCGCTTCGGGCTAGGCGACCATCTCGCCGCGCTGGAGCGGCTGAAGCGCAAGCTCGCCGCCGAGGGCCTGTTCGCTGCTGACCGCAAGCGGCGGCTACCGGTCTGGCCCCGCGCGATCGGCCTCGTGACGGGAAACGACGCCGCCGCGAAGCGCGACGTCCTCACCGGGATCCAGGCGCGCTTCCCGCCGGCGCACGTGATCGTGGCCGAGACGTACGTCCAGGGCCCGCGCGCAGCGGCTGCGGTGGTCGACGCGATCCGCCGTCTCGCCGAGCTCACGGACGTGATCGTCGTCGCACGAGGCGGCGGCAGCTTCGAGGACCTGCTGCCGTTCAGCGACGAGCGGCTCGTTCGCGCGATCACTGCCTCTCCAGTACCGATCGTCTCCGCGGTCGGCCACGAGCAGGACACGCCGCTCTGCGACCTCGCCGCCGACGTACGCGCCTCCACGCCGACGGCGGCCGCGCGCCTCGTCGTTCCCGACCTCGGAGAGCTGCGCGAGCGTCTCGACCGGTCGCGGGCCGCCCTCGGTGCGGGAGCGCGACGCTCGCTCGACCGGCATGCGCAGCGGCTGGCCGCGACGCACGACCGCTTGCGCCGAGCCCCGACGCTGCTGCTCGAACGCCGCCGCGCCGCCCTGGAGCACACGGCCGGCCGTCTCGGTGCCCTCTCGCCGCAGGCGACGCTGAACCGGGGCTACGCGATCGTTCGGGCCGGCGAGTCGATCGTCCGGTCGGCGAAGGCCGTCGAGCCGGACGAGCGGATCGACGTCGAAGTCGGCGACGGGAGGTTCGGCGCCCGTGTCGAGTGAGCCGACCTTCGAGTCGGCACAGCGCGAGCTCGAGCAGATCGTGCAACGGCTCGAGAGCGGCGATGCCGCCCTCGACGAGGCGATCGCGCTCTGGGAGCGCGGCGAGGAGCTGTACCGCTTCTGCCTCGGCAAGCTCGACTCGGCGCAGGGCAAGATCGAGGACCTCGCGAGCCGCGTCGAGGCGGCGAAGCCCTAGCGACCTAGAGACTCGCGCACGCGCCCCTTAGAATCGGGGCATGGCCCACCCGCCGACCGAGCTACTTGAACAGATCCCTCTCTTCGAAGGGCTGCCCCGGGACGAGCTCAACCGCCTGGCGAGCTCCTTCAAGGAGCGCCGCTTCAGAGCCGGAGACTCGGTGGCGGTCGAGGGCGCGGGCGGCGTCGGCTTCTTCGTGATCGCCGACGGGACGGCGGGCGTCGAGGTTCACGGCGAGAAGCGCGGACAGCTCGCGCCCGGCGATTACTTCGGCGAGGTTGCCTTGATCGA
The DNA here is from genome assembly GCA_046723355.1 of Actinomycetota bacterium. GTDB lineage: Bacteria > Actinomycetota > Thermoleophilia > Gaiellales > Gaiellaceae > 13-2-20CM-68-14. The sequence continues at coordinate 9,064 of JBKOUJ010000135.1, read as the reverse complement.
CGAACAGGCCCGCCGCACCGCGACGATCACGGCCGAGACCGATCTGACCTGCTACGGCCTTACCGCCTGGCAGTTCCGCCCCTTTGTCGAGACGAACGCGCAGGTCTCCTGGAAACTCCTCCAGGTGATGGCCAAGCGCCTCCGCGAGGCGGAGCAACAACAGATCTCGATCTAGTGCCCCTCCAGGCAATACACGCCCGCTCCTGGCCCGCGATCACGCGGCGCCAGGAACCACTCTCGTCCTTGCCAAGGCAACCAGCCTTGGCCGCGGACGAGTGCGGCCCCTGGCTTGATGCTCGCGACCCAGGAGCTGGGCAGCATTACCTGAAGAGGCACTAGGTTCTCGATGACCCAGCCGGTTCCGGCCGCTCAGCTAGTCGCCCGTTGCCGCGCCGGGGACGAGGACGCATGGGCGCAACTCGTCGAGCGCTTCTCGCGCTACGTGTACGCGATCGCGACGCAGGGCTTCCGGCTGCGTGACCACGACGCCGAGGACGTCTTTCAGGAGGTCTTCGCCAAGGTCTACGAGCGGCTCGACTCCCTCCGTAGCGACGAAGCGATCCAGCCCTGGATCGCGCAGCTGACCCGGCGCGTCTGCGTCGACAAGCTGCGCTCGGGCTCCCGGGAGGAGGTGACCGACGAGAGCGAGCTCGCGGTCGACCCCGACGAGGACGCGATCGCGCGGATCGACGAGGCGCTCGACGTGCACGAGGCGATGAGTGGGTTGTCCGACAACTGCCGCGAGATTCTCGACCGCTTCTTCGCCCGCGACGAGACGTACCGGACGATCGGCGAGCAGCTCGAGCTCCCTGCGGGCACGATCGCAAGCCGCATTTCCCGCTGTTTGGTCAAGCTTCGCGACGAGCTGGAGGGAAGAAATCGGCTCCCTGCACAGTCTGGTGAGCAGGTGAACGTATGAGCGCGTATGACGAAGACAGACTGTCCGAGCTGATTGCGGCGCTGCCGCCCGCCCCCGAGGCTTGGGTGCGCGCCGCGCAGGAGCTCCCCTTCGCCCGGCGGGAATTCGACGCGATCGTCGCCCGAGCCGAGGCCGACGCCGAGTTCCGCCGATCGCTCATCGCCGATCTCGAGTCGACGCTGGCCCAGGAGGGCTACGAGCCGGACCGCCCGCTGGTCGACGCGCTGCGTCGCCACTTCGTCCAGTAGCAGCTGCTTAGGATCCGAGCATGGCCGAGCCTGAGCCGAAGCCCGAGCGGTATACCGGCGAGACGCTGCCGGCCTGGAGCCTGCCGGCGGCCGCTTCGGCCGAGATCGGGATCGGCGTCGAATGGCCGGAGCGCGTCACGCGGGAATGGGCTCTGGGCGGGTCGACCGGCGCCGGGATCCGGGTCTGCATCCTCGACAGCGGCGTCCAGCCGGATCATCGGCTCGTCGGCGAGGTCGAAGGTGCAGTCGCGCTGCGGAAGACGGACGAGGGCGAGATCGTGGTCGAGGAGGACACGGAAGGGGATCTCGCCGGCCACGGAACGGCGTGCGCCGGGATCGTCCGCTCGCTCGCACCGGAGTGCCGGCTCTTCAGCGTCCGCGTGCTGGGCGCCGGCTTCAAAGGCAGCGGCGCCGTCCTGCTCGAGGGCCTGCGTTGGGCGATCGGACAGGGCTTCGACGTCATCAACATGAGCCTCTCGACGACGAAGAAACAGTTCTCGGGCCTCCTCCACGAGCTCGCCGACAGCGCGTACTTCCGCCGGACGGTGCTCGTCGCCTCGGCGCACAACATGCCGGTCGAGAGCTACCCGTGGCGCTTCTCGTCGGTCATCTCGGTCGGCAGCCACGAGGAGCACGATCCGCTCACCTTCTTCTACAACCCGTCGCCGCCGGTCGAGTTCTTCGCGCGCGGCGTCAACGTCGAGGTCGCCTGGATCGGGAATGCGACGGTCCGCTCGTCGGGAAACAGCTTCGCGACGCCGCACATGAGCGGAATCTGCGCGCTGATCCTCGCCAAGCATCCGGATCTGACACCGTTCCAGCTCAAGAGCGTCCTCTACCTGATCGCTTCGAACGTGGGAGGCGCCGAATGACAGAGAACTTGCAGGCCGCAGTCTCTGCGGGCGTCATGTCCGCCGAGGCCGAGCATCGGGCCCTGCTGCAGTCGATCGTCGAGGTCGCGCGCTCGATCTTCTCCGCCAAGGCCTCGTCGATCTTCCTCCACGACGAGGAGGCCGACGAGCTCGTCTTCGAGGCTGTCGCCGGCGAAGGCTCGGACAGCCTCGTCGGGATGCGATTCCCGTCGAGCAAGGGGATCGCCGGATGGACGCTCGTGACCCGGCAACCACTCGTGATCGAGGACCTCAAGGAGGACCCGCGCTTCTCGCGCGAGCAAGCCGAAAGCACGGGCTACGTCCCCGAAGCGATGATGTCCGTGCCGCTCCTGCACGAGGAACGCGCGCTCGGCGTCCTCCAGGTGCTCGACCGCTCCCGCGACGTCGAGTTTTCACTGAGTCAGATGGAGCTGCTCGGGCTGTTCGCGAACCAGGCCGCGATCGCGCTCGACCTGCTCCAGCGCGCACGGCACGCGCGTGCCGTGCTCGCCGAGAGCGGCAGCGACGCCGGCGTGATCGCCCGGGTCGCCTCGGCGCTCGAGGACCTGGACGAGGAGCAGCGCGAGCCGGTCCTGAGGCTGCTCGCCGCGCTGGACGACGTCTTGCGGGCCGACGTCTCGTTCTAAGAAAAAACTCGAGAAACGCGTCGGGCCGGGAAGATCCCGGCCCACGCGGTGCAAAGCAGTTGGTTTTTAGAGAACCGGAGGAGCGCCGGTCGGAGCGCCCGTTGGCGCGGCCGCCGCGGCGTGACCCTCGACGTCATCGTCGTCGTCGCGGGCGAACTTCTCGCCCGTCGGAGCGCCCGTCGGCGCGTGAGCCTCGACGTCATCGTCGTCGTTGGCGAACTTCTCGCCTGTCGGTGCGCCCGTCGGTGCGCCCGTCGGAGCGCCCGTTGGCGCGTGACCCTCGACGTCCTCCTCCTCTGGCTGGATCTCTTCGCGGGGCTCGTCAGTCATCTTTCTCCTCCTTTGGAAACTTTGCATTGACGTTCCACTAGACGTGGCTACTGCACTGGATCTTCCCTCGATTGCTTCAAAAACGCAATTCGCAATGCGATCCTAGGCCAATGCAGGCTCTGCGGCGCCAGCTCCTCGACTCCTTCCGGGCCTTTCAGGGGATCTACCGCAACCCGAGCCTCCGGCGCCTCCAGGTTGCGTGGATCGGCTCATCGATCGGCACGTGGGGCTACGTCGTCGCGCTTATGGTCTACGCGTACGCGCACGGCGGCCCAGGCGCGGTCGGCCTCGTCGGGCTGATCCGCTGGTTCCCAGCAGCGATCGTGGCGCCTTTCGGCGGCATGCTCGGCGACCGCTTTCCGCGGCTGCGCGTGATGATCGGCTCGGACCTGGTGCGCATGACGGCACTGGCCATCGCGGCCGTCACGATCGCAATCGGCGCCCCGGCGGTGATCGTCTACTTGCTCGCGATCGTCGTCACCGGAGTCTCGCAGGTCTACCAGCCCGCGCAGGCGGCACTGCTGCCGAATCTTGCGGAATCGCCGGAGGAGCTCGCAGCCTCGAACGTGGCGGCGAGCACCATCGAGTCGGTCGGCTATTTCCTCGGCCCTGCGCTCGGCGGCGTGATCCTCGCCGTCTCGAACGTCGAGACGGTTTTCGCGCTGACCGCGACGGCGTTCTTGTGGTCTGCCTGCATGCTCATCCTGATCCGCAAGCACGCGGTCGAGCCGCCCCGTGGGGCCGTGCACGAGAGCCGCTTGCAAGAGGCACTCGCCGGCTTTCGGACGATCGGAGGCGACTGGCGGTTGCGCCTGATCGTCGGGCTCTTCGCTTCCCAGACGCTCGTCTACGGCGCCTTCGTCGTGCTGACTGCGGTGGCATCGATCCGTTTGCTGGGGCTCGGTTCGCCCGGGATCGGCTACCTCAACGCCGCACTCGGCGTCGGCGGGCTGATCGGCGGGGTCGTAGCGGTGCTACTGGTCGGCGTCCGGCGGCTCGCGCTCACCTTCGGCATCGCAATGGTCTTCTGGGGCGCGCCGATCCTCGTAATGGGACTCTGGGCGGAGGCGGCCGCCGCGTTCGTTTTGATCGGGATCGCCGGTCTCGCGATGACACTCGCGGACGTGGCGGGCTTCACCCTCTTGCAGCGCGCCGTCCCCGACGAGGTGCTCGGGCGCGTCTTCGGCGTCCTTCACAGCGCCTTCTACGCGGCCAGCGGCATCGGCGCGATCGTCGCGCCGGTGCTCGTCAGCTGGCTCGGCATCCAGGGAGCTCTGATCGTCACCGGGGCCTTCATCCCGGTGCTGACCATTCCGCTCCTCGGCATGCTCGCGCGCGTCGACGACACGGTCACGGTGCCACGGGCCCAGCTGGCTCGGCTACGCGCGATCGAGATGTTCGAGCCGTTGCCGGCACCGACGCTGGAGCTGCTTGCATCGAGCCTCCAGACGGTCGGCGTGCCGGCGGGCGAGACCGTCTTCCGCCAAGGCGACCACGGCGACCGCTTCTACATCGTCGACGCCGGAGAGGTCGAGATCGAGATCGACGGCCGCATCGCGAACGTGCTCGAGCCCGGCGACCACTTCGGCGAGATCGCCCTGTTGCGCGACATCCGGCGCACGGCGACCGCCCGGGCCCGGCGCGAGACGAGCCTCTACGCGCTCGAACGCGACACGTTCCTCAGCGCGATCACCGGGCACGCCGCGAGCGTCGAGGCGGCGGAGACGGTCGTTGTCGCGCGCCTAGGCCTGACCTAGACGCCGCCCGAGCTCGCGCAGGTCCTCGGCGGCCCGGTCCGGATCGCCGCTGAGCGCCACAACCTCCGCGCCCGCGAGGTCGACCTCGACGCGCCCACCGAAGACGATGCAGCGCACGCCTTCCTCGCGACAGGCTCGCAGCGCCTCGCCGGGCGCCTTGCCCGTTGCGGTCGTCTCGTCGACCGTGCCTTCGCCGGTAACGACGAGATCGGCCCCGCAAGCGCGGGCGCGGAAGTCGAGGCGACGCAGAACCTCCCGAGCGCCCGGAACCAGCTCCGCGCCGAGCGAGGCAAGCGCGGCACCGAGGCCGCCCGCGGAGCCGGCGCCCGGGAGCTCGGCGAAAGGCGCGAGCTCGTCCATCGCGGCAAAGCGGCGCTCGAGCAGCTCGACCTGCTCCGGCGTCGCGCCCTTCTGCGGAGCGAACAGCCGCGGCGCGTCCAGGAGCGGCGCCTGCGTGTCGCAGAGCACCGTCGTCGGGGCCGGCAACTCGGTGAGCACCTCGCGCAAGCCGGCGCCCCCGTCCATCGTCGCGGTACCTCCAAGACAGACGAGCAGTCGCTCGGCCTCGACCTGTGCGATCAACTCGCCGAGCCCGCGGCTGGAGGCGGTGAGTGGGTCGAGCCGAGCCGGGTCGAGCGGGATCACGTCGGCCGCCTCGACAAGGGCGGCCCCGTCGCCGAGGGCGCGGATGGGCGCATCCCTCGGGCGGCCGAACGCGTCCGGCACCGAAGCGCGCGCGGCGACGCGCGCCCCGAGCACCTCGCCCGTGCCTTCGCCTCCGTCGGCGATCGGCAGCTCCTCGGCCTCCGCACCGCCTGCGCGGAGCCCTTCGGCGAGAACCACCGCCGCCGCGCGCGCCGAGAGGACGCCCTTGAGGCTAGCCGGGGATGCGAGCGCGCGCACGCTCGGGGGCCGGAGCCTCTTCGTCCTCCGGGGCCTCGACCGCCTCCGCTCCCGGCATCACACGCAACATCGCGAACGAGAGCCCTTCCCGCGCCAGGAACAGCATCCCCACGCCGACGCCGACCGACGCCTCGATCGCCTGAAGGCCAAAGCCAAAGGCGATCCCGCGCGCCTTTGCGACCCCGTAGGCGATCAGCGGCAGGGCGACCGCGGCTTGCACCAGCCCGACGTTGCCGGGCCAGAGCGGGAAGATCGTGGCGACGTTGACGAGGACGAGCACGAGCGCCGCGGCGGGGAGCCCCGCGTAGATGTGAAACGCGCGCATCGCGCAGAAAACCGCGAGCAGCTGGCAGAACCAGCCGAGGCACTGGAAGAACGCAGCGCCGATCGCCGCTAGCGGCGAGTGCAGCACGCCGAGGCCCTGGCGCGCCATCACGAGGAGGCGCCGCACCCGCCCGAGCTCGTCGAGCACGGGTTGGTGGTGCCGCCTCGCGCTCGCGAGGCCGAAGGCGAACAGTGCGAAGCCCACCCCGAGGACGATCGCGAGGCTCGTGTAGGCCCAGTGCGGCACTTTCGCGGTCGCCAGCGCGTACGTGACGAGCAGGAGGGAGGGGACGAGGTCGAATAGCCGGTGCGCGAAAACGGTTCCTATCAGCGCCGCCCAGGCTCCGTCCCGGCCGGGGAGCTTGCGGGTGAGAACGCCGACCCGCGCCAGCTCGCCGATCCGCCCGGGGAGGACCGCGTTCGCGAAAAGCCCGACCGAGAACGCCGAGAAGACAAGGCCGAAACGCGGGTGTGGCGGCGGCATCGCCTGGTTGATGACGATCGTCCATGCCACCGCACGGACGAGCACCGAAACGAGGTTGAGGACGATGGCGGCGACCACCCACTGCCACCGGACGATCGTGAACGCGTCCCCGACCGCCCCCCAGTCGGGCCCGCGCCACCAGACGAGGGCGCCGACCCCAGCCGCGACAGCCAGGACGACAAGGATCCGCAGCGAACGGCTCCGGCTGAGCGCCCGGAGCCTCACCCCGCCGCGGCGAGCGCCGCAGTCCTGGCGCCTGCGAGGGGCTCGTAGATCGCGAGCAGGCGCCGGGCGATGTCGTCCCAGGAGTACGCGCGCGCGCGCCGACGAGCGCCGGTTGCGAGCTGCCGCCGGCGCGGCTCGTCGCCGAGCAGCCCGACCGTCGCCTCCGCGAGCGAGCGCGGGTCGTCCGGCCGCACGAGCACGCCCGTCTCCGGCGTCATGACGTCACGATAGCCAGGGATGTCCGAGGCCACGACCGGCGCCGCGCACGCGAACGCCTCGGTCAGGACCATCCCGAAGCTCTCGCCTCCCAGCGAGGGGGCAACGAACGCCTTCGCCTCGAGCAGCTCCTGCGTCCGCTCCTCCTCCGAGACGTAACCCAAAGCGTCGATGCCGTCGTCGGAGACCCGCAGGCGCGTCAGTAACAGCCGAACCTGCAGCGGATCGGCCCCGAGCACGCGCAATCGCGCACCCGTCTGCTGCCGGATCTCCGGCCACGCGCGGAGGAGCACCTGCAGCCCCTTGCGCGGCTCGTGGCGGCCGATGAACACGATCCTGTGCTCACGGCCATCCGGCTCGGCCCGCTCAGGCAGCGCGACCCCGTTGGGGATCACGTCGTAGTCGCCCGGCAGATAGCGGCGCGCGGACTCGGCGGCATCGCTCGAGACCGCGATCCGGTGATCTAGCCGCTCGGCGAGGAAGCCCCACATCGGCGCCGCGACCTTCATCCAGCTGAGCTCTCCGGACGCGTGGAAGGTCGCGACGAGGGGGACCCGGGTGAACGCCAGCGTCGCGACCCCGATCGCCGGAGTCATCGGCTCGTGCACGTGGACGACGTCGAACCGTTCGCGCTCGAGCAGCCGCCTGATCCTGAAGACCGTGCTCGGGCTCAATACGATGTTGGGCAGCGCACCATTCGCAGGGACGATCACCGAGCGGCCGACCGGGATCACGTGCGCGGGCGGACGCTCGTGCCGCCCGCGGCGCGGGTGCAGGGCGTTCGTAAGCCGCCCGGGCGGATCGTGGCCGATGACGATCCTCGCCTCGACGCCGAGCCGCTCGAGAGAGCGCGCCTGGTGCTCCGCATGCTCGGGGACACCGCCCCAGAACGACCAGGAATACGGGACGACGATCCCGATCTTCATGCCGAGGGATCATGCCCCAAGCGCGCCCGCCGTAAGCCGACTTACGTTAGATGAACAAAGACGGGGCTAGTCCTGACCGGGCGGCTTGGTGGCCGCCGTCGCCGGCTCCTCCGGAAGGGCTTCTTCCTGGGCCTCCGCGGGCGTGTGGTGCTCGTCGACGGTCGCACGCGCAAGTGTCTCTTTGTCCACGTTCAACGGGTGGTGGCAGGCCGCCAAGTGGCCGTTGCCGTAATCGACGAGCGGCGGCTCGATCTGCGCACAGACGTCCGTCGCGTACCGGCAGCGCGGATGGAAGCGGCAGCCCGAAGGCGGGCGAATGGGGCTCGGCACGTCACCCTCGAGGACGATCCGCTCCCGCGCCTCCGACTCGCGGGGGTCCGGGATCGGCACCGCCGAGAGGAGCGCCTCGGTGTAGGGCATGATCGGCCGCTCGTAGAGCTCCTCGGCCGGCGAGATCTCGACGATCTTGCCGAGGTACATGACCGCAATCCGGTCGGAGACGTGCCGGACGACGCCGAGGTCGTGTGCGATGAAGACGTAGGTGAGGTCGAACTCCTCCTGCAGGTCGGCGAGCAGGTTGATCACCTGGGCCTGGATGGAGACGTCGAGAGCCGAGACAGGCTCGTCGGCGATGACGAGCTTCGGGCGCAGCGCGAGGGCCCGCGCCACGCCGATCCGCTGCCGCTGTCCGCCGGAGAACTCGTGCGGGAACCGGTTGTAGTGCTCCGGCGAAAGTCCGACCTTCTCGAGCAGCTCCTGTACCTGGCGCTTGCGCTCACGGCGGTCGCCGATCCCGTGGATCTCGAGGGGGGCGCCGATGATTTGGCCGACCCGTTTGCGCGGGTTCAGTGACGCGTACGGGTCCTGGAAGACGATCTGCAGCTCGCGCCGCAGTGGGCGCAGATCGCGCCTCGACAGCTTCGAGATGTCCTGGCCGCCGAACGTGATCCGGCCGTCGGTCAGGGGCAGCAGACGGACGAAGCAGCGCCCGAGCGTGGTCTTACCGCAACCGGACTCGCCGACGAGCCCGAGCGTCTCTCCAGCCCTGACCTCCAACGAGACGTCGTCGACTGCATGCACGCGCGCGACCTCGCGCTGAACGAGGATGCCGCGCTTGATCGGGAAGTACTTGACTACGTGTTCGGCGGAGAGGAGAGCGCCATTCTTTGAGCTCACGCCGTCTCCGCGAGTTCCGGGTTGATCGTCGCGTCGC
>JBKOUJ010000155.1:0-3227 GCA_046723355.1 Actinomycetota bacterium | reverse complement strand
CTCGGTGACGAGCTCGGCGTCCTCGGGGCGCAACGGCGCCGGCAGGACGTCGAGGCCGCAGCCGTGGCGGGTCGTGTAGCCGGCGAGCTTCTCGGAGTCCAGCTCGCCCGGAGCCGTGACGAGGTCGTAGATCGTCTTGTCGGGCTCGAGCCCGAGCATGATCGCGGCGTCGCCGAACTGGAGGTCGAGGTCGAGCAGCAGGGCTCGCTTCCCCCAGTGCTTCGCCAGCGATGCCGAGACGTTCGTCGACAGGACGGTCTTGCCCGTCCCGCCCTTCGGCGAGAAGACAGTGACGAGCCGGCCCTGCCGGCCGCCGGCCGACGCCGCCTGCTTGCGGCCCGCATGGCAGGCCTTCTTGATCGCGAAGACGACGTTGTCGGTCAGCTGCGGGAGCAGCATGACGTCTGCGATGTCGGCGTCGAGCGCGTCCTCGAGCAGGCTCGGCGAGCCGCCCGAGGCGAGCAGGATCACGGGCGCCCGCGTGTACTCGCGGATCGCGGCCACATCGTTCGCGGGCAGGGTGGCGCTGCGCGTTGCGTGCAGCACGACCTGCAGGTGGCCGCCAGCCAGCGTCCCGGCGCCCTCGAGGACGTTGTCGCTCCAGCCCACGAGCTCGATCTCGGGATGCTTCGCGAGCGCCTCGCGGAGATCGGGGAGCCCGTCGCAGACACCGCTCACAAAGACGCGGACGGTGTCCTTGCCGTTCATTGCCAGTTCGTGAGTGCTCATCGAGGGGGCCTCCTACCTTCCGAGGGCGTGTCGCTGTCGGGCGGAGAGACCGTCCGAGGCGACGCTGCCGAAGCTGTCGATGTGATCGCCGCTGTCTGCGGCGTGGGTGACGGGGCGCAGCTCGAGGTGCCAGCGCTCGGGACCGGACCCGGAGGCGTTGGCGAGCGCGTACTGGATCTTCTGCGCCTGGTTGTCGGTCATGGCGAGCATGACGGACGTGTTGCCCGCGCCCGAGCTCGTGAGCTTGCTTCCGGTCGACTCCTGTGGCGGCGCTTGCAGGACCTTCAGGTCGCGGATCATCACGCGGCTGAGGTAGATCTCCTGCGAGCCCGGAACCTTCAGCGCCGCGACGAAGTCGACGTGGTCGCCTTCCTTGAGCGTGCCCGCGAGCAGCTGGTTCGTGTCGCCCTCGAGAGCGAAGGCCCTCGCGGTCCCACGGAGCTGGCCCTCGACGCCGGTCTGCGAGACCGAGGTGAAGCGCTGCGTGGTGACCTGCTCGCCCGCGAAGGTCTCCTGCGTTGCGACCAGGTCCTTGACCTCGTCGGGGCTCGAGATCGACCCCGGCACGACGCTCCGCCGGGGCACCTGGGTGGGCGCCATCATCCCCGCGGCGTCGGAGCCGGCGGTTCCGACCGGGATGGGGCGCTTGGCGACGAGCACCGTTACGTGGTCCTCGCCCCGCTGGACGTGACGCTTGTAGTTCGTCACGTAGAAGCCGGTTAGGAGGGCCGCGACGATTGCCAGCGCGACCGCGATCACAATGTTTCTAGCTCGATATGCCATGGGGTGTCTCTCTCCTGGGTGAGGGGGTTAACCGACGAGCTGAATCGTCTTGACGCCGAAGTAGGGGGTGCCGCCGGAGGTGGCTGGAACGCCCTGTGCGTTGTAGGTCGTGAAATGGCCCGTCAATGTGCCGTTACTGCCGTTCGCGGTGTAGGACGTGATGACGAAGCCGACCCAGCCGATGATGTCGTACTTCGCATTGGAGCCCGGCCCGGTCAGCAGACGGTAGACGGGGAAGAGCACTTCCTTCCCGATCACCGAGTCCAGCGAGCTAAGGAATTGCGAGTTGTTGAAGTTCGCGGAGGGGGCTGAGTAATAGTTGCCGAGCGGCAGGTAATCCTGGTAGCCGGTCGCGAGCCAACCCGCGAGCGTTCCGGCGCCGATGTTTCCGTCGGGATCGCCGTAGTTGAGGTTCAGCAACCCGAAGGCGCCGGAGCCGTTGCCGCCGCCTTTTACGTGCAGGTCCTCGAGGTCGAGGGTCGTCTGTTGCGTGAAGTCCGGCTTGCACGTTGGATTCGACGATGGCCCCGTGCAGTTCAACAGCGGGTGCTTGTAATGCACGGTGATCGGCGCGACGTACTTCACGGAGGTGACGCCCTCCGAGCGTGCGACGCCGGTCGAGCCCACGGCCACACTGTTCACGCCGATGGCCTTCGAGAAGAACCCCGGCGCCGTGCGCTTCACCTTCACGGTGATCGTGTCATTGGTGACGACCTTCGAGGAGACCGAGATCGTGCCGGTGCCGAGGCCGCCGTTTTTGTCGGCGTACTGGCGAGCGAGGGAAATCGCCGTGGCCGGATCCTCGGGCAGCGCCTGGGCGCCGGCGAGGGCAGCGGCGTCGGCCGTCGACTGGGTGTCGCGGTCGGCTCTGTACCACGAGCCGACGTCCAGCACAATCGCCGCCATCCCGAGCAGGACGACGAGGAAGACGACCGTGAGGACCATGGCCTGGCCGCGCTCGTTGCGCGCGCTCATTCGACCCGCTCCGTCGTCTTGCTGGAGAGGTTGCCGGCCTTGACCACCAGGCCCAGCAGGCTGACCTTGTAGGGGTACGTCGCCGTGACCGAGACGTCGGCAGACGGCTTCCAGGTGGAGTTGATCGTCACCTTGAGGTCCGACTGCTTCAGGTCACTCGCCGAGTTGCGCACCGCCGTCTCCGCGACGGCCGCCGGGTTCGAGGCCTGGCGCGAAACGGCGGCCTTCCGCGCGCCTGCGCGCGTCGCGTCCGTCAGCGTCACGTAGTTGTTGAAGACGATGCCGAACTGAATGACGGCGAATAGGAGCAGTGCCAGGACGGGGAGCACGAGCGCGAACTCGGTCATCGTCTGGCCTTGCTGATTGCGGATTGAAATTCGCTTCTTCACGGGAATCTTTCGTTTAATTCGCTTGGGTGGGGCCCCTCCCGGAGGAGGGGCCCTTTACTGCCGGAGAACTGCTCGAATTAGCCGGTCGGGAGGATGGCGGACACGGCGTCGATGGCGCCGCTGATCCGGCCCGACAGCGTGGTGATCGCCAGGACCACCACGAGGGTGATGACCGCCAGGACGACGCCGTACTCGGCCATCGTCTGACCGTCCTCGCGCTTCTTGAGCGACTCGGTCGCGTCGGCGGCGAACAGCTGCGCGAGTGCGAAGAGCTTCAGCATTCCATTCACCTCCCTTCACTTGCGGCGAGGGCGCACGGAGTCGCCCGATTTGCAACCTGAGAAGCAGTGA
>JBKOUJ010000106.1:0-20552 GCA_046723355.1 Actinomycetota bacterium | reverse complement strand
GCCGATCCAGGCGCAGGTCGTCGTGGGGCTCGTCGGTGATCCCGAGGGCGTCAAGGAGGGCGGCGTGCTCTCCCAGGTGCAGCGCGAGATCAACGTCGAGGCGCTGCCGCTGGAAGTCCCGGAGCGGCTCGAGCTCGACGTCAGCGGGATGGCGATCGGCGACACGCTCCGCCTCGCCGATCTCCCTGCGCGCGAGGGCGTCACATATCTCGACGATCCCGAGGAGACGGTGCTCGCCACGGTGACGATGCCGACGCGGATCGTCGAGCCCGAGCCCGAGGAAGAGGAGCTCGCCGAGGGCGAGGAGCTCCCCGAGGGCGAGGTGCCGGAGGGCGAGGAGGCGCCGGAGGGCGCCGCCGAGGGACCGGCCGAGCCGGAGGCGGACGCCGCCGGCGAGCAGGGCACCGCCGAGTAACCGCGAAAAATGCGTTCGCATTTTTCGCGGGCGCTGGTTTCTCGCATCGCTTCGCTCGCGAACAGGGAAGAAAATCGACGTAGCTCCTCGCTCGACATGTTCGTCGTCGGGCTCGGCAACCCCGGCCGCGAGCACGAGCGCGACCGACACAACATCGGCTGGCTCGTCCTCGACGAGCTGGGGCGCCGGCTCGATGCACGGTGGCGCGGCAAGTTCTCGGGGCAGCTCGCCGAGGTCCGTCTGGACGGGCTGCGGCTCGCCCTGCTCAAGCCGGAGACGTACATGAATCTCGTCGGCGGCTCGGTCGGCGCTGCGACGCGCTACTTCAAGGTCGAGCCGGAGCGGCTGCTGATCGTCCACGACGACGTCGACCTCGAGCCAGGGCGGCTGCAGGCCCGCGCCGGCGGCGGTCTCGCCGGGCACAACGGGCTGCGCTCGCTGGCGCAAGCGCTCGGGACGCAGGACTTCCTGCGTCTGCGGATCGGCGTCGGCCGGCCGGGCCGTGGCGACCCGCGCTCGGTCGCCGACTACGTGCTGTCGCCGTTCGAGCCGGAAGAGGACGTCGAGGCGCTTGTCTCGCGTTCCGCAGATGCGGTGGAGACGACCGCCCGCGACGGGCTCGACGCCGCGCAGCAGGGCTTCAACTGAGCGTGTCGCGCGTACCATGAATGCCGCGGAACCGCGGGTTCCGTCTTTCGTGATGGACCGACCCGTCTTGCACGCATTCGTGGACGAGCTCGTCTCCGACGAGCGGCTCGCCGCCTTCGCGGAGGCGCTGCCGACCCGTGCGCGCGTCTCCGAGCCGGCGCTGCCGTTTCTCCTGGCGGCGCTGCACGAGCGCGTCGCCCGCGGACTCGTTTGTGCTCTTCCCGAGGACGCCGACGCCCGCGACGCGGCCGACGCCGCCGCCTGGTTCCTCGGCGAGGAACGCGTCGCGCTCCTGCCTAGCCGCGGCGTTCACTGGGGATCGGGGCTCGAGCCGCCGCCGCACCTCGTGGGCGAGCGGGCGCGCGCGCTCGACGTGCTTTCGCGCGGCGGTCTGGTTTGCGCCTCCGCGGCGGCGCTGGCCGAGGGAATGCCGCCGACGGACGAGCGTCCGGAGCCGATCGAGGTCGCGCCGGGGCAGGAGCCCGGGATCGACAAGCTAGCGGAGAGCTTCGCGCTCGCGGGCTACGAGCGCGTCGAGCGGGTTGAAGAGCGCGGCCAGTTCGCCGTCCGCGGCGGGTTGGTCGACGTCTTCCCGACCACCGGCCGCGAGCCGCTGCGGATTGAGCTGTTCGGCGACGAAATCGAGTCGATCCGCGCCTTCTCGCCGTTCACGCAGCGGACGTTGCACCCGGTCGAGAACGCACGTATCTACGCGGCCGCCGAGCGGCGCCCCGACCTGCTCGAGCCGGCGGTGCCTGACGACGAGGGGCCGCCGTCGGTGCCCGATGACCTCGTGCCGCCGCTCGACCGGGCGCCCGACTTCGTCTGGGAGGCCGACGAGGTGAAGAAGGTGACGTTCGAAGAGCTGAACGTCGAGGCGGATCTCGCCGGTTCCACCGAGCTCGACCCGCTGCCCGCGAACCAGCCTTTCTCCTTCGAGGCGCAGCGCCCGGCTCTCGCTGCCCGCGGGCTCTCGGAAGCAGAGAACGAGCTCGGCGCGCTCGTCCGCGCCGGCCAACGCGTGGTCGTCGCCTTCCCGCACCGTGGCGAGGCGCTGCGGACGCAGAACCTGCTCCGCCGGGTCGACGCGCGCATGCTCGAACCGGGTGAGCCGCTGCCCGACGAGGCAGAGCTCCTCTTCGCAGTCGCACCGGCGCGGCGAGGCTTCGTCTGGCGCGAGCTCGGCCTCGTCCTGCTGCCGGACACGCAGGTCTTCCGAAAGCGGCTTCGCAGACCGGCGGCGGTCGGGCGCGCCCTGCAGAGCTTCGCGGACCTGCGGACAGGCGACTACGTCGTCCACGAGGACCACGGCGTCGGCAGCCTCCAGGCCTTCGAGACGAAGGAGGTCGCCGGCGTCACGCGCGACTACCTGCTGCTCGCCTTCCGCGGCGAGGACCGCCTCTATGTGCCGCACGAGCAGATCGGGAAGGTGTCGCGCTACGTCGGTGCCGACAGCCGTGCGCCTGCGCTCTCGAAGCTCGGGGGCAAGGCGTGGCAGAACCTGAAGAGTCGCGCCCGCGCCAGCCTCCGCGAGTTGGCGGGGGAGCTGCTCGCCCTCTACGCGCGGCGCCAGCAGGCCGAGGGCGAGTCGTTCGAGCTCGAGAACGAGTGGCTCGAGCGACTCGAGGCCGGCTTTCCGTACCGGGAGACCGAGGATCAGCAGCGCGCGATCGAGGCGGTCAAGGAGGATCTCGAGGCGCCGCGGCCGATGGACCGGCTCGTCTGCGGCGATGTCGGCTTCGGCAAGACCGAGGTGGCGGTCAGGGCCGCCTTCGCGGTCGCGCTTAACAGCAAGCAGACGCTGATGCTGGTGCCGACCACCGTTCTCGCACAGCAGCACTGGAACACCTTCCGTGAGAGGTATCGGGACTTCCCGGTCCGTGTGGAGATGGTTTCCCGCTTTCGTCCGCCCTCCGAGCAGAAGCGCGTCCTCCAAGACTTTGCCGCAGGAAAGGTCGACGTTCTAATCGGCACGCATCGCGTCCTCTCACGCGACGTGATCCCACAGCAGCTCGGGCTGATCGTCGTCGACGAGGAGCAACGCTTCGGCGTCGCCCAGAAGGAGCTGCTGCGGCAGCTGCGGCTCGAGGTGGACGTGCTCAGCATGAGCGCCACCCCGATCCCGCGGACGCTGCACATGTCGCTGTCCGGCCTGCGCGACATCTCGGTGATCGAGACGCCGCCCGAGGGACGCCGCCCCATCCGCACGTTCGTCGGCGAATACGACGAGGAGCTCATCCAGACCGCCCTTCGGCGGGAGACGGAGCGTGAGGGCCAGGCGTTCTACCTGCACAACCGCGTCGAGTCGATCGACGAGGCAGCCGAGCGGCTGCGACAGCTCTGTCCGGAGCTCCGCTTCATCGTCGCGCACGGGCAGATGCGCGAGAAGGAGCTCGAGGACCACATGATCTCGTTCCTCGCCGGCGACGCGGACGTGCTCGTTTCGACGACGATCATCGAGTCCGGCCTCGACATCCCGCAGGCGAACACGCTGATCGTCGAGCGGGCCGACACGCTCGGGCTCGCCCAGCTGTACCAGATCCGCGGCCGCGTCGGCCGCTCCGACGTGACGGCCCACGCCTACCTCTTCTATCCGGACTCGCAGGAGCTGACTCCGGAGGCGCGGGCGCGGCTGGCGACGCTCGCCGACCACACGGAGCTCGGCGCCGGCTTCGCGATCGCGATGCGCGACCTCGAGATCCGCGGTGCGGGCGATCTGCTCGGCGGCGAGCAGTCAGGCCACGTCGCGGCTCTCGGCTTCGAGCTCTACGTGGAGCTGCTCGGCGAGGCTGTCGCCGAGCTCTCGGGCCAGCGGCGCACGATCGCGCGACCGGTGCGGGTCGATGCGCGCGTGGACGCGTACGTGCCCGCCGCCTACATCGGCTCCGAGGCGCTGAAGATCGATCTGCATCGGCGACTCGCGCTCACTGATGACGAGGACGAGCTGCGCGAGCTTCAGGCCGCCACCGAAGACCGCTACGGGCTGCTGCCCGAGCCGGTCCAGAGCCTGTTCGCGATCCAGGAAGCCAAGCTGAAGCTGGCGCGGCTCGGTGCCGACTACCTCGTCTTCCGGGGCGGCCGGGCGACGGTCGGGCCGGTCGAGCTCGGCTCCGGCGAGCTGCGAGCCCTACGGGGGCGCGTCGATACGGCCGTCTACACGACCGCACGCAGGGAGGTTTCGTTAAGAGACGAAGAATTCGACGGAGCCCTTCGGCTTGTCGATGCTATGCTCGAAACGCGCCAAGCGGCCTGAGGGTCGGGCTTCGCTTGGCGATTCGCACGTTATGAAGCATCTCCGCCTGGTTCCAATCCTCGCCTTCGTGGCGCTGTTCGTAGCCGCCTGCGGCGGTGACAGCACCCCCAATTCGGTGCCGAGCGACGACGTCGCGGTCGTCGGCGGCGAGACGATCTCGAAGGCGCAGTTCGCCCAGGTCCTCGCTCAGGCGCAGCGCAGCTACAAGGCGCAGCACAAGGCTTTCCCGAAGGCGGGCACGGCGACATACGGGACGATCCGTGCGCAGATCATGCAGTTCCTGGTCGAGCGCTCCGAATACAGCCAGAAGGCCAAGGATCTCGGGGTCAAGGTGAGCGACAAGGACGTCGAGAACAGGCTCGACCAAATCAAGCAGCAGTACTTCGGCTCGACGAACCCGGGGCAAAAACCGAAGTCGAAGGCGGAGATCGAGAAGCTCTACCAGCAGCAGCTGAAATCGCAGGGCCTGACCGACAAGGACGTGAAGGACGGGCTCCGCGCCCAGCTGATCCGCGAGAAGGTCTCCGACAAGGTCACGAAAGACGTCAAGGCCTCGGACGACGACGCGAAGAAGTACTACGACGATCACAAGGGGCAGTACGAGCAGCCCGCGCAGCCGGAGAGCCGCGACGTGCGCCACATCCTCGTCAAGAGCCAGGCGCTCGCGCTGACGATCTACAACAAGCTCAAGGCCGGCGGCGACTTCGCGAAGCTGGCGCTCAAGTACTCGGTAGACCCGAGCAAGACGAGCGGCGGCCGGCTCACCGTCTGCAAGGAGCGGACGGTCACCTGTCAGCTCAAGACCGTGGCTCCATTTGAGAAGACCGCGTTCTCGCTGAAGACGAACGAGATCTCGAAGCCGGTTCACACCCGCTTCGGCTGGCACGTGATCCAGGCGCTGGGCCCGGTGAACCCGGCGAAGAAGAAGAGCGAGATCCCGTTCGACCAGGTGAAGGCGGCGATCAAGCAGACGCTCGAGCAGCAGAAGAAGCAGGACGCCTTCAACAACTGGTGGAAAGACACCAAGAAGGAATTCAGCAAGAAGACGAAGTACCAGGCCGGCTACGAGCCGCCGGCCTCGCAGGCCAGCACTAACGGTTAGTCTCGCTCGGTGTCGCTGAGCCAGGCGCTGCTCGAGCTGCAGGAGCTGACCGAGCGGCTGCGGAGCGACTGTCCGTGGGACCGCGAGCAGACGGCGCGGACGATCGTCCCGCACACGATCGAGGAGGCCTATGAGGTCGCGGACGCCGCCGAGCGCGGTGACGACGAAAAGCTGCGCGATGAGCTGGGCGACCTCCTCTTCCAGGTCTACTTCCTCTCGCTGCTTCTGGCCGAGCGCGGCGAAGGCGACCTAGAGCAGGTTGCGCGCGGCATACACGCGAAGCTCGTGATGCGGCATCCACACGTCTTCGGCGACGCCGAGGCGAGGACCGCCGGGCGCGTCCGCCACAACTGGGAACGGATCAAGCGGGAGCAGGAGGGCCGCGAGGGGATCTTCCACGACCTACCGGCGACCCTGCCGTCCCTGATCTACGCGCGCAAGATCCAGCGTCGTGCCGCGGCGGTCGGCTTCGAATATCCGGACGCAGCCGGGGCGCTCGGGGATCTCGAGGAGGAGCTCACCGAGCTGAAAGCGGCCGTCCGGACGGGAGGCGAGCGGCCGGCCGAGACGGAGCCGGACGCCGCGGTCGCGGGTGAGGTCGGGGACGTGCTGTTCGCGGCCGTGAACGTGGCGCGCCATCTCAACGTCGACCCCGAGCTCGCGCTGCGGACCGTGAGCGACCGGTTCGTGGCTCGCGTCGAGGAGGCGGAGCGGCTCGCAGCGGGCGACGGACGGCAGTTCGACGGCCTCCCGCTCGACGAGCAGGACCGCTATTTCGACCGCGCCAAGGAGACGGTCGGGTGAGCGCGATCGCGGACGTCCACGCGCGCCAGATCCTCGACTCGCGCGGCAACCCCACCGTGGAGGTCGACGTCCGGCTCGAGTCCGGTGCCTTCGGCCGCGCAGCCGTCCCATCTGGCGCTTCGACCGGTGCGCACGAGGCGGTCGAGCTGCGCGACGGCGGTTCGGCCTACGGCGGCAAGGGCGTCACGACTGCGGTCGAGAATGTCGCGGGCGAGATCGCCGAGGCCGTTCGCGGCCGCGACTGCTTCGACCAGGCCGGGGTCGACCGGGCGATGGCCGATCTCGACGGCACGCCCAACAAAGGCCGTCTGGGGGCGAACGCGATCCTCGGCGTCTCGCTGGCCACCGCCAAGGCGGCGGCCGCTGAGCGCGGCCTCTCGCTCTTCCGCTACCTCGGTGGCGAGGGCGCGACCACGTTGCCCGTGCCGATGATGAACGTGATCAACGGCGGCGTGCACGCCGACAACTCGATCGATCTCCAGGAGTTCATGGTCGTTCCGGTCGGCGCCGACAGCTTCGGCGAAGCGCTGCGGGTCGGCTCGGAGGTCTACCACTCCCTGAAGCGCGTGCTGCATGACCGGGGACTCTCGACCGGCGTCGGCGACGAGGGCGGCTTCGCGCCGGACCTCGAGTCGAGCGAGGCGGCGATCGAGGCGATCCTCGAGGCCACCGAGGCCGCTGGTCACCGGGACCGCGTCGCGATCGCGCTCGATCCTGCGACGAGCGAGCTCTACAACGATGGTGTCTACCGCTTCGAGCGGCGCGAGCTCGCGAGCGCTGAGATGCCGGGCTTCTGGGGCGAGCTCGTCGAGCGCTACCCGATTGTCTCACTCGAGGACCCGCTCGCCGAGGACGACTGGGACGGCTGGACGCAGCTGACGGCCGAGCTCGGCGACCGCGTCCAGCTCGTCGGCGACGACCTCTTCGTGACCAACTCCGAGCGGCTCCGCGAGGGGATCGACCGCGGGGCCGCCAACTCGATCCTCGTCAAGGTCAACCAGATCGGGACGATCACCGAGACGGTCGAGTCTCTCTCGCTCGCGGGTGCAAACGACTACAGCGCCGTCATGTCACACCGGTCGGGCGAGACGGAGGACGCGACGATCGCCGATCTCGCAGTCGCGTACGGCACCGGCCAGATCAAGACCGGCGCGCCGGCACGGAGCGACCGCGTCGCGAAGTACAACCAGCTGCTCCGCATCGAGGAGGAGCTCGGGGCGCAGGGGGCTTATCCAGGGCTGTCAGCCTTCCCGCGCACCCAGCGCTAATCCGACGCGCCGCCTGCGCCGAAAACAGAGGTGGAGAGGCCACCGAGTCGAAAGCCGGAGCTAGCCTAGGAACAATGGCTGCGCACCCCCCGCGGAGAACGAAGATCGTCGCCACGATCGGCCCTGCCAGCGGCACGGCCGAGGGCGTCCGTGCGCTCGTCCAGGCCGGCATGGACGCGGCGCGGCTCAACCTCTCACACGGCACTCGCGACGAGCACGCGGAACGCGCGCGCCTCATTCGGGAGGCCGAGGCCGGGCTCGGGCGGCCGCTCGCGCTGATCGCCGACCTGCAGGGCCCCAAGCTGCGAATCGGCGAGCTTCCCGGACCGGTGACGCTGACATCCGGCGAGGATGTCGTCGTCGTCGGCAAGGAAGGCACCCGGGACGGCGAGCTGCCGGTGCTGCCCGCGGTGATCGGCGAAGTCCTCCAGCCCGGTCACGAGGTGCTGATCGACGACGGTCTCGTCCGGCTGCGGGTCGAGCGCGTCAAGCGCGGCCGAGCCGAGTGCCTCGTTCTCACCGGTGGCCTCGTCAGCAGCCACAAGGGGGTCAATGTCCCCGGCGTTCCGGTCCCGATCCCTTCGCTGACTCGCAAGGACATGGACGACCTCGAGTTCGCGCTGACCCTCGACGTCGACTACGTCGCACTCTCTTTCGTGCGATCGGCGGCCGACGTGCGCGACCTCAAGGACCTGATCCAGCAGGCCGGGTCGCCGGCGCACGTGATCGCGAAGATCGAGAAGGCAGAGGCGGTCGACGCCCTGCCCGCGGTGCTCGAAGAGGCCGACGCGGTGATGGTGGCGCGGGGCGACCTCGGAGTCGAGATCGGCCCAGAGCTCGTGCCGCTGCTCCAGAAGCGGATCATCATCGCGGCGCTCGACTACGGGAAGCCGGTGATCACGGCGACGCAGATGCTCGAGACGATGATCCACCAACCCGAACCCACGCGCGCGGAGGCGAGCGACGTCGCCAACGCGATCCTCGACGGAACCTCGGCGCTAATGCTCTCCGGCGAGACGGCTGTCGGCGACTACCCGATCGAGGCGGTGGCCACGATGACGCGGATCGCCCGGGCCGTCGAGCCGAGCCTCGGCTACCGGCACCAGCTGCCCGAGGTCGAGGAACAGCCGACCGTGGGCCAGGCGATGTCGAACGGCGCCTGCGACCTCGCGGAGGTGCTCCAGGCGGCCGCGATTCTGGTTCCGACCTTCAGCGGCCGAACGGCCTCGGCGGTCGCGCGGCTGCGCCCGCGGCGCCCCGTCCTCGGGCTCACACATCACGAGTACGCCTGGCGGCAGATGGCGGTCGAGTGGGGCGTCATCCCGCTGCGCATCCCCGAGTGCGCCGACGTCGAGGAGCTGTGGGATCGTTCGATCGTGGCGGCGCGAGAGGCCGGAATCGTCGAAGCGGGCGACCGCGTCGTGATCACGGCGGGCACTGCGGTCAACATCCCCGGCTCGACGAACGTGATCAAGGTCGAGACGGTCTAGGCCTCCTTAAGGCAGGACCGCGGGGTCTCCGGGCGAACTCGCCGCCGATGGCCCCTACGAAGAAGAAGGGGCGCCGCCCGCGGCGCGGCGTCCTGATCCGTCGCTGGCTCGGGGTCGGCGCGCTCTGCCTGGTCGGGCTTCTCTACTACCGGCCCCTGCGCACGTACGTCGACACGAGGCACACGCTCGCCGAGCGCTCCGCGCAGGTGGCGAGCCTCCGCGGCGACCGGCAGCGGCTCCAGCGCAAGCTCGCGGATGCGACGGGCGATGCCGCCCTCGTTCGCGAAGCGCGTCGACTGGGCCTCGTGAAGTCAGGCGAGCGGCTCTTCATCGTCAAAGGCGTTCGGGCCTGGGAGCAGGCTCGACGTACCATCCCGCGGCATGGACGATGAGGCCGTCGTTGCCCGCCAGCTCGGCCGTCCGCCGCGCGCCTTTCGGCGCGTAGTCGTCCGCTGCCCCTACGGCCGTCCGGCCGTGACCGAGCAGTGGCCGCGCGCCGCCGACGGCGCCCCGTTCCCGACGACGTACTACCTAACCTGCCCGCAGCTGGTCGCCAAGATCTCGCGGCTCGAGGCCGATGGGGGCGTCGAGCGCTGGACGCAGGCCGTCCGCGAGAGTCCGGAGCTGCGTGCCAGCCTCGACCTCGCAAGCGCCGAGCAACAGGCGCTTCGCCCTGACATTCCCGGCGGGATTGGCGGCTCAATCCGTGGCGGCAGCCTCAAGTGCCTGCACGCCCATGCCGCTTTCGCGCTCGCCCGCCCGGGCTACGAGGTCGGCGAGCAGATCCTGGACGAGCTGGGCGATCTGTGGCCGGATTCAGGTTGCTGCACCGCGGAATAGTCGCCCCAATGCCGATTGCCCTCGACCAGACCCGCCGCGAGTGGGAGCAGGGAAACGCCCGGTTCCAGCGCGAGCTTCGTGAGACGCAGCGGCCCGAGGCCGTGCGGGCCGAGCTCGACGCGGTCACCGCGGCCCTTCGGCGCCGGATCGGGCAGAGCTTCAGCCTCTCCGAGCTGGCCGATCTCTACGCGTCCGCCGACGACTGGGCGCGTGAGGCGGTTGCCGAGACAGAGCCTGCGAGCGGGTGGCCGAGACGGCTAGCCACCGCGACCGAGGCCGCGTTCCATCTCTACTCGCGCGGAGCGGTGGACTACGAGCCGTGACGACGACCTCGACCCGCCGCCGCCCGAAACGACGCTCGTCCCGAAAGACGATCGTGGTCGCAGTCGGTCTCGTGGTCGCTTTTGCCGTCGGCATCGCGCTCGGCCAGGCATTGCACGACAATCCGCGGCCCGGAGGTGTGCAGACCACGGTGCGGACGCTTCCGCCGCTTACAAAGATCGGAGGTTAGAAAGCTGCAGCTTTGGGTAACTTTCTCCGGTGGCCCGGCGCGAATTCCCGGGTAGGCGCCCGCCTACCAGTGATCCTGACTGGTTGACGTTGGGCCAGGCGGCCAAGTACTTGGGCGTCGCGCAGAGCACGATTCGTAAGTGGTCCGACCAGGGCCGCGTGCCGGCGTTCTACACGCCCGGCGGGCACCGTCGCTACCGGCGCCCGGATCTCGACAACTTCCTGAATCGCTCCGGGCCCGGCGGCGCCGTCCAGCAGGGACCGGTTGTCCTGATCGTCGACGACGACGAGCGCGTCCGAGAGTACGTGCGCGTGAATCTCGAGATGGAGGGCTACTCGGTCCGTGAGGCCGGCAGTGCCGACGAGGGCCTCGAGGTGCTCGAGGAGGTGTCGCCCGACCTCGTCCTGCTGGACGTGATGATGCCCGAGGTTGACGGCTGGGAGATGTTGCGGCGGGTCCGCGAGCGCCACGGGATCGACGCAATCCCGGTCGTCATGTTCAGCGGCAAGGTCGACGAGGGAACCACCGGAGAGGCCGCGGCGCGCGGCGCCCAAGGATTCCTCGGCAAGCCGTTCGATCCGCAGCAGCTGATCGAGCACGCAAAGCAGCTGCTGCCAGCCTGAACTGGGACAAGCATCTCGAGCGCTGGGCGGTCCATCACCGCACGGGCTGGCTCAACCCGGTGTTCGAGGGGCTCTCATGGGTAGGCGGCCAGGGATTCGTCTGGCTCGCGATCGCGGCTCTGCTGGCGGTCCTCTGGCGCCGCCCCTGGGTGTTCTTCGAAGTCGCGCTTGCCGACCTCGCCGGCCAGCTGATCTCGCTCGGGCTGAAGCAAGGCATCGGGCGCGAACGGCCCAACGTCGCCTACGCCGAGCCGAAGCCGCTCGTCCATGCGCCGCACGACGGCTCCTTTCCCTCCGGCCACGCGACGGTGAGCTTCGCCTGCGCGACGGTGCTGTCGTTCTACGTACCCCGTGCGGCGCCGGCCTTCTTCATCCTCGCCGCGGCGATCGCGTGGTCGCGAGTGTACGTCGGCGTGCACTACCCACTCGACGTGCTCGGCGGCGCCGTGCTCGGCGTCGGGATCGCTATAGCTCTTCGCTGGCTGACAAGAGCCCCGCGCCGATCAAGGCGAGTGACGCGAGCAGGCTGATCCAGATCCCGATTCCGCGCCCGCTCGCGGGCAGGAACTCGTCGGGGATTGAGATCAGACGGATCATGACGAAGATCGTCGAGAGAGAGCCGAGTGCGATCACGATCAGGCTCTCCGGGATGCTCGGCGGCAGCTCGATCCCGGCCTCCCGAAGCGCGACGAGCGCGATTGCAGCCAGGCCGATGAAGAAGACGAGCTTGCCCAGCGTCCCCGTGTGCCAGCCGATCACCGCGATCGTCGGCCCTACCGATCCCGAGCCCGCGTACCAGTCTGTGAACGCAGAGATGCTGAGGACGAGTCCGGAGATCCAGGTCGCGCGCGCGCCGACCGTCGTCATGCTCCCAGCAAGTGCCGGCGCGCGGCTCGCCGGCCTTCGGCTCACGCTGCCCTGGGGGAGAGGTTCCTCGGTCGCCACGGTGGAAGTATGGGCATCTTCGTGGTTAGATTCACGGGTTGCCAATCAGGGGGTCGGGATGACGGCATCCCGGGAACATTCGACCACAGCCGCCGGTGGTGACGAGAGGCCGCCTCTTCTGGCCGCCGGCGATCACGGAAAGGGCGAGTTCCGCTGCGTGGATTGCGGGCATACCGTCACGGTCTGCCGCGAGTTGCGGCCGTGCCAGATGTGCGGTTGCGAATCCTGGGAGGCCGTTGCCTGGAGCCCCTTTGGCCGTGCGCTCGAGACCTCGGCGGTCGAGGCGCACCGCCACCATTAGGTAGAACGCTCCTACAGGCCAAAGAGCCGCTGCACCTGGTGCCACATGGCGATGCTCAGGTAGACGCTGAGCGCGATCAGTCCGATCACGATCAGCCAGAAGCGGATGTTTGCGGCGCGGCGCTCGCGCGTGCGGCGGGCGCGGGCTTCACGCTTCGCTCGGTGCCTGCGGTACTCCCGCTGGACGCTGCCGGGGTCGTAGACCGGGACGTCGGGCGGCATCTTCGACGCGGGCTCCGCCATCGGCGGAAGTCTAAAGGCGATACTTCCACGCGGGGGCGATGAAAACGGAACCGGGCCAGGCGATCGCGGTAGGCGGGGGTGCGGCAGCTCTCGAGGCGCTCGCCGCAGCACTGCGCAGGCTGGCCGAGGGCGGCGCGGCGGAAGATGCCCTGCAGGAGATCGCCGAGGCCGCCGCCGGCGGCGCCGGCGCGGACCTTGTCCTTGTGTGGGTGCGCGGCGAGCGGTCGCTCGAGGCGCGCATCGTCACTGCCGCATCCACTTCGGTCGCGGCGGAGCTTCAGGGCTCGCGTCTCGACGACTCCGGAACAGCGGAAGAGCGGCGTTCGATCGGGCGTCGCCTCGGGCTCGCTGTGTCGATCGAATTCCCGATTACCGTGGCCGACCACGACCTCGGCCGGCTCGAGCTCTTCCGGCGGGCCGGAGCATTTTCGGCGGAGGAGCGCGCGTTCGCCGAGTTGGCTGCGGAGCACGCGGGAGTCGCGCTCGGCGGGGTCGGCGCGAACGGCGACCGAAGGCCGCTCGACGCCGCCGATCTCCTGCGCCTCGGCGGCGACGCGCTCGCCACCGGGGGCGACGAGCGGCGCACCGCTGAGGAGATCGCCCGGCTGGCGGCCCAGGCGACCAACGCCCGCGGCGCCGTTGTCTGGCGGCTCGACGACGACATGCGCCCTCGCGCGGCTGGCGCATTCGGCGTCGACGATCCCGAGGCGAGCGAGATCGCAGGAGCCCTTGCCGGCCGAGTCCCGCTCGCGATCGCATCCCACTCCTGGATCCTGCAGCTCGGGCAACCGCCGATCGGGATTCTCGAGCTTAGGTTCGAGCAGCCGCCGGTGCCGGCCGACGACGTGCTCGATGCGTTGACGACGTTTGCCGCGCGGGCGACGCACGCGCTGCGCTCGAGCGAGCGGGCGCGCCAGCAGTCGGTCGAGCTGGAGCGCAGCCGGACTCTCATTGCGGTGGTCGGTCAGGCGATCGCGGAGCTCTCGCTCGTCCACACGCTCGAGACCGCGATCGACCGCGTCGCGGAGCTCCTCGGGGCGGAGCGGCTCGCCGTCTACCTGCTCGAGCCCGACGGCCAGCGCCTACTCGAAGCCGCCGGGCGCGGGCTGACCGGACCGCACACGCGGGTGGCCGAGCGGCTGTTTGAACTCGCGCGCGGGTCTCTACGAGGGCGGGACGCGCTGCTGATCGAGGATGCGGTCGTAGACGTCAGGCTTGCACCCGTTCGCGAGCAGCTCGCGGAGACGGGGATCGAGGCAGCGGTCGGGCTGCCGCTACGAGTCCGCGAGGACTTGATCGGGCTGCTCGCCATCTTCCCGCCGCACCGGCGGACGCTGACGCAGGACGAGCTCGCGCTCGTGACCGCGCTCGCGGCGCAGCTGGCGGTCGCTGTCCAGAACGCACGCCTGCACGAGAAGGCGACCCGGAGCGATGACGAGCGCAAGCATGCGCTCGATGCGGAGAAAGAGGCGTCGAAGCGGCTGAGCGCGCTCTACGAGATCTCGCAGTCGTTCGCGCAGAGCCTGTCGCTGCAGACGACGCTGGAGGCGCTCGTCAGGACCTGCGCCGATCTCCTCAAGCTCGACGCCGTCGGGATTCGAATGCCCGACGAACGAGGCGAAGCTCTACTCACGCAGGCACTACACGTCCGCGACGAGCGTCTGCACGAGCCGGTCGCGCAGATCCTCTACCGGCCGCAGCCGTTGTCGCCGCGGCTGCGTGGCCTCTTCGCCGGCGGCCGGCCGCTCGTGCTCGATCCGGAGATAGCCCTCGAGCTCGGCGGTGCGTACGCGCTGCTCGTGCCGTTCCTCGAACGCGGGTCGACGACGGCGATTGTGCCCGTCTCCACGCCCGCGGAGGTGCTCGGAACCCTGACGATGCTCTCGCTCGATCCGGGTCGGCCGATCGGCGAGGCGGACCTCGAGCTCGCGATCTCGGTGACGGGCCAGACGGCCCTAGCTCTCGAGAACGCCCGCCTCTACCAGCAGCAGAAGCGCTTTGCCGACACGATGCAGCGCTCGCTTCTCCCACGCGGCTACCCCGCGATACAGGGCCTCGAGCTGGGCGACGTCTACGAGTCGTCCGCGCGCCTCGACGTCGGCGGAGACGTCTACGACTTCCTCCGACTCGACGACGGACGTCTCGCGGTCGCCCTTGGCGACGTCACCGGCCACGGGATCGATGCGGCGGCCGACATGGCGATGGCGAAGTTCGTGTTCCGCTCGCTTGCGCGTGAGCATCCGGAGCCGGCCGACTTCCTCGCCGCGGCGAACGATGTCGTGGTCGGAGAGGTCGGGCCGAGCAAGTTCATAACGATGGCTTATGTCGTGGTCGACCCGGCCAGCGGCGAGGTCGCCTGCGGCTGCGCCGGACATCCATGGCCTCGGCTCGTCACGGCGGAGGGCGAGGTGAGGTCCCTCAGGGCCGGCGGGCTCGCGCTCGGAATCGAACCGGCGCAGAGCTACAAGGAGCTGCGGGACGAGCTTCCCGCTGGTGGGGCGCTCGTGGTCTATACGGACGGCGTCATCGAGGCCCGCCACGGCAGCGACATCTACGGCGAGGAACGGCTTGACGCGTTGCTCGCGTCGCAAGCCGGGCTCGGAGCCGCGCCGCTCGCGCGCGCGGTCGTCGACGATTGCCGCGCCTTCGCCGGCAGCGATCTCGCCGACGACTGCGCGGTCGTGGTCATTCGGCGGACGTGACGCGACTCCGCCGCGACCCGCGGGTGCTCCGAATCGGACACCGCGGCGCGGCCGCACTCGAGCCTGAGAACACGCTCGCATCCCTCCAGCGGGCCGTCGAGCTCGGCGTCGACTTTGTCGAGTTCGACGTGCTCGACCTCGCCGACGGCACCCTGGTGCTGGCGCATTCAGACGACCTCCTCGAGGTGAGCCACGGCGCCTCGGGCGGCAGCGTCCGGCCGCTGCGGCTCGCGGAGCTCCGCGAGGTTGCGCCTGACCTGCCGACCTTCGAGCAGGCGCTCGAGCTCTTCGCGGAGAACGGCACCGGCCTGCACGTCGACGTCAAATGTCTTCGGCACGGCCGCAAGGTGAGCGCCGCGCTGCGCCGGCACGGCCTCGTCGACAGGGCGGTCGCGAGCTCGCACTGGACCCCGACCCTCCGCGACTTGCGCACCGAGGAGCCGGAGCTCGCGGTCGGGCTCACCTACCCGGAGGACCGTCGCGGCCTCGCCCGACGCCGCCTGCTCGCGCCGCTCGTCCCGACAGCAGTCGGCGTGCTTGCGCGGGCGTTGCCTCGGCGCCTGCCGCGCTGGCTGCGGTCGACCGGCGCGAGCGTGGCGATGCTCCACTACGCCGTGCTCTCGCCGGGAGCAGTCGAGGGGTGCCACCAAGCCGGCGCCGCTGTCTGGACCTGGACGGTGAACGAGCGGGCGCTGGTCGAGCGCGTCGTCGCGCTCGACGTCGACGGCGTGATCAGCGACGACCCCCGGCTGTTCCTACAATTCAGCGCGTGAAACGTGCGGCGTTCGCAGGAGTTTTCGGGGTGGTGTTCGCGATCGGCGGCCTGCTCGCGGCCGCCGCGGCGTCAGGCGCCGGGCCGCTGTCCGTCCTGGCGACGACGACGAGCACGACCGCAACCACGACGACTGCGCCTGTCCCTGTCATCTCGGCCGGCGTCACGATCGGCGGTGTCGAGGTCGGCGGGATGACGCCGGATGCCGCCTACACGGCCGTCGACCAGGCGTTCTCGGAACCGCTTCTCATCGTCGTCAGGCATCACGAACTGGCGCCCCATCCCGGACAGATCGGCGCCGCCGCGCGGATCGGCGAAGGCGTCGCGCGCGCGCGAAGCGCCGCGCCCGGCACCGCGATCCCGCTCGGCGTCTCCGTCAACCGAACCCGCGTTCGCAAGTACGTGGCCGTGGTCGCGAAGCGTTTCGACACGAAACCGGTCGATGCCCAGCTCTATCTCCGGAACCTGCGCCCTTGGATCGCAAAGCCGGTCGCCGGTCTCGAGCTCTATCGGGGCCGGGCCGAGTCGGCCATCGTCAACGCGCTGCTGGGGAACAAGCGCGGTCCGTTGCGATTGCGCCAGAAGGTGATCAAGCCGGTCCTCACGCGCACGAACTTCGGCGCGGTGATCGTGATCCGGCGCGGCTCGAACCGGCTCCACCTCTACGAGGGGATGCGCCCCTGGCGTGTCTTCCCGGTCGCGACCGGCGAGGCCAGCTATCCGACGCCGCTCGGTCGTTTCCGGATCGTGGTCAAGTGGAGAAACCCGTGGTGGTACCCGCCGAGCTCGACCTGGGCGCACGGCCTGAGGCCCGTGCCGCCCGGGCCCGGGAACCCGCTCGGCACCCGCTGGATGGGCCTGAGCGCTCCGGGTGTCGGCATTCACGGCACCCCCGACGCAGCGTCGATCGGCTACTCGGCCTCGCACGGCTGCATCCGGATGAGGATTCCGGATGCGGAGTGGCTCTTCGGCCACGTCCACATCGGCACAACCGTCTTCATCGTCTCGGCATGAGATCTATGCGACTGGGCCTGCAGGCGCTCGCTCTGGCGGGTGTTGCGGGCCTCCTCGCCCTGCTCGTCTGGAAGCTGACTCACGACCCCGGCGGAGGCGTCGCGGCGCAGCTCTCGCAGGGCAAGCGGCCGAACGCCCCCAACTTCACCTTGCCGCGCCTGAACGGCGACGGCGATGTCGAGCTCGCGTCGATCAAGAGGCCGCGAGTACTCGACTTCTTCGCCTCCTGGTGCTACGCGTGCCCGTACGAGTCGAAGCGGCTCGAGAGGTATTCGCGCCGGTACCGAGGCAGGATCGACTTCATCGGCGTCAACACCGACGACTTCAGCTCCGACGCCAAGCGCTACGTGAGCAAGTACGGCCTCACCTACACGATCGTGCGCGAGCAGGGCCGCAAGGTGCTGAACACGTGGGGCGGGCTCCCGATCCCGCGCATCTTCTTCATCGACCGCGACGGCAAGGTGATCGGAAAGATGGACGTGGAGGAGGATCTGCCGCGCTTCCTGAAGAAGCTCGCGGCCGAGTCACCGGCATGACGCGGCTTGCGATTGCCTTCGCGTGTGCGTTCCTGCTGGCGCCGGCGGCCCTGGCGAGCGAGCGGCATCCGACGTTGAACGAGCTCGAGAACGAGGTGATGTGCCCGGTCTGCGGAACGACGCTGGCACAGTCCGACTCCGCAGCCGCGAAGCAGATCGAGCGCGAGATCCAGATCCGGATCCGTGCGGGGTGGACGAAGACGCAGATCAAGAACTTGTTGGTCCAGCAGTACGGCGAGTCGATCCTCGCCTCTCCGCCCAAGCACGGCTTCAACCTGCTCGCCTGGCTTCTGCCGATCGTCGGGCTGCTCGGCGCCGCGGCCGTGCTCGGGGTGGCGGCGTGGGGGTGGAGCCGTGGGCGGGCAGACCCCGACGTGCCGGCGATGCAGTCCTCGAACGGGCGAGGCCCGATGGATCCAGAGCTCGAGCGCAGGGTCGACGAAGCGCTGTCTCGTTTCGAGTGAGGGCGCGTGTGGTGCGCGGCGCAAACGGTTCAATGACCCGGTGCTGACGAGCCGGAAGTCATTCCGGGAGCCGTAGGCTTGGCCGGGCAGGTTCCGGTGGCCTTTCTCGCCGGGGTTCTCTCTTTCGTGGCGCCGTGCGTCTTGCCGCTCGTGCCTGGGTACCTCTCCGCCGTCTCAGCGGTGGAGGCGGGACGGCTTGGCGAGCCTGGGACGACGCGCCGCGTGTTGATCGGGAGCCTGCCGTTCGTGGCGGGGTTCACGGCGCTGTTCGTCGCGCTCGGGGCGGGGGCGGGGCTCGTCGGCGACTCGGTCTCGCTGAACTCGACGCGTGTCCAGGCGGTGGCGGGCTTCGTCGTGGTCGTGTTCGGGCTCGCGTTCATCGGGCTGCTGCCGTTCCCTGAACGGCTTGTGGCGCCAGGCCTGGTGGGTGAGGCGCGACGGCGAGGCTCGGGTGCACTGCTCGGGGCCGCCTTCGCGGTCTGCGCGGCGCCGTGCATGGGCCCGGTGCTCGGGGCGATCCTCGTGCTGGCGGGATCGACGTCGACCGTGCTAAGGGGATCGGTGCTCCTGTTCGCGTACTCGCTGGGGTTGGCGGTTCCGTTCGTGCTCGCCGGGATCGCGTTCTCGCACGTGATGGGCCCGTTTCGGTGGCTCCGCGACCACTACGTCGCGATCCGGACGGTCAGCGGGGCGCTACTCATCGCTGTCGGGCTGCTGCTCTTCTTCGACCGGATCTGGTGGCTGAGCGTCGGTTTCAACCGCACGCTCGAAGCCGTCGGCTTGCACTAGGAGGGTTCGGCGGAATGGCGCTCGTCGCCGGCGTGCGATGCTCGTTCCCTGGGGAGGACGCAGGGAGCGTCCATATCCGTAGATATGGGCGCGACCGAGGGCGCTGCCAGGGGCGAGCAGCGTGCGCCGGCGGCATCGACGTTATTTCGCCGGACCCTCCTAGGCGTTTGTCCCGGCCCGAGGCCGCTGGAGGGCGGCGCGCTCGCTGCGCCGGCGAGAATTTGCGCATTCGTGCCCGACGCGTCACCCACGCGTGCGCGATTTCGGCCGTATCGTCAAGCACGAGGGAGGAGGGTTGAGCCCCACCCATAAAGGGTGGGGGTTGCGCGCGCGCGTGTACTAGAGAGACGGCTGCTCGAGCTCGAGCGAGCCGGCCTCGACCATCTCGGCTGCCGCCCGGAGTTGTTCGAGCAGCGCGGCTACGTCGATGCCACGGTGCTGGGGCGCGTACGG
Source organism: Actinomycetota bacterium (assembly GCA_046723355.1). GTDB lineage: Bacteria > Actinomycetota > Thermoleophilia > Gaiellales > Gaiellaceae > 13-2-20CM-68-14. The sequence goes on along the minus strand of JBKOUJ010000106.1, from coordinate 1,380 downwards.
ACCGAGCCGCCGCTGCGCCTTCTCGAGTTGGCGCTCGCAGCCGACGCGGTTGCCACGGCCCGCCTGGTACCAGGCGACGGCGACGTGGACGAGTCCCTGAAGAAAGTCGCGCTCCGCCGGCTCAGCCGCCCGCCACGCGTCCTCCAGCTCCTCGTGTGCCGCGAAGAACTCGCCCGCGCGGATCAATTCGAGCCCGTTCGCGAGCGAGTCGTCGGTCAGCTGAGGCGCTCGCTTGCGAGGGCGACCTTTACCTCGCCGTCCTCGACTGTCACCTCATAGGTCTTCAGCTGGATGGCTCGGTCGAACTCGTTCTCGCCTGTTCGAACGTCGTACTGCCAGCCGTGCCATGGGCAGCTCAACACCGCGCCCTCGAGGTGGCCTTCCCCGAGCGGCCCCTGCAGATGCAGGCAATGACCCTGGATCACGAAGAAGTCGCCGCCCACGTTCGCGACCGCGATGTCCACGCCGTCGACCTGCAAGGCGGCGATCGTCCCGCGCGGGATGTCCTCCACGCGGGCGACGCTTCGGAACTCGGCCTCAGACACCGCCACGAGCGTAACAACCCGGTGTCAAACGCTTTGGAAGAAGGATCGAGAGTGTTACCCTCGCCACGTGGCCACGATCCTGCTCGCGGGGGTCGACCTCTTTTTTCGCGGGAAGCTCGAGGTTCTTCTGCCGGGCCACCACCTCATCACGGTCGACAGCGTCGATCCGCCCGATCTCGTGATCGCGGACATCGGCCGGATCGACCCCGATGAGGTCGCGGACAACTATCCCGAGGTCCCGATTCTCGGCTTCACGAACCACACCGACACCTCCGGACTACGCGCAGCGCACGAGGCCGGATTCGATCAGGTGGTCGCAAAATCGGCCCTGACCGAGCGCGCGAAGGACCTCGTCGAGGAGCTGACGACCTAAGTAGAGTTTCCGGCTCCGATGACGTACATCATCGCCGAGCCCTGCATCGACATCAAAGACCTCTCGTGCGTCGACGTCTGCCCAGTCGACTGCATCCACGAGTTCGAGCGGATCCTGATCATCGACCCGGAGGAGTGCATCGACTGCTTCGCGCCCGATGAGCGCTTCATGACGTCCCAGGGAATCCGTAGCTTTGCCGACCTCGAGAACCAGGCGTGCCGCGTCTTGACGGACGACGGCTTCAAGCCGGCGCTCGTGAAGCGATTCCGTCGGAAGCCGCTGGTCAAGGTCGAGCTTGCGCCGGCATTCGAGGAGCGCGACAGGTACGGCGGCTGGCGGCTGACGATCCGGAACGTCTCGAGGTTCAAGCGGACCATCTGGGCGACGCCGACACATCGTTGGCTCCTCGCCGATGGAGACACGACGACTTCGCTGGCGGGCGGCCAATTCGTCCCGGCGGCC